>JAAFJU010000044.1 GCA_013298165.1 Synechococcales cyanobacterium bin31.maxbin.ball.101 | reverse complement strand
GTGGATCGATCGCAGCGGGTGCCGGGGTCAGTTCCAGCAGTGGACTCTTCGGAACCGTCAGCTACCAGCAACAAAACCTCGGCGGAAATAACCAAAAACTCGGCGCAGAAATTCAGCTCGGGGTTCGAGAATTGCTTTTCGATGCCAACTTCTCCGATCCTTGGATTGCAGGCGACCCGTACCGCACCAGCTATACCGTCAATGGTTTCCGTCGTCGCAGTTTGTCTCTGATCTACGACGGGGGTGAACCCGTTCGCGTCTCCACAGGTGGGACCAATGCGGATGTACCTTACATCGTCCGCACGGGGTTAGGCGTGAATTTTGCGCGGCCTCTCTCGAAAGATGTCTTTAAACGATCGCCCTGGAGTGGCTCCCTAGGTTTCCAGTACCAAAGCATTCGGGTCCAGGATGGCAACGGCACCTTAATTAATCCGTCCGCACCCCAATTCCGCCGCGATCCGGTCAGTGGTTTGTATAACATCGCCACAGGCGTGAATGGTGATGCCCTTAGTACCAGTGGAACTAGCCGAGATGACTTGCTGACCGTTCAGCTTGGTTTCGTAAGAGATTTGCGGAATGACGCTTTGCGACCCACTAGCGGATCCTTGTTGCGGTTCGGGACAGAGCAGTCGATTCCCGTGGGGAATGGCAGCATCTTCTTCAACCGTTTGCGCGGGAGTTACAGCCAGTACATCCCCACCCGACTGTTGAAACTTTCCCCCGGCTGTCGTGACAAAGCCCAAAAGCCCGATTGCCCTCAAAGCTTCGCCTTTAACATTCAAGCCGGGACCGCCCTGGGAACCTTGCCGCCTTACGAAGCGTTTTCGCTTGGTGGTAGTAACTCCATTCGCGGCTATGAAGAAGGCGATGTCGCAGCCGGGAAGAGTTTCCTTCAGGCGACTCTAGAGTACCGATTCCCTGTGTTCTCCGTGATTTCGGGAGCGCTGTTTGTGGATGCTGGGACGGATTTTGGAACGGGTAAAGACATTAAAGGCAATCCCGCTGGACTTCGGAATAAACCCGGTAGCGGCATTGGCTACGGTCTAGGCGTTCGGATCCAATCCCCATTAGGTCCGATTCGGATTGACTATGGATTTGGCGATCGGGGTCAGAGCCGATTCCACTTCGGGATTGGTGAGCGCTTCTAATGAGCAAGCTGATCCAGCGAGCCACCCTGGGACAGGCCATCACCTGTCAAGGCGTGGGCTTACATTCGGGGGATGTGACGACGGTAAAGCTCTTGCCGTCGCAGTCAGGGATTGTCTTCGTGCGAGTGGATTTGCCGGAGTCCCCAGAGGTTCCAGCCGACATCGCCATCGTCCAACAAACCATGCTTTCGACGGAGCTTGTCACCGATCGGGCCAAGGTGCGCACCGTGGAGCATCTTTTGGCGGCCCTGTGGGGTCAAGGGATTACCGACGCGCGCATTGAAATCGATGGTGGCGAACTGCCGCTGCTGGATGGATCGGCCCTGGAATGGGTCAAGGCGATCGAAAGGGCAGGGATTCAATCTCTGGATGAACCCCAGGATGAGCCTAAGGATCGTCCTGTTCTTTCCGAACCGATTTGGATTCGTGAGGCTGATATGTTCGTAGCGGCCTTACCGTCGCCGGACTTGCGCTTTAGCTATGGCATTGATTTTGATCTGCCCGCGATCGGGAATCAGTGGCATAGCTGGTCCCCCGAGGTGGAGCCATTCGCCCAAGCGATCGCCCCCGCCCGCACCTTCGGCCTAGAACACCAAATTGCTCAACTCCGAGCAGCGGGCCTGATCAAAGGCGGCAGCCTAGACAACGCCTTGGTTTGTGGCGCGGACGGCTGGATTAATCCACCGCTAAGATTTCCAAATGAACCCGTTCGTCATAAACTTTTAGACTTAATCGGTGATTTGAGTTTGGTGGGGGAGTTGCCGATCGCTCATTACCTGGCCTACAAAGCCAGCCACCGCCTCCATACCCAGCTCGCAACGCAACTTGCGACTTGATGATGATCTTTAACCTGTATTGGATTCGCCCATGACCTCTACCACCATTCCGGCTCCTGAAGACACGGCTCCCGCGTCCGACACCGCCCCCGATACGGCCCCGATCAAGACGACCTTCAGCGCTGAAGAAGTGCATCAGATGTTGCCCCATCGGTTTCCCTTTGCGCTAGTCGATCGGATCATCGACTTTGTCCCTGGCAAACTGGCCGTGGGTCTGAAAAATGTCACATTTAACGAGCCGCAATTTCAAGGACACTTTCCCGGTCGGCCCATCATGCCGGGTGTCTTGATGGTAGAAGCCATGGCTCAAGTCGGTGGGGTTGTGCTCAGACAAATGCCCGATATTCCGGACGGTCTATTCATGTTTGCGGGGATTGACAACGTGCGATTCCGCCGTCCTGTCGTTCCTGGAGACCAATTAATCATGACTGTGGAACTGATTTCCCTGCGGGGTCGTCGTTTTGGGAAGATGAAAGGTCGTGCTGAGGTGGATGGTCAGCTTGCTTGCGAGGGAGACTTAATGTTTGCCTTAGTCGAGTAATTTCTCCATGGAATCCATCCAATGAAGTAGATTTTTTACCGTGAAGTTCGTTGCGACTCATCTTAGCAAGAGACTCTGTGGTCTAATGTCTATATTCATTTTGGAATTGCCTCCTCTCCTCACACACCGTCCTCATTCACTCAATCCCGCCTACACGATCGTCAGCTTGTGTGAACAATCGTTGAACAGCGCGCATTATGCCCTCTGTTTGACTGACTTGGAACCGTGGCTCACTACTGATGTTTGTCAGGCAATCACACCCTGCGATAGGTTCTATGGCAACCCTGATTCATCCAACTGCTGTCATTCATTCCGGCGCTGAACTTCATCCCACTGTACAAGTCGGACCCTACGCCGTCATTGGTCCTAAGGTCAAAGTCGGCGCAGGCACGGTCATTGCGCCCCATGTGGTTTTGGACGGAGATACCCACATTGGCGAACGAAACCAACTCTTTCCGGGGGCGGCGATCGGACTAGAGCCACAGGACTTAAAGTACGACGGTTCTGTCGGTCCAGTTCGAATTGGCGATGGCAACCAAATCCGAGAATATGTGACCGTTCACCGCCCGACGAAAGGCGATGAAGTGACGATGATCGGCAATAACAATTTGATTATGGGTTACACCCATATCGGCCACAACTGCATCCTGGAAGACAACGTCATCATTGCCAATTCCGTGGCCATGGCGGGTCACGTCCATGTGGAATCCGGCGCTAGAATCAGTGGCGTCTTGGGGGTTCACCAGTTTGTCCATATTGGGCGGCTGTCGATGGTGGGCGGAATGACTCGAATCGATCGGGATGTGCCACCTTACACCATGATTGAGGGCAATCCTTCGCGGGTCCGAGCGTTGAATCTAATCGGTCTCAAGCGAGCGGGCGTGGGTGAGCTTCAGGATGGTGAGGTGTTGCGATCGCTCAAGCAAGCGTTTCGGCTGTTGTACCGATCGGATCATACCTTTGCGGAAGCCCTTGAGAAGCTAGAGGCATTAACGGTCCATGACAGTCTCAATGACAATGACTATGTCAAACATCTGAGTCAATTTCTCCGTCTGTCTCAACTTCCAGGACGACGGGGTCTCATCCCAGGTCGAGGATAAGTGCAAGTGAAGAAGCGGATTTTTATCAGTACCGGGGAAGTGTCGGGCGATCTTCAAGGTTCTCTGTTGGTGACGGCGTTGCTCAATCGAGCGAAGGCCGAAGACCTGGACCTGAAGATTGTTGCCCTGGGGGGCGATCGGATGGCGGAGGCGGGGGCTGAGCTGTTGGGGAATACGATTGCGTTGAGTTCGATCGGGTTACTGGAGGCGGTGCCTTACATTCTCCCGACGTTAAAAATGCAGCGCTATGCCAAGCAGCAGCTTCGGGACAATCCACCGGATCTGGTGATTTTGATTGATTACATCGGTGCGAACTTATCCATGGGCAAGTTTATCCGATCGCAGTTTCCCAAGGTGCCGATCGTCTATTACATTGCGCCCCAGGAATGGGTCTGGTCGATGAACGATCGCAACACCCATCAAATTGTCGATATTACCGATCGGCTATTGGCAATTTTTCCGGAAGAGGCGCGGTATTACGAACGTCAAGGGGCGACGGTGAAGTGGATTGGGCATCCGTTGGTCGATCGGCTTCAGGCAGCACCCAGCCGGGAAACGGCCCGAGCTAGTTTAGGCATTCCCTCTGAAGAAAAGGCGATCGTCCTTTCGCCTGCGTCTCGCAAGCAGGAATTAAAGTTTTTGATGCCTGAGATTTTTGCAGCGGCCCAACAGATCCAAGCCCAGGTTCCGGAGGCCAAGTTTTATATTCCGTTGGCGCTCGATCGGTATCGCAGTGAAATTGAAGCGGCTGTTCAAAGTTATGGTCTCAATGCCAGACTGATTCCCAAAGAAGACGGCCAAACGGCGATCGCGGCGG
The DNA here is from genome assembly GCA_013298165.1 of Synechococcales cyanobacterium bin31.maxbin.ball.101. Classification (GTDB taxonomy): domain Bacteria; phylum Cyanobacteriota; class Cyanobacteriia; order Leptolyngbyales; family Leptolyngbyaceae; genus JAAFJU01. Next base: position 28,491 of record JAAFJU010000044.1, on the reverse strand, counting down.
CGGATTTGGCGATTACGAAGTCTGGGACGATCAATTTGGAGTTGGCGCTGTTAAATGTGCCGCAGGTGGTGATTTACCGGATTAGTAAGTTCACGGCTTGGGTGGGGCGTAATATTCTTAAGGTCAAAATTGTCTTTGCCTCGCCCGTGAATTTGGTGCCGATGCGGTTGGTGGTGCCGGAGTTGTTGCAGGAGGAGGCCAATGCCGATCGGATTGCGCAGGAGTCCCTAGCTTTGCTGGAGGGTCCCGATCGGGAGAAGGTGCTGCGAGATTATCAAGAGGTCCAAGCGGGGCTGGGGGAGACTGGGGTGTGCGATCGGGCGGCGGCGGAGATTTTTGGGTTGTTTTAGTTGGGGTTCGGCTCCGCTCACCCCGCGACTGTTGGTTCCGATCCGCTCATCCTACGACTCTTTTACGACGATCGGGTCGGTTGGGTTTGGGCTTCGACTCCGCTCAGCCCACGAAAATCTGATCCGCTCAGCCCTCGACGATCGAAGGGTGAGCGGAGTCGAACCCTGGCCCTTTCACCCCGCGACTCTCGCACGACGATCGAAGGCTGAGCGGAGCCGTTCGCGCAGCGTTGCGTCAGCAAAAGCCTGACCTCAGTTAGACCCAACCGCCTGTGGCTGACTAGTTCCGTGGAGGGTTTCAAAAATCTCGAACCAGCACTTTTTCTCGGAACTACAAAAACGCTCCATCGACTCGTAGGGATACTGGGTGACAGAACTCGCGGCAATGTCGAGACAGCCTTGAAGCAAAGACGATCGGAGTTCCTCGTTCGCTTCACTGTCTGAACTGGATAGGCGCAGCGGGGGAATGAGCGATCGGAGGGTTTCTAGAAGCTGGCTGGAGGGGCGCTCCTTGAGGAATCGGCTGATGAACCGTTCGGCCTTTTCCACAGTCAACATTTTGTAGCCCGCCATCTGATTGACTTTGGCGACATGCTGATTCAAATAATCCTTGAAAAGCCCGACCTCACTGGCTTGAGCCTGTCCATCAGACCAGATCATTTCAATCAGCGGAATGAGATCGATGAGATAGACATCTTCACCTTGAATGTTAAAGTCCCGGAGGCGATCGAGGGCGTCTTGGCGGGTCATGACGGACTGGTCTAGCATAAGGGTAGGGCGTTGAGGAATCTACAGCAGTAATAACAACAGGTTTCCCCTGGATTCCGTAAGCTCAACGTTTTGGTTGTAAATAATCTGCATCGAATCCTTCGTATCGCTACAATGTTTAGAACCTTCATCCAACGCTAAGAACCTCCTGCCCTACTCAAACCCATGACGTTGCTCCTCGATCGTCCCACTGATGAACCGCTTCTCTTTCCAGATTTAACCTGGGAACAGTTCAAGCTGATGGAACGCTGGCTGGATGTCCCCGGTGTGCGCCTTTCCTTTTTAAATGACACGTTGGAGATTCGGCGAATGCCTGGGAAAAAGCATGAAACGGTAAAGCAACGACTGTCTACATTACTGGATGCGTTTCTAGAATTTGCAGAAATCGACCATACGCCGACCGGATCGATGACCTTAGAAAACGAACTCGAAAACGTTCGCCGCGAAGCCGATCTTTCCTACGAAATCGAGAGCAACTCCGAAACCCGATCGCTCAATATCCCTGATCTAGCCATCGAAATAGTCGTCACCAGTGGCGGATTAAACAAACTCGCCGCCTACCAAAAACTCCAAATCCCCGAAGTCTGGTTTTGGCAAGCCGATCGCATTTCCCTCCATTTTCTCAAAGACGATCGTAGCGGTTACGAACCCATCCTCCAATCCCGCCTATTCCCAACGCTCGATCTCGATCTGCTACAGGAATGTCTTGCGATCGACAATCATCCCCTCGCCATCAAAACCTTTAAACAGAGACTTAAGGGTTGAGAATTGCGATCGAAGCTAACTCGCAATCCCCTTAAGTGCCTGCATCGCCGCCAGCTTCTCCGCAACCTGCTTACTTTGACCCTCAGCACGCCCCAACGCCTGGTTTGCCACCCAGACTTCTACCGTGAACACCTTGGCATGATCGGGACCACTGCTCCCAATGACTCGATACTCAGGCGTCTGTTGATGATTGACCTGTGCCCAGTTCTGTAATTGACTTTTGTAATTGACCTGCGCCGCCGTATTCGCCAACGTGGGAATCACCGCCTCAAACACTGGCTCTAAATAAATCCGAATCGATTCAACATCCCCCTCACAATCTAAATAGTACGCCCCAATCAACGCCTCAAAGGTACTACTTAAAACACTAGGCCGATCGCGGGCACGATCGCGTTCTGCCCCTTTACCCAGCTTTAAATGAGAACCCAGATCGATCGCCTGAGCAAAGGCTGCCACCTGCGCCTCATTCACCATCGCCGCCCTCAACATCGTTAACTCGCCTTCAGCCTTTTCTGGGAAATACTCATAGAGAAAATCACCGCTCACAAAATTCAATACACAATCGCCCAAAAATTCCAGCCGCTCATTATCACCGCCGACGTTTCCTTTTTCATGGGCATAGGATCGATGGGTCATGGCCTGTTCAAATAAGGCGGGGTTACTAAAACTAGGAATTTTGAATTTTGTCATAGCTACCACTCGACCTGCGATCGTTCTTGAATGACACGGGCATACACTTCAGCCGTCTGCACCGCAAGCTGCGACCACCGGAACCGGACCTGAAGATCCGCATAGGCATTCTCAACCAGCATCTGAGAATAGTCGGGATTTCTCAGAATTTCCAAAATCCCCCAGGCGATCGAATCGGGATTATTCACTTGGGTGACAACCCCCGTCTTCCCATGACTCACCACCTCCGGCATTCCCCCCGTATCCGACACCACCACCGGAACCCGCGCCGCAAAACTCTCTAAGGCCACAATGCCAAAGGGTTCATACAAACTGGGAAAGACCGCACAGTTGGCAATGGTTTGGAATTGGTCAAGTTCATCGTCTGGCATAAAGCCTGTAAATAGACAGCGATCGAAAATGCCCAAACTCATGGCCTGCTGCTGCAACGCCTCCGTATTCCCGCCCCCAATCAAGACAAATTTCACCTGTCCCTCCAAAGCGTGAATCACCTGAGGGGCCGCATCTAACAATTGCCGAATCCCCTTTTCATAGGTAATCCGTCCGACATAATAAACAATCTTTTCGTGATCGTCCGCAAAGCGCCGCCGCAATGCCACCCGATCGATCGCCGGATTAATCCGTTTTTTATCAGGATAGATGCCATTAAAAATCACATCCAGCTTATCCGCCGGAGCCTGAAATGTCCGTTGAAGTTCACGTTTCATATAGTGAGTACAGACGATGATCCGCCAAGACTCATAGATTAACCAAGTCTCCTTTTGATTGACGTAGCGCTGGAGATCGGTATAGAGACCATTATTGCGACCTTGCTCCGTTGCGTGAATGGTCGAAATGAGGGGAAGTTGAAAGCGATTTTTGAGGGCGATCGCCGCATCCCCCACCAGCCAATCATGGGCATGAATCAAATCAAATGGCTGCTCAGAGGGTTGCGCTAAAATTAAATTCCCACCATATTCCCCCAGAGATTCGTTCATCTTGCCAATCCATTGCAGAAAGTTTTGGCCTTCCCCCACAGCAATGCGATGCACCTCAATGCCATCGACCCGTTCCTGTGGAAGCGCATCCCCAAATTGCACGGTGAGAAGATGAATGTCATGGCCCAGTTGACGCAGTTCTGGATATAACTCAGCAACATGACGAGCAATCCCGCCAACAATGCGAGGTGGAAATTCCCAAGTCAGAACCAAAATTTTCATGGAGAAATCTTCGAGAGATTCAGGTTTTCTAAGTAAAAATCAATGATTATCAAAAATTGAGTGTTCGATCGAACGAGATGTAATCCAATTCACGGAATCAAAACGATTCAGTCAATAGTCATTTTTAAGGACAAGACTATCCAGGTTAAGTTACAGGAATTGAGTAACAGCAGGGCTGAATATTAAGAAATGTGTCACAAGATTATCGCAACACCTAATTTCGTAACAATCTGAAATCATCGCGGGCAGAAGATAATGCGTTTCACCGAAAATCAGTTCTTCATCTTTTGGCGACATTGAATGCTATCGAGGAGCTGTTTTGCGCGGGTTTCGGCGTTGAGTCCGGTGGCTAGAATTCGAATGGTTTGGTCGTAGTCGTTGACGGTGACATCTAAGGTGTATTCGATCGCATTGAGGGCAGGCGTGTTGTCATCGATCGCCCAAAAGCCCCGACTCACTTCTAAATTGACGACTTGGTTGCAATAGCGAAAGCTTTTATTTTCCTCGGTGACAGCATCCCACTTTCCTCGCCAGCCTGCACCTAGGGCATATTCTCGCACCAAGGGTGAGGTCCGCTCTACCCAGTCCACCGGGGATGCCTGCACAAAGAGCCTGAGGGACGGATCTTGCTGACGATCGCTCACCACCGCAAAGGATTCTGCACCAATACTCAGGCCCAGTTGACCGACGGAACGGTCCGGGAACTGGTAATTAATCAAATGCTTAGCGATCTTTTCAGCTCGTTTCGGTTGCTGCATATTGGTGGTGAGCTTATTGACTAGACCTAGGACGGCGGCTCCGATGAGGGCGATCGCCCCCAGGCTAATCGCGCTGATTTCAAAGAGATGAACACAGTCGGTTTTGGGTTCAGTCGAAGGCGGTTTGGGTTCAGAGGCTTGGGTCATGGGTCGTGCGGTAAATAGTGTGGTCAATCATCAAAAGCAGAGTCGTGATGCCGTCTTCTAACGGAGGTCAACGCCTAGGAAATTGTCAAAAAATCGACTGCGCCATAGCGCCCGTTGAATAAACGCCCATTCGATCGCAACCGCCATTAAAAATAAAATGTCCCGACCACTCAACGTCGCTAGTTCAAAGAAATCTCTCAGCAGCGGCACCATCAGTGACAGCAATGTGACGCCTGCCATAATTAAGGCAATGGCTGAGTAGCGCAGATCGCCACTTAAAGGGGCACCTGCAACCCAATGGCGGGTGGGGGGTTTTAGGAAGGGGAGCAGGAATAAATGACAGAAGATCAATACTGTGACCAATGCGGTGCGAGGTAAGGAATAATCCACGTCACTGACCTGTAATCCCGGTGGAAGATCCAGAATTGCCCTCATGAGGAACAATAAATAGGTGAATAGAGCCACGATCGTCATGGTGATCGTCGCCGGAATCACAAAATGCAGCAGCGATCGGACGATTTTACGGTTTTTGGGAATGGCTCCGGGTCTGGCCCAAATGGGGAACATGGCGGTGGTTAGACCCACGCCGTAGAGGGCTAACATCGCACTTTGTTTATTGAGAATTGGGAAACTGTCTGTCACCATGGCGATCGAAAAAATCAACATGGTCACACAGCCCGCCCGCACCAGGAAAAGGGCGAGGGAATCTCGAATGCCATTTTGAATCCGCTGACCTTCAAGGAGTGCGTGGGGCAAGGAGGCGAAGGAATCTTTGAGGAGGACGATATCCGCGACCGATCGGGTGGCTTTACTGCCGCTTTCCATGGCAATGCCCAGATTCGCTTGTTTCAGTGACAGGACATCATTGACCCCATCACCGATCATCGCCACATATCGCTGCTGACTGCGCAGGGATTTGACCAGTGCCGCTTTTTGTTCTGGGGTGATGCGACCGAAGACGGTGGCGTTTTTGGCGGCTTGATCGAATTCTGCGGGGGACATTTTGGCTAGTTCCAAACCGGACACGACTTGCAGATCACCATCCACGCTTAAACCCGCTTGACGCGCTAGAGACGCCACGGTTTCGGGGTTATCTCCAGAGATGACCTTAAGCTGAACACCTGCGCTGCGAAACTGCTGTAGGGTTTCAGACACATTGGTCCGCAATTGATCGCTGAAGTAAATGATCCCCAAGGGTTTTAATAAGGGCAATTCGATCGCGCCGTCCTGCATCCAGTCCGTCCCCGCTGCCATCGCAAAGATCAAGACGCGCAAGCCCTGGGCCGTTCCAACTTGTAGGACCGATCGAATTTCCGGCGTCAAAGTTAAGGCCGATTCCAACATTTCCGGTGCGCCGAGGACGTAGCTGCGGGGTTCGGGGTGATCCGCACGCTTCAAGGCGATCGCACTCCACTTGCGCGCACTGGAAAAGGCAATCTCGGCCATCACCTCCGCTGGGTTGCCGGGACAGCCTTGGGCGAGGGCTTCGGAGGTGCGATTTGGTGCGGTGGTGTTGTGGGCGTAGTCGCCGAGGATTTGTTGCAGTTCGGTTTCGGGGAGACCGATCGGATGGAGGGACTGGAGGTTGATTTGGTTTGCGGTGAGGGTTCCGGTTTTATCGACGCAGAGGACATCCACATGGCTGAGGGACTCCACGGCATTGGCTTGCTGAATCAGCACATCTTCACCCAACATCCGCAGCGCACCCGTCCCGTAAGCGACCGTAATCGCGATCAGGAGTCCTGCGGGAACTAAGCCTGCAACGACCGCCGCATGTTGCACCACGTCGGAAAAACTGTAGGTCCGACTGAAGAAGCTAATCATCACCAGCAGCCAGAGGAAGCAGGAGACCAGCAGCAAGGCCCGAATGATCAGATTGATTTCTCGCTGAAGGGGTGTGAGAATTTTGCGGAACGATCGGGCACCGGAAATCAGCTTATAGGCCACAGTGTTGACCCCCACCTGAGTCGCTTCAAAGTAGGCCGTCCCACTGACGCAAATAGTTCCAGAAAACACCTCATCCCCACTCGTTTTGGCAATCAAATCGGATTCGCCTGTGAGCAGTGATTCATCCACTTCGACCTTACCATCCCCCAGAATCACACCATCCACCAGGATTTGATCCCCTGAAACCAGCACGATCACGTCGCCCAAGACCAGTTGATCCGGCGTGATTTCCAACTCCTGTCCGCCTCGAATCACCGTAGCGGTGGGGCGTTGAAGCAGGGCAATTTCGTCCAATTTTCGCTTGGCCCAGATTTCCTGAACAATCCCGATAATCACCCCAATTAGGATAATCACGGCCACCAGGATGGCGTCGCTGTACCGTCGTAAGGCCACCATGATGCCGCTCAGAGAAAAGAACACCATGTTAATGAAGGTGAGGAAATTCTCTTGGAAGATTTCACGGTACGATCGGCTAGTCTGGATTTTAATATTATTCCCCTGTCCTGCGGCTCTGCGGCGGAGTACTTCTTCTGGGTGGAGTCCGGTGGGATGAGGCATTGGTAGAGGGGTGATTGGAGAGTGAGGAAAACTTAATTCTATATCTGTTCTTATCGTTTGAAGGTCTATCATCTATGCCCCGATCGTATCTTGCTCCAATGTCTGGTTCTGGCTATACTCTGCCAGTTTTTGCGGTGGCGGCGGCAAAGGCGGCGTTGATGCATCTTTTAGCGTTGGAGGAGGAGCTGGTTGATCGATCGGTTTTGATTAATCTACTCGATGAAGCCAGTCCCGTCAGGATCCCTGTGGAACAATTTGCCCGGTTGGAGGACGAGTCCCGTTCCGAGAGGCTCTGCCAACGGGCGTTGGCGATCACGGTTAGTGATCCGGGAGACAATCTGGACCTGACTCGAAATATGCCCCTTTGGGCGGAAGTGAGCCTAGGACCGGGAGAGGGGCTAGTGTTGCAAGGCGGAGAAGGCTTGGGACGATCGGAGTCGGGGGAACCTGCGATTTATCAGTATGCGCGGCGGTTGTTTGCGGCGAATGTGGAGCCTTGGGTACCGGAGGGATACTGTGCGACGGTGACGATCGTGTTGCCGGAGGGGCGATCGCTGGCGGCGCGGACTTCTAATGCGGCCTTTGGCATTGTCGAAGGCTTGTCCCTGCTGGGCACCAGCGGCATTTCAAAACCGCTGTCGTCGGAGTCCCACTTTGAACAGTTCCAGCAAAGTCTGCGATCGAAGGCGGCGGATTCCAAGAATTTAGTCTTTTGTATTGGCAGTAATGGAATGCAGGTGGCCGATCGGTTGGGCATTAATGCTGATCGAGTGGTTCAGACAGGGAACTGGGTAGGGGCATTGCTGGCTGAGGCGGGGGTGCAAGGGGTGCGATCGGTTCATTTGCTAGGCTATCAAGGTAAGTTGATTAAATTAGCCGGGGGGATTTTCAATACCTCCAGTCATCTCGCGGATGCCAAGCTAGAAATTCTCAGTGCGGCGGTGATTCAATGTGGGGGCGATGGCTCTATTGCCGCTAGCGTTCTCAATTGCAAAACAGCCGATGAAGCCTATCGATTTTTACTATCGGTGGGATTTGTAGATCCTGTGTTTGAGTATTTAGTTATGCTAATTAATCAAAAGTCAGAACGCTACGTGGAAAAATATGCCAACGTGAAGATGACGGTTGAGACGACGCTATTCGATCGGCTGGGCAATCTGATCACACCGTTTGAGGCCCAACTATAATTCCCAACCTGAAGCTATGGAGATTACAATTGAATTCAGTTGTACATCATAATTTCAAAGTCCCATGGCACAATAGAAATAGAAGCCGAGTCATGAGGTTTGTCAATGAAATCGCCCTTTCCGGGAATGGACCCATTTCTAGAAGATCCCTTCTTTTGGCACCAAGTTCACAGCCGTTTGATTGTGGCACTTTCCAATGAACTGGGTGCAAAGCTGCGCCCGAAATATTATGCCGCGATCGAAACGCGAACTTATCTCGATGATGATGAGGGCAGCATCTTCGTCGGAATTCCAGATGCGATCGTCTTTAATGCCGCTAAAACAGACGTTCCCACTCGCGTCGCAACCACTGCAACGCTAACGGTTTCTCAACCGCAACGGGTTCGGCTTGTAGAACCGATCGAAATTAAAGAACGTTATCTCGAAATCCGTAAGGTCGGAACGCATGAAGTCATTGTTGCGATCGAAGTGCTCTCACCTAAAAATAAACGCAGTGAAGGACGAAAGATTTATCTTAAAAAACGACAAACCATCCTAGAAAGTGCCACTCACTTTGTCGAGATTGATTTGCTTCGAGCCTTCTCCCCCATGCCTGTCATGGACCCCATCCCTCGATCGCACTATCACATCCTCGTCAGTGATTCTCGCGATCGTCCTGAAGCGGATCTCTATAGCTTCAATCTCCAAGACCCAATTCCCGCCTTTAGGATTCCGCTGCAACCTGAAGATGAACTGATTTCGCTCGATTTGGCACACCTTCTGCAAGATGTTTACGAGCAAGGTTGTTTTGATTTACAAATTAATTACCAATCAGCTCTGACGGATCTATCTGCGGCGGATCTCGATTGGGTGAAACAGGTGATCGATCGATCGGCAGAATGATTTATTAATTCCTCAAAAAACTCGGCTACTAACCCTAAAATTCAATGGGATCAGGACGCTTTAGCGATAATTTCTTGTAATCGATCGACCTCAGCGATCGTATGTCCAACTATAAAACGATCGGTCTCTTCTGCTAGTGTTAGTCCTTCTTGTGCTTTGGTAAGAGCGATCGAAGATTGCCCTTCAGCAAAACAGACAGCCGCTTCTGCCCGCAACAGGGAAATGCGAGAAGTCATGACCATTTCTTGAATTTGGTTGAACCAATCACGCGCAATATCAGCCCGATCGCGAATCATCGCTTCAAAATAAGCCCCTTCTAACAATAGGTTGGCTCGAAATAGCTCAGGTATGTACAAATGCATTGCAAGAGCTTCGTCTAAATAATTGGCAGCCTGTGGAATTGCACCTCGATCGAGTTCAACTTGATAGGCAGTGAGGAGTGCTAAAACATGATTAGAAGATTTTTCAGGTAGGGCTAGCAAGCGATCGAGCAAAGCTGGATCAACATCACGCGGACGGATGCCTTGATAGAGACTTGCATTGTAGGTATACATTCCATTGAATCGTTGCCCTTGTCGATTATTTTGGAAGAGATCAAGCATCAGCCGACCATCCGTTCTTAAGTAACCAACTTTTAGAGGGAGGGCATTGAGAATTGCCATATGTAGACTGATGATGGACAATAGCCCCATTCCCCACGCTAGAGGACTCTTGCCAATCCACGATTGCAAAAACCAGGGCAACATTCCTACTATTGCGAAAATCAATGATCCCACAGGACCACCCAAGATCATCATAAAAAGTCGCTGATTCATACGTCCAAAGGTTTGTGGCACAGATAAAACAAACCCACCAGCAAAGGTGCGTCTTGCCCGCTGCAACTTAAAACCCTGAATTTGACGAATCCACACCATACGCCGGACGGCGATCGCTTGCAAATCAAACTGTTGCGATTGAGCAAAAAACAAATGACCTAATTCATGCATTAAAATAGATAAGGGGGAATACATTAACATCGCAATTCCAAACAGAACTAGATTTGGAGAGCCAAGCCGTAAGCTGTTCGGCATCGGAAACAGTTTGATCCATAACCCGATCAGTAAGAGCAAAGAGAGACCTGAAAGGATTTGAAAGCTCCAAATAACCCAAGATGATTGATCCGGTGGTAGATCCAGTCCTGTTTTTTGGGGTTGAGCGATCGGTTCTTTTTGAACAAGTCGCTTGAGGCTAAAGTGGCTAATGAATCCATAGACCAGTCCATAACTAAAGCCTCCGATCGTCGCGGTTATTCCTGGAGAAAGGTCCATTTTATGGGCAATGATCCCTAGGATTAACCCAATAATTCCACCCATGAACATCGCGATCGAACTGACAATACTCCACCCCCAGCTTGGTCGAATTACCGATCGTAGGATGAACCACTGGCTTAGGCTGACACTGAGTGGGTAAAGAATGAAGAGTAAAAAGACTAGCGGGACTGCAATCTGGACGAGTAGACTGACTGCAAAAATCGTCCCAATCGCTGAAAAACCTGTTACTAGTATCCATTTGCTGGGGAGCGGCAGGGATTTCCGTAGGAACCACCATTGAACCAATCCTAGCCAAAACCCCAATAACGCTCCAATAATGCCCACCATCAGTCCATAGGGCGCATCAGATAAGCGATCGCCGATCAGTATCGGCAAGCCAATGCCCACTCCTGCACCAAGGCTATTGACCAGTATCCACTGAAGTGAAAAATACTTGGGTGCGCGTGATTGGGATGAACGAGGAGATTCAAGCATGGGTAGATTCACATATAGGGATAGACGATCGCATACCTAGGTTGCGTTTATGGACGGGATAATAATCACTACTGATTAGGATAGTCGAATACAAAGGAAACGGCGACGATCGCCCATGCCACAGTGAAGCCTGTATGGTTTAGCGAGATCTGAGATAACACAAACTGAAGGAGGTTTGCTTGGATTACTCGTCATCAGGTTGTACAAATTGCTTCCCGCAATCTTTGCAGAGATAACATTGTTTGCCGCGACGATAGCCATTTTTAGACATTTGGACCGATCGGCAATGGGGACATTTCATTACTTTCATTACATTATGACCGATCGTATCCCCCATGTGCGGTTCCAGATAGGCGACGATTAAGTCTTCGATTTCCTGAGTCATTGCCTGTTGGTACGTGACATCGGGATTGCGTAAGACCGATAAAATCAGCGCATTACTCGTTGTGACACAGACCTCAGCAAGCCGCCGTAACTTCGCATCAGACAACTGAGGTTGACGCTGGCGCAAAATGCTCGCCATGAAGTTGATCGCTTCTTGGGTCATGCTTTCATCGATCGACTGAAAAATCTGCCGCGCCACAAAAAACTGAATAAACACCACCCGCGATACAGGTTGCTCAAACAACTCCGAAACCCCCGCCACCAGCCCATGAATCATCTGCCGCAAGGGCAACTGCGCGATCGCTGCTACATCCGTTTGCGACCACATTGCCCGCACCCGCTCCCAATGCCGCAATTCCATGGCATTGAAAATCGCCGCTTTGTCTGGGAAAAACTGATAGAGCGATCCGATCGCTGTGCCCGCTTCGATCGCGATCAAATGTGTCGTTGCAGCATCATAACCGACCCGATCGAACACCGCCGCCGCTGCATCGAGGATCGATTCAACTCGCTCCTTACTACGTTGCTGTTTGGGTTGACGGCGGAGATTTGAAGACGGCTGGCTAGTTGACGGCTGGCTAGTTGACGGCTGGCTAGTTGACGATCGTGAGGATTGTGTCATATTCTGAAAACACGACGGATTCCTCATTATCGTATCATCCTCGGAGAATCCCTATGGACTCGATGCTGCCCGGTGCGCCTTGGCTTGTCGCCCATAAATCGATGCTGAAACCTAATCAGCCCATGAGAATTTCATTACTGGGGCAGGATTATGTGCTGTGGCGGGATGAGAATGGGACGATTCAAGCTTTGCCAAATGCCTGTCCGCATATGGGTGCGATGCTGTCTGAGGGCTGGTGTGAAGCGGGAAAGGTCGTTTGTCCTTACCATGCCTTAGCGTTTGATGGGGCGGGCTGTACGGTATTGCCGGGATCGAATAAGCCGACGTTGCCGCAGTTGAAACCTTTGGAACTGATCATTCAAGGCGATTTCATTTGGAGCTATGGCGGTGCGGTGCCTGCGATTCCAATTCCGACGATCGCGAATGAAATCGCCCAGGATTACGAATTTCTCGGCATCTCCGCTGATATGAGTATCAAAACAGATTTACTCAATCTGCTGCTGATCATGCATGATTACAATCATCAAAACGGCACCCATCGATCGTTATTTCGCATCGAATCCGTTGAATTTAATCAATTCATCGATAACGGTTTGCAATCCCATGCCTATTACGATATGCCGCGTAGTCAGCCCAGTTTTGCGGAAATTCGGCAAAATCCTGCGGTATTGTTCATGCCTAAAACAATCAACGCGCATTTAGAAAATCACTTTCCAACGTTGGTGGTTTTTCGTGGTGAAACCCCGATCGGTAGCATTCGCCAAGTTCATGTCATGATTCCCGAATCGCCCACTCAGAGCCGCACCTACGTTCTCCTCTACGGCAAATCAAATCACCCACTGTTCAAGTTGATGAAGCAAAACGTCCTGGATTTAACGACGACGGTCTTAGAACAAGACGGGGCTATTTTAGAAAAACTCTATTCCGATCGTCCTCAAAAGATTAAGCTCAATAACGAAGTCGGACTCGACTGGGTTCGCCGCAATTTTGCCAGTTTCCCGGCGGTGGCTGAACCGAAGTTATCGCGACTCTAGATACGATCGGTGTGATGATTTCAAACCTGATAAAACCGGAGATTGTAGGTTGTTGTCTAACCGGATAATCAATATACTCACAATAGACGCTAATGGAGGCTGGTATGAAATCATGGTTATCTTTGGCTGGCTTAGCTTGTGGGATTTTCGGACTTGCGGCTGGAGCCTACTTTGGAATCACAGGGGCAATGTCGCAGGCTGATCCGGCGAGGGTGGGTCCGTCGCTGGGTATCGTTGGTGCGATCGTGGGCATTTCCTGTTCAGTCATGGGAATCGCCTTAGGGTACAACTCACGTTCCCGTAAACCCTAATACCGCCGTCAATATAATGAAGTCGGACTCGACTGGGTTCGCCGCAATTTTGCGAGTTTCCCGGCGGTGGCTGAACCGAATTTATCGCGACTCTAGATCGTCAGATTAATCTGAATCCACAATCCGATCGCCCATTGCTAATCCATCTAATAAAAAGCTAACAAAAACCGACACCTGATCCTCGATCGCCGTCTTCCCCGTTGAGCCAGCTTCCGCACCATAGGCGATCGAAATCATTGCCACACCATGCATCATTGCCCATACGGCTTTCGTCATACAGTGTGTGTCACCAGCAGCCAACTCACCCTTCACCTGCCCCGATCGAACAATCTCAAAAAGCTGATTGAGCGACGCCTGGGACGCTTCAGCTAGCGTCGGATACTGTGTCACATCCATCGGACGAAACATCACCTGGACATGATGAGGATGATGAATTGCAAAATCCACATAGGTCCGACTCGCCACAATCAACTGTTGACGGGTGCTGTCCTCCGCTTGCGCGATCGCTCCTTTAACCTGCGTCGCCAATTGCTGAAACCCGTGCTCCGCGATCGCCGCTAGCACCGCCTCTTTATCTGCAAAGTGCATGTAGGGTGCATTGTGACTCACCCCGGCACGCTGGGCAATCTTGCGCAGACTCAGCCCATGAACGCCTTCGTCCGCCAAAAGCTCGATCGCGATCGTAATCAGCGTGTTCCGCAAGTCGCCGTGATGATAGTTAGCCATACGTCCCATCTTGATATTGGTGCGATCGGCAAGCTCACCCCGAAAAAAGGACAGGTTGCCACCTTTAAAATTTCACAACTGAATCCCAAAGAAAGCTATACCTTTACGGTGAGCTTGCCATTGAGTCGCTTGAATATCCATCGCTATCTTCAAGTGCAGCCCGATGGCACCTATTTCACCCATGAAGTGTCGTTTAATGGATTGCTGGGATGGTTGTTTGGTCTATTGCTAGGACGGCAATTTAAAGCAGTCCTGCCAAGCATCATGGAGAACGTAAAACAGATTGCTGAATCATAGTTTCTTTAAACAAGTTCTCAACGATGAAACTAATTTGTACAGGGCTGAACCGGGGAAACAGGTTTCTGCCTGAAATGCAATGCCAACGGGTAATTTCAGATCTATCCCTGAAATGCTACGAGCGATCGTATTAGGTGGCGGAGGTGCGATCGCTGCTGCTGGAATAATCCCAATGCCTAACCCATGGCGTACCATTTGCTTGAGTGCTTCCAGGCTCATTACTTCAATGCCAGAGAACGGATTGATACCCTCAGCCAGTAATGCCTTCTCAAAGATATCGCGATAGGGACAATGTTCCTCAGTTAAAATCAGCCGCTCTTGACTCAATGAAGATACCGAAATCTCATCGAATTTGGCAAGAGGATGGGTGTCTGGTAGCAGCAGTGCGATCGAATCGTAAAATAGCAATTCAAACGTTAAACCGAGATTTGCACTAGGCGGTGAGCAAAGCGCCATATCCAGCAATCCAGCCGCAACGCGCTGACTAATGACCTGCGTCACGCCCACTTCGAGCGTTAACCGAACCTTGGAATGCTCCTGGCAAAACTGTGCCAAAATCACAGGTAAATTGATACTGGCAACAGGTTCGATCGATGCAATTCGTAAATGTCCTGCTTCGCCCGCAACGAGATCCGTCATGGTTTGCTGCAAGTTGGCGGCACGATATAAAAGCTGATCGGTCTGTTCAATCAAGGTTCTCCCCGCAACGGTGAGTTCTGTTCGTTTACCGCGACGAGAAAACAGTTTTACGCCTAGTTCCGCTTCGAGTTGTTGAATATGTAACGTAATTGTGGATTGTGCATATTGAAGTTTCTCCGCCGCTTTCAAAAAGCTTCCTTCTTGGGCGATCGATTGAAACGTTTGCAAATGACGAAATTCCATATATCAGTAGAACTGAATTTATAGTTCAGTAAGTTCATTTTGACAAATAGATTTTAGCAGGTTAGGCTTCAGTGACGAACAAAAAGGAGCCGAGTGTCATGAGTGATATCGTTTGGTCAGACGGGCACGATCGCCCGGTTCAGAGCATTTCCCATGGAATTAGTGCGCGGCAGCTATGGCAAGGTGAACATGGCGCGCAGGCGGTTATCGTGACCATTGAACCGGGTGCTCAATGGGACGGTGTTGATGCCCATCATGATAATTCTGAGGAAGTGTTGGTGATGCGTGGCGTGTTCAATGATGGCATTCGCGATTATCCGGCTGGAACCTTTATCCATCATCCGATCGGCTCCAGCCACATTCCCCAATCAACGATCGGCTGCACATTATTTATCTTCTACCCTGAAAAGCAACCTCAATGCCTAAGCTGAACAAACAACCCGAAAACAGGCACTCCCAACACTGAGTTGTCTCTTTGTTCGGGCTGCCGATCGCACCTCCCAAGAGGGCACCCAAGTCTCCGTCTCAACAATGGTATCCGTACCACCCCGCACCACATGTAAGGGAACCTCGGCTGCAACTGGATTCACCCAAGCACTGCCATCCGTTGGTGCGCCCTTATAGTCATCATGCCAATCGTCCGCACACCATTCCCATTCCCAAGCATTCCCATGGAGATCATGTAACCCAAACGCATTCGCTCGGAAACAACCGACAGGTGCCGTGTAGCGATCGAGTTTGTTCGCTTTTTCTGCAAATTTAGCATGGCTTGCGATCGATCGATTTGCCGTGGGTCCATCATAAAATGCAGTCGTCGTCCCCGCACGGCAAGCATATTCCCACTCCGCTTCACTGGGCAACCGATAATTCCGCCCCGTTTGTTGACTCAACTTACGACAAAATTCCTGTGCGCGACCCCAGGTAATACTGCCGACCGGGAAGTTTGGACCTTTAGGAAATAGAACGTCATGATCCATCAGACTCAGCCATTGCGCTTCCGTCACTTCAAATCGCCCCATAAAAAAACGCGGCACTTTAACCCGATGTTGGGGACCTTCTGAACGATCGCGCTTGGGTTCATTATTGGGCGATCCCATAAGGAATTCGCCTGCCGGGATTTCGATCATTTCCAGAGGAACCTTCGGTTGTTCAAAAATGCCAAGAAATTTCGATGGCTCCAGCAGTTCGGTAAAATAACGGGCTTTCTTTGACGTTTTACGGACAATTTGACCCCGCTCACCCGTGGTTACAGTTTCAAACTCAAAGGATGCCATTGAATCAAACGCTACAGGACTGAGAGGCGTTGCCACAGACGGAAGGTGCGCTTGCGTCGTCGATCGCCCACAGCCACCCAAGATCATGCCGCCAGCACTCAGACTACTCAACCCACCAACCATAAATTGACGGCGACTTAAGCCCGATCGTTTGGAATCATTCAACGGAATAGGCATCATTCGATCGCTCACTAATTTCAAACCCAGTTAGCATAATTCAGGACAGGATCAGGTTATGCAATGCGATCGCTCAATCCACAATTCCCTCCCGTTGCAAATCCCTCATCAACCCTGCCATAAATTCAATAAACACCCGCACCTTCGCGGACAAATACTTCTTTTGCGGATAAACGATCGCGATCGGCGTTGTTTCCTTTGTTGCATAATCCGTCAAAATCGGTTGCAGCTTCCCCTGAGCAATCGCCTCCGCCACAATGAATTTCGGCGCTTGAATAATTCCCGCCCCGCCGATCGCCGCCATCAATAACGCCTCCGCATAATCAAACTGCAAATAACTGACGATCGGCAACAGCATCCCCACCCCATCCCGTTCAAACTTCCAGCTAATCTCCCGCCCCGACTGCGGCAAAATGAAATTCACACAGCGATGATCCGCGATCGCTTCTGGTGTTTGCGGGATTCCCGCCTGCGCTAAATAACTCGGAGCGGCACAGGTAATCGGATAGGTCTTTCCCAGCACTTGCATTGCCAACCGACTATCACTCCCCGTCCCCACCCGCACCGTTGCATCAATGCCTTCCTCAATGATGTCGCTGAGCCGATCGCTAAAGGAAACGCTAAACACCAAATCAGGATATTGCTGAGCCAATTCAGCTAATCGAGGTGCAATGTACATTTTCCCCAATGCTATGGAGAAATTTAGTCGCAATGTCCCTTTCGGTTTCGATTGCGATTGCTTTACCTCCAGCTCCACTGCTTCGAGTTCATCGACAATCTGCTGACAGCGCTGATAAAACTTCGTCCCATCTTCCGTCAGCGTCAAACTCCGCGTCGTCCGCTGCAACAGCCGAATCCCCAGATCATCCTCCAGCCGCGCCACCGCCCGACTCACCGCCGAAGGTGACATACTCAACTGCCGTGCTGCCTCAGAAAAGCTCTGAAGCTGAGCCGATCGCAGAAATATCATCAAACTCTTGAGCTTATCCATCTTTGCGTTTTCTGCATAACTGATTTGCAGTTTAGCCCCTTTTTCTCACTTAGCACACAGACTATCTTAGATTCATCGAGCAATTCACATTGGAGATTGGTTATGACGATCGCACTCATCACTGGCGCAAACAAAGGCATCGGTCTCGAAACCGCCCGCCAACTCGCCGCTAAAGGCATTCACGTTCTGATTGGTTCTCGTGATGCGGCTAATGGTCAAGCTGCTGCCCAGAAGCTGCAAGCGGAAGGCTATAAAGCTGATTTCATCGCCTTGGATGTCAGTAATGAAGCCAGTATTAAACAAGCGGCGCAAACGGTGAACGATCGCTACGGCAAACTCGATATTCTGGTCAACAACGCCGGAATTCATCCCGAATTCGGTCAAGGCATTTTTAGTTTTGAACAAATGTCGTTGGACTTGATGATGCAAATTTATCAAACTAACGTATTTGGTCCGTTTATGATGATTCGCGAATTCCTGCCATTGTTACGTCGATCGGAAGCAGGCCGCATCGTCAATACTTCCTCATCATTGGGTTCTCTCACGGAGCAATCCAATCCTGAATCCCCTTATTATCCCGTGAATACTGCCGGATATAATTCTTCCAAAACGGCACTCAACGCATTAACCGTCCAAATCGCCAAGCAACTCACAGGCACAAACATTAAAATTAATTCTGCCTGCCCTGGCTGGGTTCAAACGGATATGGGTACAGCCGCTGCGCCACGGACTGTTCAGGAAGGAGCAACCATTATTGTGCAACTGGCAACGCTGCCCAACGATGGTCCCAATGGTGGCTTCTTTGATGAAAATGGTGCAATCAATTGGTAAGCCGCATCCTGTCGATGCCCACGATTAGGTCGCTGTGTAGCTAGCAATATACTGCATGGCTAACTGCTGTAAATTTACCCGATGCGCTTGATATAACCGTCGCTGTATAAACGCCCCATCGATCAATACCATCAATCCAGCACTCAATTCCTCCGCTTGCTGAATTCCACTAGCCTGCACGATCGCCACCAACCGATCGTGCAGGCTAGTGGGCTATCGCCACCTGACGTCCCCGATAGCCCATCTCCGGAAACTCACTCGCCACAATTAAGAAAGGACAACCTTGATTCTCAGAACTCGCTAATATCTGATCCAAACAGCGTAAAAATCGTATGTTGATGCTGACGATAACGCTCACGTCTTCTTCCAAATTTTTGACACAGCACCCTTCAAAATACCCGGCAACAATGTTGGTCCTGGCAAAAAGATAATCCCCAATTGCTGCATCAAGCCCAGTGCATCGCCTTGTCCCCAATGTTCTACAATCTTGCCATTCTCCACGCGATCGATATGCATGATCGATAACGTAATCCGTTTCCCGGTCGGGGGCAATCTCTGAAATTCACCCAGGTGCCACTATCCAACGGCTTCGGCACACCCGCCATATAAGCCGTAAAATCCGGTGCCAGTAAGTTCATCGCCTCTTCCATTTTCCGATCGTCAAATGACTGATAGAACTGGAGAACGAGTGCTTTATTATCTTCAATGATCATGGGGAATGACTCCTGCGAACAAATTAGTTATGGGTGACACAACCCAATGTATAGAACTTTTGCAGTTGCTTCAATATGTTCTGATAACGTAATCAGGATTCCGCAAACGATGCGGATGGCTTGATTCAAGGTATGGACGTTTGTCTGCTACCATCGCCCAGCCCTAGTGCGTAACGATCGTAATTCGATAAAAGAGCGAGAATGGTATGATGGTAGCAGGAAGAAGTCGTCGATCGGATTAATCATTTGAGTCTTAGGAGTGTCACTATGGCAAAAGGCTTTGGTATCCCTGTTCAGGGGTCAAAAGGAAAGGGCGGTGATCCGATGACCGCCATCTTAGAGAAATTTATCGAACCCTACTTGGAAACGGTCGAAACTCATTATGACCGCGAAAAAATCGTCACCGTTGCCGCTGCGGCTTGGAATGCGGCACTCTTGCCCCCACCGAAATCCGGTGAGGCGATCGCACTTTTTCTAAAAGGATTACCCAAACATGGAATTTCCGAAGACGGGATTCGAGAAATGATGGATGAGATGATCGCGCGGAAACTAGAACATTTCGCTGATGTGAGCCGCGTCATCTTCAAAATGGACTGGCGAGGGCAAGGAGATGCGTTTCAACTCGCCGTAGCTTCGATCGAATACAAGTCCCCAACGTAGCCGTCAATCCTTATGATTCAATGGATGTCTGGGGTGGACGACTCCATTCATTCCAAGAGCCATCGTAACTGCGCACTTTGGGATAGCCCGATAAATACGTCAGCACAAATTAAATTGAACATTAAGATAATCTCATTCATGAGGGAGCCTTAGGTTAAGTCGTTACTCCTAAGACTCCCTCTCCTAAAAACTTTCAACCTTTTTATCCTGTACTAAGATCTGTACGGACTGTTGACTCTATGACTTTGACTACCATAACGTACTAACCGCAGCCATATACATATAATGGTCCAACTCCGATTCGCTCTAATCTGGAAGATGCTTCTGTGCCCAAAGCGCCGCTTGAGTCCGATCGCGCAAATTCAACTTGTTTAACACTTGCGAAACGTGATTTTTGACGGTGCCTTCGGTGAGAAATAAGGCTTGGGCAATTTCGCGATTGCTGTGGCCTTTTTTGAGATAGTCAAGGACTTCTAGTTCCCGATCGCTTAATTTCACGGAGACTGAGGGCTGCGGTGGATTCATTTGGGCAAAGACTTTGGGGGCGATCGTGGGTCCGAGTTGACTATGGCCCTGATGCAAGGTGCGAATGGCATCGGCAAGCTGTCCTGATGGGGTATTTTTAAGCAAATAGCCCAATGCACCTGCCTGAAGGGATTGCCAAATATATTCATCCTCATCAAAGGTCGTCAGCATCAAAATCCGAATCCAAGGAAACTGGGAATGAATCTGCTGCGTCGCCTCAACGCCGTTGCACAGCGGCATTCGGACATCCATCAGGATTACATCCGGCTGGTGCTGTACAGCTAGATCGATCGCTTCTTGGCCATTCCGCGCTTGGGCAATAATGGTTAAATCGGCTTCTAAGTCCAATAGAACCGCCAATCCTTGACGGAAAAGATCTTGATCATCAACGAGTAAGATTTTAATCATATTGAATAGCATTGCGAGGAATACAAACGTGAATCCGTGTACCATCACCCGATGAGATATTCGACTCCATTGTAATCGTTCCTCCCATGAGTTGAACCCGTTCCTCCATGCCCCGCAACCCAAACCCCGATCGCGGTTCACTCAGGTCAAATCCCATGCCATTATCGCTCATGCGTAGAACGATCGTCTGATCATCACTGTAACCTGACAGCTTCACTTCGGTCGCTTGGGCGTGCTTTTGGGCATTGGTGAGGGCCTCTTGGGTGATGCAATAGATTTGGTGGCTCATTTGTAGCGGTAGAGGAGGAAATCGGCAGTCGGCTTGGATTTTCCAGGTGTTGGGCATTCGATCGAGCAAGGTTAAGATTGATTGATTGAGGTTAAATTCCGAATCTCGAATGGATTGTACTGCATAGCGAACTTCTTGGAGACATTGGGTTGACAATTCTTTCGCAGAGTCGATCGCTCGACGGGTTTGGTCACGATCGCGATCGTATTGTTTTTGCGCCACTTCGAGCTGAATATCCAAGGTCGTCAGCAAATGTCCCATAGAATCGTGGATTTCCCGTGCGATACGGCTGCGCTCGATATTAGCCGCTAAGGTCTCGACTTCTTGGGATAGGTTTTCAGCCCGCATTCGACTTTCCCGTTCTGATATTAAAATTGAACTCAGAATCACACAAAAAATAGTACTGCTAATGTAGTAACTCAAGCTACCCAGAATCAAAACTTTCGGGTCTTTTGGTAGCTCTCCCCCTATGCTCCGATTCACTTCGACTAAATAGGCATAATTCAGATGAAGTGAAATGATTTGGGACATGCCGACGATCGTTAAAGCAATGACAACATCAGACAGCGGCAATAAAAAGCAGGATTTTATGATAACCCAATAAAACTGTAGATCAACACTCGTAAGTAAGAAATTTGCGATTACGATCAAAAGAAAATTGAAAAATACATAGACCCGTTTATGCTTTAAAGACTTCTCATAGGGATTCCAGAAAGTGGTCAGTGCAAAGATTAGCAAAATGCCATGAAATTGCCACATTGGAAGTGCAGGCATCTGGTAAGCACCAGAGACAAAGGTTGTGCCGATCGTAATGGCAATCAGCAACAAATCGATCGATCGAAAGGTTTTGTAAATAGCGCGGGGATTGTTGAGTGAGAATCTCATGCTGTCACCTGATTGGGTCTATCTTGCACTAAACAGCCATCTTCCATTTTTAAAATCCGGTCGTTAATGTCCAAAATTCGGTTGTCATGGGTCACAAGCAAAATCGCACAGCCCTGCTCTTTGGCCAAGGTTTGCATCAGTGTCACGACATCGCGTCCCGTTTTACTATCCAATGCGGCAGTGGGTTCATCGGCCAGGATTAGTTTAGGTTGACTGACCAAGGCTCGTGCGATCGCGACCCGCTGCTTTTGACCGCCGGAAAGGTTTTCGGGGTAGTAGTGGGTTCGATCGCCGAGTCCCACACTTTGCAGCATAGCAATGGATCGATCGTAGCGCTCTTGTCTAGAGAGTTTGTGTAATTTGAGGGACATGTTGACATTTTCCCAGGCGGTCAGGGACTTTAGCAAGTTATGGGCTTGAAAAATAAAACCAATCTGACTTCGAACTTGAATCAGTTTACTTTTACCCGCTCCCCGAAGCTCTTGTCCAAAAAGTTTTAGACTGCCGTCTTGGACCGATCGAAGCGCCCCCATTAAGGTTAGCAATGTCGTTTTTCCACTGCCAGATGGACCTGTGAGCAGTACGATTTCACCGGGTTCGATCGTTAAGGTGATTGAGCTGAGGACAGGTTTTTGTAAGGCTCCTGTGCCGTAGGTATGATTTAGATTGTCAATGCTGATGATGGAGTTCATGAGAAGTTTGGGATGATGTTAAGTAGACACTGGCGAACGGCCCCCCAGCCCCCTTTCTTAGATGCCCGTAAGGGCTATATTCTGGGGGAGCCAGAGCCAAATTCAGTTTTCGGTCCCCCCAGAATTGGGGGTTAGGGGGCTGGATGTGTGGCAATGACTAGTTTGATTTGGGGTTAGAAGACATCAGCGGGGTCAGCCGATCGGAGTTTTCCAGAGGCGATAAATGCAGAACAGATGCACATTAGAAAGGTTAGTAGAAACACTAGAATTGCAACGTTTGGAACCATGACTAATGGTAATTTCGTTAACCCAGAAATCACTTGATACATCCAGACCGAAATCCCAAAACCAGGTGTATAACCAAAAATAGCCAAAATACTGGCTTCTTGAAAAATTACGAAGGACAACGATCGATCGGAATAGCCCATGGCCTTGAGAGTGGCATATTCTGCTAAATGGTCACTGACATCGGCATAGAGCACCTGATAAACCACCACAATCCCCACCACAAATCCCATAATCACCCCAAAGCCGAAAATAACGCCCGTGGGGTTTTCCTGTTGAAAGACCAGTTCTTTTTCAATAAATTCCCGATGGGTCATCACCTGAATTCCCGGCACCATCTTGCGAATTCCCTGCTGAATCGCTTGAATATTTGCCCCTGGTTCCACCTTCAGAATACCAAGGCTAACGGTGCTTAACGATTGTTCTCCAAACAAGTCTGCATAGGTAGATGGCGTGGTGATTAAATTGCCTTCTCCGCCTAAGATCATTGAATTTCCAAGGGTAAATAGACCCACGAGTTCCACCCGTTTATTATCCAGCATGGCGGGGAGGGGAGATTGTTTTTCCAGACGTGGGACGATCGGTGCTAACTGTCCCCGCGCAATCCGATCGAATAGAAACGCTTTAGGTCGATTGAGTTGATCTCGTTTTGCATCAATCTCAGAGAGATCTAAAATTCGCTCTCGGGGATCGTAAGCAATAATGCGCGTAATGGGTGAGAACTCTTCTTTATTAAAGGCCACCGAAGCATAGCGAGTATAGACCGGAATCACCGTTGTGACGCCTGCGATCGAGCCTGCTTGATACAGTCGAATCCGATCGAATCCCTTGGAATCCGTGGATTTAGCTTGAGCTTCGAGTAAAAACAAATCCCCTTTTAGCTTTTCTGGAAAGGTCGTTGCGCCTTCATTAAATAGCGTCAGAAATCCCAATTGCATAAAAATCAAAACATTGGCAAAAGCAATGCCGCCCATGGCAACGCCAAGTCTGATCTTTTGGTGGGAAAGCTGTGCCCAAGCGAGGGGACGATCGAAACGTTTCATGAGTTCACCACCCTTGCAATCTTAGCTGAATTTTTAATTGAATTTTTATTAGGATTGACTTCTAGCTTAACTCTCACCTGCATCGCCGTAAATTTAGCCACCTTATTGCTGTCACTCGGCTTAATGCGAACCTTAACGCTAATCACACGGGAATTTTGGTCGGTGGTGGGATTGCTCCCTGCGGCATCTTGAGTGCTTTTACGTCCCACTTGCAATCCAATATGAGTCACTTCCCCCCGCAATTCCCCCTCAAATCCACCATATTCACTGGTGATCACCGCAGGTTGACCTTTGTAGATTTTACCAATATCAATTTCGGGAATATCGGCGATCGCATACATCTGATTCGTCTGCGCTAATTCCACAATGCCTTGGGTAGTACTCACCTGTTCTCCAACGCGGGTATTAATTTTTAGAATTTGACCTGCGATCGGCACTCGCACTTCTGCATCGCGCAAATTGGCATTGCGTTGTTCCACTTGAATCTTGGCTTTGTCAAGCTGCGCCCGGGCGATCGCGACATCCGTGGGCCGTACTTCTTTAAGTTCTGCTAGGCGGGCGGTTTCCTGACGGATTTCGGCGGCGACAGTGGCGCGGGTCTGGTCTAGTTCGGCCTGTCGTTCTGCCAGGACGGCGATCGCGGTGGCCCGTTCTTCTTGGGATTTATCGAGTTCCGATCGGGCGATCGCACCTTGACTGACGAGTTGACTTTTGCGTTTATAATCCTGTTCAGCATTGCGGAGTTTAGCGTTGGCACTTTCGATCGCCGCTTGACGTTGCCGGACACTATTTTCTAATTGAGCTTCTAGTCTTTCTATGGTTGCAGTTTGGGCAATCATTTGTGATTTTTTAGCTTCACCTTGCTCCACTTTTTCGAGTTCAGCAAGGCGCAGATCTACCTCGGCTTGGGCATCGCGCACTTCTGCCTGCCGTCTATCGATACCTTGTAGAATAGCAATCACTTGATTCGCCTGAACCCGATCGCCTTCCTTGACTAAAATTCGATCGACTCGACTATCTTGAGCATTAGGAACTGAGAGTTTAATCACTTCTCCTTCCGGTTCAAGCCGTCCTAAGGTCAAGACGGCATTGGGCTGAGCGGCGATCGCGGGGGTAGGCGTGGGTGCTGCTTGTCCAGAAGTATTGGGAGCTGCGCAGCCTCCGATCGCACAACTCAGCAGCAACCCTGAAATAAGGGACAATCGCATGTCATAAACCAAATCACTACTCTAATTGTAGTGAGATTCAATTTGCTGAGCCAGATGCATTGGTCAGGGATGAGTATGACGATCGTAATGGTCAGGCTAGCTTATGCCGTCCAGCCCTTCATCTTCCCAGGGTTTAAGAGTCCGTAGGGATCGACTTGTTTTTTAAAGTTTAACTGCGCGAAGTCAATATGTTTCATGCCACCGTCTTCAATGGTGTAAGCGTGGGGATTAAAAATGAGCGCTCCTTTAGACTCGTGGTAGTTAATGATTTCCTGCAATCGTTCTGGCGTCGAATAGCGCACCAATTGCAACGCGCCAGGGGTCGATCGGCCATTCACGCTCAGAAATTCTAAATGCATCAGCACTTCATCGCCAAAGTATTCATAAAAATGCTGGACTAAGCTTAAATCTTGATCTCCGGGTAACAGAGTTTGTAAATAGGTCAGGTTTGGATCGACTGCACGGGCATGGAGGGTTGTATGGTTCCAGGTGTATTCGTAGAGCGGGGTTCCTTTACTGGCTTCGATCGCCGTCTTACATTGTGCGATCGTTCCGCCCATGTCTGCCACCAGATCCTGAAACGGTTCTAAACAGTCTTCGGATACCAGAATAAATGCGGCACTTAGGCCGTCTGGAATCACCGATCGTACAGCAGTAAAATATTGAGGAATCGGATCAGCGAATACGGTTACGAGCTTTTTCACAATGCCATCCGCATCGCCTAAGGCTTGCCCAAATCGCGCGGCCTGCATGAATTCAGGAAAGGTGACGATCGCTTCTGCCCACTCGTAAGCCGGAGCCAGCGGGATTTCTAAGGCGGTGATGATGCCGTTAGTCCCGTAGGCATGGGCCACCTGATAAACCGCTTCTCCCCGAAGTTCTAAAACCTGCGGTTCATCTTCTAGTGTCACGACACGCACCGATCGTAAATTGCCTCGATCGCGCAGTTGCCCATAGGTAATAGACCCGACTCCGCCACTGCCCCCGCCAATAAAGCCTCCGATCGTGGCTGTGCGATAGGTTGAGGGAGCCATACGAATTTCCCAGCCGTTGGGTTTGGTGAGGCGATCGATCGCCGCGAGTTTTATCCCCGGTTCAACGCAAGCAATGCCTGGTTTCTGCCAGAGTAAAGCATTCATGCGAGTCATATCCAGCACGAGTCCGCCATTTAAAGGCACACATTGGCCGTAGTTGCCAGTTCCTGCACCGCGAACGGTCAATGGAATTTGGTGGGTGACACAGAATTTGGCGATCGCGAGGACTTCGGTTTCATTGATGGGACGGACGACGGCGATCGCTCGTTTATCCGCAAAGATCGGCTGCAAAATTGGACTGAAATGGTAGTAGTCCTGCGACAATTTCAGGACTTGAGAGGCGTCGGTGATGCACTCTAGATTGGGCAGTTCGGTTTGGAGCTTAGTCAGTAAGGTCGTCATGAACTTGCAGAAGTAGGGGTTGCTCATTATCCCTCAGGGACTGTGGTTTAATCAATCACTGAGGGAATGACAATTTAAAACCCAAAGCCACGGTTCGATTGGTAGAGCTTGCGCATCATCTCGTAGGATTTTTGGAGGGTGGGGTCAGCTTGCAATTGGCGACTGGTTTGTTCGATTTGTTTTTGAAGCCGTTCGCGTTCTTGGTTTGTCTTCGCATTCATGTATTGCTGAGAAAGCTGCTGCTGTTCCGCTCGAAGTCGCAACACATTGTCCGAAACAGGCATTTCCCGTTCCATTTTCGCGGAAGCCTCCTGAAGCTTGCGCTGGGCTTCTTGCATGGCTCGGAAATTCTCTTTCAAAACAAAGGGAATGCCATCCCGATCGAGTTCATTGCGATCGCGCTTCCGTGGGGTCTTTGGATCGTTAGTCCCGCAGATTTTATCCAAGGTTTGACGAGCTTGCCCAGGGAGTTGAATGTAACAGGTGGGATTTTCGTTCGGATAGCTGGGAACTGCGATCGGTGCGGCCTGACGGAGTTTGACCGTGTTGGCTTGCGCTTGAGGCGTCAGGATGAGCGTGGATGCTGTCGTGCCTAGCACTAGACCTGCCATCAAAACAACCGGGGTTTTTAAAAATTGCATCATTAGAGTCCAAATTTTCAGGTAGGGAACGTCGATCGCAAGCTTTACCAAGTTTCTTACGAGGATGCGATTCCCTACCTCAACTGGATTGAGACCTATGCAGAGATTGTCCAAACATTATGCAAATCTACGGTTTACGCGCAATTTACGCATGATCGAGACAGGTCCCAATCGTCTCCACCACCGCCGCCGACAACCCCTCCAAGTCATACCCCCCCTCCAACCCCAACAAAATCCTCGGCGTCACCTCAAGACACCACCGCGTAAACCGTCCATAATCCACCGCCCCCAAACTCATCCGAGCCAAGGGATCCACCTCCATCGCATCATAGCCCGCACTGACAATTAACAGGTCCGGCGACAGCGATCGGAGCCAGGGCAAAACCTGCGATTCAAACGCCGCATCATAGTCCGCCGCCGTACTGCCAGGACTGAGGGGAATATTGAGAATATTGCCGACCAATCCCGCCTCAGAACCCGTCATGGGATAAGCGGGAAATTGATGTAACGAACAATAATGAACCTTTGGATGCTGTCGGACGATCGCCTCCGTGCCATTGCCATGATGCACATCCCAGTCCAAAATCGCCACCCGCGTCAACCCAAACCGCTCCACCGCCTCAATCGCCGTGATCGCCGCATTGGCAAACAAACAAAAGCCCATGGCCTCATCCGGCAAGGCATGATGTCCCGGTGGACGCGCCAATACAAAGGCGGGCCGATCGGTTTTCAAGACCGTCTCCATGCCATCCAGCCAAGCACTCAGCGCCAGTCTAGCCACCCACTCACTATCCTTACAAAGCGCCGTCGATTCAAATTCACTGCGCTCCATCGCCGAGCAGGCCACCAAGCGCGCCATATACTTCGCCGAATGGACCTTTAATAAAATCTCCGTCATAGGCCGATCGGCCACAGGTGTCGGCGATCGCCATTCTAATTGCGCTGCAAAACGCGAAGTTTCTAACGCCGCTTTAATTGCAACCAATCGTTCCGCACATTCCGGATGCCCATTCCCTGTGTCATGTTTTAAAAAGGCATCGCTGTAAAAAACAGGAAAAAACGTAGGAAGCATTGCCATCGCCATCACCCTAAAAAGTATGAAACCCGTACCCCCCATCCCAAAGCCCTGACTGCTATAGTAA
>JAAFJU010000298.1 GCA_013298165.1 Synechococcales cyanobacterium bin31.maxbin.ball.101 | reverse complement strand
TTAGAAATCTTCTCACGACGATATGCCGCCTTGAATCCGGCTAGGTCTCAATATAGTTGGAATTCCTATGACTCGGGATTTGAAGAAATGATTTGGGGGATTGGAATAAGAGGGAGAGTGAGTGGGCGATGGAGTTGGAATAATGAACTGTTTTCAAATGGTCCAGCGATCGAGAATGGTTGGCTGGGGTGGGACTCGTTCAAGCATTTAAAGGGATTACTGACAGGATTGAATGCACAACAAATTATTGATGGTTTTGAGAATACTCACATTTTAATCAGTGGTGCGACAAGAACGGGGACCTTGCGGCGATCGGGTGCAGCTCATGTTCGGTTTGGTGAATTTCTGAATAAGTTGATGGAGACTGGATTTACCTTAACCCGAGTCGGTGCAACAAACCCGGCTGGTCTCGCGACGAGTAGTAGTGCTTGGCTGGAAGGGGTTTTGGAGAAGAATGTCCAGCTTGTGGCGGGTGGATTAGGTCAATTTTTCCAAGGGCTGGATGCAACCTCAAGTTATTCGGGGTATTCTCGATACACTAATATCTTTGCCGATACATTGGACTATGGGCAGCGATTGATGAAAGTGGCGGCGGCGGTAGATAACACAAATATACGACAAGATGTTTTGAAGTCAGATGTTTTGAGTGAGCTTGTCAATCTCGGTGGGGCTTATATCAGCTTGAAGCCTGATGTTACGACTGCTGAACCCAATGGCCAAAAAGACCCAGGTGATTTTCTTGACACAGTATATCGCGAGAATAATCTTGTAGAAGCCAAAACTGAGTTACAAGATTTCTTGTCCAATTTTAAGTTAACTTCTAGCAAGTTAACCGTACTAAATTTCCAGCAAAAAGTCTTTCATGTTCTTAGAGGAATTACGCCGTATAGCAATAAATTAAAAGACATAAGATTCAGCTCAGCTATTTCAGTGCTGAGTGGACATTATTCAGCAATTTTTGAGCCTGCCGGAAAAAATCTACAGACTTCAGGGTTGCTCGGAGACATCTGGAGAACTCGTAACATACTAGAAGTCAATGCTTTAGTAGTTTCTACAAAGCAAGCCATTGGCAATCCGAGCGTAATTACCGAGCAAGATCTAATGGGAACATTACTTGATCAAAGTACACCATGGCCAAATTCAAATTCAAATTCAAATACACATATCGATTATTCATCAGCTTGGCAAGGTCCATCAAATCAATGGCCTTCCTTACCACAGAACTTTCAGTTTTCAAGCAATACTGTTGCAAATAAAAAGGCGATAATAGTAGCACCTTATGAACAACAAAAATCATCATTATGGAGCTTTCTTTCAGAGACAAAGCGTGAAGCTGATAGAATAGAATCAACATTGAAAACTATAAATTTTCAAGTCAACCGATTGAACAATTTTAAAGTTAAAGACCTTCTTGATCCATCAAATCTCCTCAGTAGCTATGGGGTGATTGCATTTTCCTCTCACGGGACTGGATATTTGCATGGAAGAATATCACACGATTCAGGAGCATCAGTAGTGATGACGACGAATGAACAGGTTGTCGTGGAGGATATTCTAGAATATCGTAAGCTACTACTTGATACTACTCTTGTCATAGCATATGGAGATTTTGCAATTACACCTGAGTTTATTAAAAAATATTCTGGTTCAAGTAATTCTAACTCGATCGCATATCTAGGAGCCTGTCAATCATTATATAATGACTCTTTAGCGACAGCATTTCACTCTATTGGAGCAGGCGCTGTATTCGGTTATGATAAAGTTGTTGGTGACGCATGGGCTGCTGACCATGGTATTGCTCTGTTTAATGCATTATCAACTGGAAGAAATGTACGCCAACTACCATTTATTGGAGATATCCAGCCTTTTGGTCAGTTGACAGTATTCAAAGCAAAAATAAATTCTTCTAGTGCTAATTTAGCTTTGAGGAGTAATTGATTTAAATTTTATAGTTCAGTTCCAACATTTAATCCATTATCAGTTTCCTAGAATGAAGAAATCTCTTTTCTCAAATCCAATTTTTTTCTTAAATTCATTTTTGATCATTCTAAATATATGTCTTCCAGTAAAGTCTCAAACTTTGATGCTTGCTTTTAATCAAAAGTCTGCGACGATGAATAATTTTATTGCTTGGTGTTCCAAGAAACATGATCTATCAAATGATTATAAGGCAACTATTGATAGTATTTTGGATGCGACAGAAGCTTCAAGCTGTTCTGAGGCTGAAAAAGTCTTGAAAGCAAATAGAAGGCTTAAGATTATGGCATGGAATCTTGAACCGATTGCAAGTCTTTCTTATTTAGAATCTTTAACAATAATAATGCCAAGCTTTAACCAGGAAGACTTAGCTCCACTACGTTTATTGACGAATCTTAAAGAATTGTCAGTAATTGGCACCATGAGCGATATTTCCCCCATTTCTTCATTGAGGGGACTTTATCAGCTCAGATTACGTGGACAGAATATTAAAGATATATCTTCATTGAAATTCCTGTCGAATCTAACTCATCTTGATATATCAGGGAATAATATTAGTGATATCACACCACTTTCTGAGTTAAAGAGTCTAACTCATCTGATCATTACAGATAATCCAATCACTAATATCAGGCCAATTTCATCGCTAAAGAAACTACATGATCTTCAGGCTTTTAACACCAGAGTAAATGACTTAACTCCACTCATACAATTAAAAGAGTTGAAGAATTTAAATCTCGGCGCAAACAAAATAAAAGATGTCAGCCCTCTTTCTTTCTTGACGAACTTGATAGAACTCCGTCTTATCAGTAATCAAATTAGTGACGTTAAACCATTGTCTTCATTGAAAGATCTTCAAGTTCTCGATATTCGTGAAAACCTAGTTGAAGATATTAGTCCAGTCCAAAGACTTCCTAAGCTCAAATATTTTACTTTTGAGAGCCGTAGGATCAAGAGATGAGTTTAACGTTTCTTTTGACAGAATACGGCGACCAATACTATTTCGGTATAGTTAATGAATGGTATAGCCATTTCAAATCTGGCGAGGTACAGTTTGGCTCATGAAAGTCTTACTCAGTAAGCTTCAGGTGTACCTCACTCGATAGAGAACCGCTATAATCAGCGTCGGTCGGTGATTACCTTGAGTGATGTTTCCATGGGAAATGCTTGGGCAATGGAAGGGATTGGGGACTCCAATGGGAATGGTCGAGGTGAAGTCTTATGGCGGAATAATACAACGGGAGAGGTGAAGCTGTGGGAAATGGGTGTGGGAAGTGCGATCGTTCAGAAGTCGCTGGGGACGATCGGTTCGGGCTGGAAGTCGTTAGGGTTTGCGGACTTTACGATGGATGGAAAGGCGGATATTGCATGGCGTAATGGTCAAACGCAGGAGGTACAGATCTGGGAAATGGATAGCACGGGTGTGAAGACGAAACATACTCGATCGGGTGCTGAATATAAGAGTTCTAGAGTGGCGATCGGAGCCTTGCAAGGAAAAACAGTTTCGGTGCCA
>JAAFJU010000200.1 GCA_013298165.1 Synechococcales cyanobacterium bin31.maxbin.ball.101 | reverse complement strand
GTTAGAATCGTTCCGATATAACCGCGATGCCCCGTGAGTAATACACGCATGTGTTGTCAGTCCCTATTATTGGTAGCGTTAAGGTGTTGTAGGTGGTCTAAAATTCAAACTAACTAATTCAAACTAATCAATTCAAACTAACTAATTCAAACTAATTAATTAGTCTTTCCAGGTTTTCCAAGGCACGTTGCCAGAAGCCCAGATCGATTCGAGTAGGATCTTTTCACGAATGGTATCCATGCATTGCCAGAAATCATTGTGATGGTAGGCCATCAGTTGACCATCTTTAGCAAGACGCTCTAGGGGTTCTTTTTCCCAGTGGGTCGAATCGCCATCAATATAATCAAAAATCTGCGGCTCTAGGACAAAGAATGCCCCATTAATCCAACCTTCACCAATCTGTGGTTTTTCAGTGAATTCCGTGATTTGGTTGCCGTCGATCTGCAAATGTCCAAATCGAGCGGGGGGGCGAACGGCTGTCAGGGTCGCCAATTTGCCGTGGGATTTATGAAACGCTAGAAGAGCATCTAAATCCACATTGGAAACACCATCGCCCCAAGTCAACATAAAACGTTCCTTGTGCAGGTAAGGCGCAAGGCGCTTAATCCGTCCCCCTGTCTGTGTTTTGGGTCCCGTCTCAATCAGCTCAAGCTGCCAGTCGGGGGTGCTGTGACCATGGCGTTCGACTTCGCCCGTTCGCATGTCTACCTTGAGGTTGCCGTCTAATTTCCCATAATCAGACATATATTTCTTGATGTAATCGCCCTTATAACCTAAGGCAATGACAAAATCATTAAAGTTATAGCCAGAATAGTGCTTCATGATGTGCCAAAGGATTGGCTTCCCACCAATTTCGACCATTGGCTTGGGTCTTGCTTCGGTTTCTTCAGCAAGACGTGATCCAAGACCACCTGCTAGTATTGCAACTTTCATAAAAATCGGTAGATAGATTGACTGTAGATAAGGCTGTGTTTGTCTCGTGTTTGTCTTGGGCGATCGTACTACTTAACGACACTCCTTGTGCGGATTGTCGAAATATTGTCCGATCGGAAAGAAACCCGCTGAAGCATCATCTCACTGGCAATTAAAACGTCCCGAGAGAGCTTGGGAATATGTCCTAATAGCCAGACCCCATAGGACTTGTAGCATTTCAATCGGTCGCTCTTTTTAAGCGGAACGATCGTCATTGAGATCCAGTATTCCCGGACAAGGTTCCATTCTGGAAAGGTGAAGGTGCCGATTCTAGAGGGATCGAACCATTCGGTTGGAGGAAGGGGTCCGACGCCCAGAACTTTGGCCATTTTGGTGCGGCTCCGATCGCTGATGTCAGCAACGCGCGATCCCCGATCGCCATGGTCACGATTGAAGAAAAGATACTCATTAATCTCATAGAACCGTCCTGCTAAGGCGACCCGTGCTAGATAAACACTATCTCCCCTCGCATAAAGTCCCTGAGGTGGAATTTCAGCCATCGTTGCCCGACGCATGAGACCAAAGATTTCGACGGCGGAGTGGCGACGATGATCGACACAGATTGCAGTTTGAAAACGCTTTTCGACCTTGGGATGGTCTAAGGGCAGGGGATAGGAGTAGGTCTCGGTGATGTCGCCTGCTTCATTAATGACTTTCATTTTTGAATAACAGAGCGAAACAGTCGGATCCGCATCTAAAACTTCGACGCACCTCTCAAGAAATTCTGGGGCGCATAGATCATCATGGGCACACCATTTAAAGTAGGTTCCTGTGGCGAGTTGAAACGCCCGATCGAAGTTGCGAATTGGACCAATATTCGCGGGATTGCGGTGGTACCGGATGCGATCGTCTTGTCTGGCAAATTCCTGGCAAATTTCAGCAGTCCGGTCTGTGGAGGCATTGTCTACAATGATGATTTCAAAATCTGTAAAGGTCTGTTGGAGTAGAGACTTTAGACAAGCTGATAGATAATTTTCACCGTTGTAGACGGGGATACCAAGACTGACTTTGGGGTGATGTTTAGGCATAAGAGTATGGATGATTCAGGAATTGTGTGAAGATGCGACGATCGCAGGTTTGGTTGGAATTGTGCCCATAGTTGCTGTTTGAGGGGCAGTGGATAGACGGTAATGAATTGTAAATTTGTCTGAAAGAAAACCCGGAAAATACGGAGATGTCATCATCTAATCACCTCTTTCTAGAGAAGTAGTCCGTTTTCTACAGATGTTTTCCTCTTCTTGATAGTTCATCAGCTTGTGTGAGTTATGCACTTTGTGTCTATTTCAGGGCAAAAATGCTTTGATAGCCTTGGTTTTCGGTGTTACAGGACACGTCGTATAATTTTATTTTAAAGATAAAAATTCATCAAAATTTGAATCCCGTTAAAAATAAAGCCTTTGTGGTGAATATTTAAGCTAGGGATAGCTTTTTGTCCTGATCGAACAGAGGGGTATTTTTAGCTTGAGTCTCTGACTTTAGATGGAGTGGAGAAAATCGGAAGGTGATGTCATAATTGGCACATCTACTGGCTGATGCTCTTTCCGTAAATTTCAACTTAATCTCCTGATATAAAGAGTGTGGTTTTGACAAAGCATCAAGGATGAGTGAATTTGTTCTACTGATTAACTTCTTTTTGAGTGGGGTTGCCATGATCTTGCTGGGGAGGTTGGTTGAGTTGAACAATACAGATCTAGGATAGGAAGGCTAGCTCCTTGATTTTAGGAGTAAGGTCCTTAGTACAAACAGTAAGGGATTGCTAGGATGCAAGGGTATCTGTCTAAATTTTTCTACGTCTTGTCCGGTCGGCGACGACAGCTTGCAGTGTTGATGCTGTTTGCTGTGGTGTCTTCGGTGTTAGAAGCGCTGGGCCTGGGGATGATTGGTCCCTTTATTGCGGTGGCGACTGATGCGGAGCGGAATCGACCGCTCATTAATTTTATGGCTCAACAGTTGGGGTACATTGGCCTAAAGAACTCCTCTGATGACCAAATCCGTCTGATTTTGGGTGCTGCGGTTATTTTAGCGTTCTATATTAAGTCGATATTGGGCTTCAGTGTCCAGCGTTACATTCATCGATTTGGAGCAATGCAGCGGCGATGGATCGCCGCTAGGTTGATGTATGCCTATTCCCGTGCGCCCTATACCTATCATTTGAAGCATAACTCTGCTGAATTGGTTCAAACGGTTGTCAATGAGACAGAAATTTTTTCCCAGATGGCTCTTTTGCCATTGCTGTTCGCTTTTTCGAATGTGTTGATTATTTTGACGATCGTCACTCTTCTCATGGTGACGAATGCCTATGCTGTGTTTGCTGTGGCGGGGATTGTGGGCGTTTCTTTCGGGCTATTGCAGCAGTTCAAGACCAAAATTGGTCAGTGGGGTCGCGATCGGACGGAGTCCTTTGAAGAATCGATTCGAGTCTTGAATGATAGCTTTGGCGGGGTAAAGGAGATCCGGGTGCTGGGGTGTGAGCCTTACTTTGAACAGCAGGTCGATCGGGAATTTAAGCGGTATGCCATTTCTGGATCCTCTTTCTATGCCTTTTCTAATCTGCCTCGATATTTGATGGAAGCCTTTTTGATTACCTTCTTGGTGATTTTTACCTGGGCATTTTTGGCCTTTGATAAAGGAAGTGCAGGCAGCTTGAATGCTGTTTTGGGGATCTTTGCGATGTCCTCGATTCGGCTTTTGCCTTGTGTCGGGACGGTGGTGAATGGAACCAGTCAGGTGCGCTATGCCAGTTCGGCCCTGAATAAAATTTACTTGGCACTCAAAGAGCTAGAGGCGATTCCGGATGCCAATGTGGCGTCCTTGCGATCGTCTCCTGAGACTTGGATGGGATCGCGGCCTGCCATTCCGGTGATGTCATTTGAGCATCAGGTGGAAGTCTCCAATATTGTCTATCACTATCCTGAAATTCAAGCGCCCGCTCTTGATCATATTTCCTTTACCTTTAGACGGGGTGAAGCGATCGCATTGATTGGTAAATCTGGGGCTGGGAAGACGACACTCGTGGACTTGATCCTGGGGCTACTGACGCCGGAGTCGGGAGATATTAAAGTCGATGGCGTCTCGGTTTATGGACAGTTGCGATCGTGGCAGCATTTGGTGGGCTACGTTCCCCAGAGTATCTATCTAACCGAAGATACGCTGCTGCGAAATGTGGCCTTTGGGGTGCCGGATCATTTGATCAACCACGAACAGATGCAACGTGCCCTAGCCGCAGCGCAACTGCTTGAACTGGTGGAGCATCTGCCCCAAGGTGTGAATAC
The DNA here is from genome assembly GCA_013298165.1 of Synechococcales cyanobacterium bin31.maxbin.ball.101. Taxonomy (GTDB): domain Bacteria; phylum Cyanobacteriota; class Cyanobacteriia; order Leptolyngbyales; family Leptolyngbyaceae; genus JAAFJU01. The sequence continues at coordinate 2,841 of JAAFJU010000200.1, read as the reverse complement.
CGTCGTTGGAGAACGGGGAATGCGGCTGTCTGGGGGGCAACGCCAACGGGTGGGGATCGCCCGTGCCCTCTATCACGATCGTCAGATTTTGATCTTAGATGAGGCGACCGCCGCGCTGGACAACGAGACGGAAAGCCTGGTGAGTGATGCGGTGAAAGCATTAGGCGGCGAGAAAACGCTGATCATTATTGCTCACCGTTTAACCACGATTAAGCATTGCGATCGGGTTTACCTGATGGATGCGGGGAAGATTATTAAGACAGGAAGCTATGAAAGTGTTGTCTTGGAGCAGGGCTTAGCGAATGAGCTGGATAAGGCGGCTTCTGACCGATAGGCACCGACCGATAGCACCGATAACCTGCTACGAGTTGAGGCCCTTCAAGACCCGGAGTCTTATGGATATTCTTTTATTGAGTGATTCGGATGAGCGGGGCGGGGCGGCGAGAGGTGCCCATCGCCTCTACAGGGGCCTGCAAGGCTTGGGGGTGAATGCCAGAATGCTCGTCCGGGATCCGTTGATTCAGGAGGATGCTCTTCGGGATCCGCATGTCTTGAAGCATGGGACTTGGGCGGCTAAAGTGTCTCGTCGGATGGGAGATTTTCCCTTGTTGCGATATCCCCGGCGCAAGCCGGGATTGTTCTCGACGCAGTGGCTTCCCAATGGGGCCGGGGCGGCGATCGCTCATCTGAATCCTGACTTGGTTCATCTCAATTGGATCTGTAATGGATATTTATCGGTAGAAGCGATCGGCCAAATTCGCCAGCCCGTGGTCTGGACCTTGCGAGATATGTGGGCGTTTACGGGGGGCTGTCACTATAGCGAATCCTGTGAAGGCTATGCCCGCCATTGTGGAACTTGTCCGAGTTTGCGGAGCGTTCGAGAGCGGGATCTCTCCCGCTGGGTGTGGCAGCGTAAAGCGAGAGCTTGGCGAAATCTCAATTTGACGCTCGTGACCCCGTCTCATTGGTTAAAAGAGGCGGCGCAGAAAAGCTCGTTGTTTCACGATCGACCGATTGAGGTGATCCACCATGGCTTGAATTTGCAGCAGTTCCAGCCGCAGCGATCGGAGGACGATCTCCGAACGGCTCGTCAGGCGCTAGGACTGCCCCTCGATCGTCAGGTGATTTTGTTTGGGGCTTTGAATGCGTTGGATGATGTTCGTAAGGGATCGCAGCATCTACTGAAGGCGATTCAATCGTTGACGGCCAATGGGTGGGGCGATCGGATTCAGTTTGTGGTGTTCGGGGCTTCGTCGTCAGAACTTCTTCAGGGTTCGGGTTGCCCTGTGACGAACCTGGGATCGATTCAGGACGATCGCTATCTGGCAGATCTATATAGTGTGGCGGATGTGATGGTGGTGCCTTCGGAGCAGGAAGCCTTTGGTCATACGGCCTGTGAGGCCCTGGCCTGTGGAACTCCGGTGGTGGCCTTTGATGCGACGGGTCCGAGAGATATTGTGGACCATGAGTGCAATGGTTACTTGGCCCAGCCTTACATCGCCGATGACTTAGCGCGGGGAATTGCTTGGGTGTTAGAGGATGCCGATCGGCATCAGCGCTTACGTCAGGAGGCTCGCCTGAAAGCAGAGCAGGCATTTGATGGCGTGCGTCAGGCGGGGCAATATGTGCGACTGTTCGAAGATATTTTAATGCAGACGATGAATTTAGGTCATGTCCCCAGAATTGATGTGATGGGGAAGGTATAAAATTAGGGCTTCGATCGCGTTTAGTTGGCTTCATTCCCCTCATGGTTGTATGCAATTCTTCTTCTACCTCAAACATTTCCCGCTGCATGATTCCCCCTGTACAGAAGGGGTCGCGAAGGCCGTCCATGGCTTGGCCAGGGGGCTAGTGGCTTTGGGGCAGTCGGTGACGGTTTTGGGGGAGGGACCTGTTTCGGGGGTGAGGCGCTGTGAATTTGGCTATGACATTTGCGTCTTTCCCGCTGCGAATACCCATCCCAGTGTCAAGCTTTCACCGGATTTAATCGCCTATGTCAAGCGATCGATCGGACCGGACGATCGGGTGATTTTGAATGGCATCTTTCACCGAAGTGTGGCGGCGTTTGCCCGGTTGTTAAAGCGGCAGGCGATTCCCTACATTGTTGCGCCCCATGATCCCTACCATCCCGCCATTTTTCAGAAAAATAAGCTCCTCAAAATCGTGTATTGGTTTTTGCAGGAAGCGCCGATGCTGCGATCGGCCTGGGCGGTACAGATCTTGGATGAACGCCACCAGTCCTATTTACGGGCACGTGGGATCAAAACCCGGACGATCGCGCTGCCCAATGGATTTGATGCGGCGGATGTAGTGCCGGAGTCTCGTCTGGAATGGCGCAGTTCTGGGATGCCTCAGATTTATTTTTTAGGTCGGTTTGACGCCTACAACAAGGGATTAGATCTGCTTGTGGCGGCGATCGCAGAGCTGCTCAAAGACCATCCGGTGCAATTGACGCTGCAGGGTCCCGAGTGGGGCGATCGGGACGCTTTAAAATCTCAAGTTCAGCAGTTGGGGATTGCCGATCACGTGACCTTTTTAGAGCCAGATTATCAAAACAGTCCGGCGGAGTTGGCCCTGAAATACGACATTTTCACGGTGCCATCACGCTTTGAGGGCTTTAGTCTGTCGGCCTTGGAAGCGATGTTAGCAGGACGGGTAATTGTGATTTCTGAGGTGGCGGGTCTTGCGCCCCATGTCACAGAGAGCGGCGCTGGGCTTGTGGTTCAGCCGACGGTTGAATCCATTGTGTCCGCGTTGAGGCAATTGCTGGAATGCCGCGATCGGTGGCCGGAAATGGGCCAGTCCGGTCGAAGTTATGCGTTGAAAGTGCTTCAGTGGGAA
>JAAFJU010000110.1 GCA_013298165.1 Synechococcales cyanobacterium bin31.maxbin.ball.101 | reverse complement strand
CGCCTAGGACTTTAGGAAGTTGTCCATTGCCACTGCTGACATCGAAATTGAGTTGGCCTTTGCCGCCTTGCCATTCGATCGGCTGACCCAGCATGTTGAGAATGGAGAGTCCGTCGTCTTTGACCCGTCCGGTGATTTTAAAGGAGCGATCGGGGGAAATGCTCTTGCCGAGAATGGGGAGGTCGAGGTCGTAGGGCAATTCACCGACGATCGCAATGGGTTCGCTGGAGTTGGCAACGATCGTATTGTTGAACTTAATGCGTCCGTCTTCGTAGTTAAATGATCCGACCGCAGATTGAATGGGTTGACTATTGAGGAGTCCATCCGCCAAATTGACAAATCCAACAAAGTTTGGCTTGTTGCGTTCGCCGGACAGCGTGATGGTGCCGTTGAGGTTGCCGGAGATGCCGATCGGGGTGCCTGCAAGGTTGGGCGAGTAGGCGAGGAAGTCTTGAATGGCTTCGACGGGTAGATTTGTAATTTTAAGCTGACCCGACTGCTGTTCGACTTCGCCGAGTTGAACGGACGATAGCCGAATTTCAGTACTGCCGGATTTCAGCAAGAAGGGCCGAATGCTCAAAACACCGTTTTCAATCCCCCCTTCGAGAACCGCATTTTCAGCCTTGAGAACTCGATTGGTATTGGTTTCGAGTTTGCTTTTACCCGTGGTGAGGTAGGAGCGATAGGGTCGCCATTCGAGGGTATTGGCGGTCATTTTGAAGCTGGCGGTGAGGCGATCGGGTCGATTCAACAAGCCTGCAACTTTGACGTTGCCATTGAAGCGTCCCCGAATGTCGAGGTTGGTGGGGATGGGGGTGGTCGATCGGGTTTCGGCTTTTTGGGCGAGGATTTGGTTGACTTCGGCGAGGCGTTTGAGTTGTTTTAAGACCGAGGCATTGGCATCGCCGATCGGGCTGGGCTGCACATCGGCGGCGCTGTCATATTGGGGCAGCGGAATGACGCCTTGACCTGCCAGGGAAGCCGCTCGGGTCACATCGCTGATGGAGAAGAGTTGCGCGGCGCGTAGAACGTCCTGAAATTGTCCATCGACGACATTCATTTCGGCTTCGACTTTGGGTTCGCCTTGGAAGTTGACGCTACCCCGCAGCGCTAGGCTGCCGATTTCGCCTGTGGGTCGGCCCCGATCGTCCTTGAGCGGCAGTCGCAAGGTACTTTGTTGCAGATTGAATTGCGTACTGGAGACAAAGAATGCTGCTTTTAGATCCTCCGCTTCTTCGACGCCGACTTTGGGTTGCTTGACGACGAGGGTTCCGCTTTGACCTGTTTTAAAATTGCCTGGGCCGAGGGTTGCGACAATTTGGTTGGCGTTGACTCCTAGGGCTTTGGGTTGATTGATTTCGACGATCGCGCCGGAAATGGCACCGCTGGCTAGATTGATGTTTTGAACATTGGCGCGCAGGCTTTGGGCGTTGAGTTTTAAGCTTTCAAGTTGATTGATCACGACGCTGGCACTGGCGATCGATTGGTTGCTTAAGTTGCCATTTTGCACCGTGGCAATCAGATTAGCGGCGCGGACATTGCCAAACCGGAGACGATCGATTTGAACAGTGCCGGATTGAAGCTGTTGACTATTTAAATTGATCGCAACATTGCCATTGAGCTGTCCGCCGAGGGTTGGCGTTCCAATTTCATCAGCGATCGGCGTTTGGGCCAAGAGCTGTGAAAGCGGTTTTTCCAGACCAAATCCATTCAGTTCACCGAGATCAATTCGTTGCATGGCCACATTGAAACCATTGCCCGATCGCACGGCATCCAGCGTTCCATCGCCGCGACGAAGGTTTGCAGAAATCGGCTGGAAGTTGGAGTCTAATTTAGCCGCAATCCGATCGCGCTGTCCTGCAAGATTGATATCAACGCCTTGATTGGTTCCATAGGCGACGGTTCCGCGCAATGGATCAATTTTTAAATCATTCACCTGTAAACCATTGAATGCCAAGTTTAGACGAGCATTAATATTTGGCGTTGGGATTGGCGTAGTCGTGGCTGTAGAGATTGCAGGTTTTGACGGAGGAACGGCAGCGATCGCGTTGGTATTGACGTTTACACTGTTTAACGCGACATCGCCCAAAACGTTCAAACTAGAGAGATTGCCAGTAATTCTAAGATCAGAGTCTGTAGTCCCGGAGAGTTTCACGCCATTGGACAAATCTGGTGGAATAGAGGCCAGAGAGAATCCTTGGGTTCTAACGTTTAAATCAATGCTAGCAATATCAGGCTTGTCACCCAAACGCGGCACAATGCTGCCATTGACTGAAAGTCCCGGCGCACTAGCTTCTTTGATGTTAAGCTGTTTCCCCGTCCATTCAATCTGAGCGACGATCGGATCATTGACGATCGCCACCCCTTCCGAAAGTCGGGTTGATCCAGCGACCCGAACCGTTTCGGGGCTGAGGTTTGCAAGACTGCCTGTGATGTCTAGATTGCTGCTGAAGGTGCCGCGCAGGTCAGGAGATAGCGGTTTTAGCGGCAGGTTATCGGTTTTGACGTTGAGGGCAATGTTGTTATTCGCGATCGTCCCCGCAATATTGGCCGTACCACCTTCAAGTTGGGCTGTAGTGTTGGCGAGAGTAATCACGCCGTTGTTGGCGATCGTGATTTCACCGCTGGCGGGATATTGGGCTTCAGGGGCTTTCCATGCGACAAGCGTTTTAGGTGCAGTAGGTGTTCCAGAGACATTGATATTGGCCGCGATCGTCCCTACTTTGATGGGTAAAGCTTGGCCTGTATAAACCTGGGCAATCTTGTCTGCATCAAGTCCGGTGGCTTGGAAGTTCAAATCAATACTTTCGGGTTTTGCGATGGCGATCGTGCCGCTGCCTGTGATGCTGCCACCGAGTTCTGGAATGACGGAAAGGCTAGTGACGGCGACTTTGGTGGTTTTGGGATCGATCGTAAATTTGGTTTGAACCGTATTTAAGCGTAAATCGGGAAGCGGTTTGGCGTTCTTGTTTTCTTGGGGTGGGGTGATGGCGATCGGTTTGGTGTTTTTAACTTGGCCGCTGATGACGGGCGTTTCGATCGGGCCTGTGATGTTGACTTCGGTGAGAATTTCGCCTGCGACGGTGACGGGGGATTTGACATCGAAGGCTTTGAGCAGTTTTGGAATCGTAACGGGATTGGTTTTGGCGGTGAGATTAATGCCTTGTTTGAGATCTACAGTGCCGCTGGTTTTAACGTCGATCGCTTTGGCAACCAGAGCTTTGGATTTTTCCAGGGTAATTTTTTGACCATCAAATCGCAGATCGCCTTCGACGTTGCTCACACCGTAAGCCACACCAGGCGCTTTGACGGCGATGTCGCGGAAGGTGGCAGTGCCTTTGAGAGAGGGGTATTTCTCGTTGGTGCGGACTTGGAGGTTGAGGTTGCTGCTGAGTTCGCCGGATTCGACATTGACGGGGAGGCGGGCGAGACGATCGACTTCGCTCAGCAGCATTTTCTGCGTCCGAACTTCGCCGTTGATGTCGAGGCTCAGGGTTTGGGGTGCAGGTTTTGAATCAGCAGATTTTGAATCAAGTTTGTCGCTAGTGGGTTTAGCTTTAGAGTCCTCTGGTTTCGCAGGCGTCGAAGCCACCTCGCCCGTACGATTCCAAACTTCGGCTTTGATGTCAAAATTTCCTTGGGCCGCTGATTCGCCTGCACTGCTGATTTTGAGGTTTTTGCCCCGATCGAAAACTTCGATCGTAGTATTCACTTTTTGGAGTTTTACACTTTTTCGAGGCTGTTGCTTTTCTTTAGGGTTTCCTGTTTCTTTCGGCGTTTTAGCGATCGGTAGCAGTTCTAATGTGGCATTCGAGAGTTTAATTTCAGCGACTTCGACATCTCCAGCATAGTCATCATCCTTTTTCGGCGCGATTTCGGTAGCAATCCAGACACCAGGTTTATCTTCTTCAAAGAAGGCCGTTGGATTCACCAGATCGACCTTAATCTTGAGTTTCCGTCGCTGAACTGCCTCCCATAGATCGAACCGCACATCGATCGCATCAATCTCAACGTGATCACTATCTTTGGGCGTTGCAGGGATTTCTGACTTGCCAATTTTTAGGCTACTGAATCCAATATCTTCGATTTTGCCGATTTTGACCGGGCGATTGAGTTCTTTTTGCAGGGAATCCTGGACGATCGGAACAATATCTTCGTAGATGAACTTGCGCACCCACAGCGTGCCGCCGATGCCTGCGATCGTCAGGACACCGATCGGCAGAGCAGCCTTTTTCCAAAAACTCTTGGCAGGAGGCGTTGCAGGGGGCGTGGGAGGGGTTTCCGAGTTCATGGGGAGATGGCGGGGGGACCGGGATGGAGACTAGGAAGGGGGAGCTTTGTTAAAGCTAGAGCGGTCATTGTAAAACGATCGGGACTAAATTTTCTGTGCCAGATTTTTACAAAGTCTCTTAAATAGTTACCATATGTCCTCTCTTCCGACTAGTAGCCTGTGGTTTCAGGATGGTTTGGGACAAAATAATTCGCATGGGGTTGGGGGGACGTTTATACTGACTTGATTATCACTCTCTGAAGTTCCCGCACCCGTCCTATGGCCAAACAACGCCTCGATATTCTGTTGGTCGATCGTCAACTCTGTGAGTCCCGTCAGCAGGCCCAGCGGCTCATTCAAGCGGGGGAAGTCCAGGTTAACCATCAGGTGATCGATAAGGTGGGGACCTTGGTAGACGTGGCGGCGGAGATTGAGGTCAAGACGAGACCGAAGTTTGTGTCGCGGGGTGGAGATAAGTTAGAGAAAGCGTTAATCACGTTTGGCATCAGCGTGACCGATCGAATCTGTCTCGATGGCGGCATCTCGACGGGTGGTTTCACAGATTGTCTGTTGCAGTCTGGCGCGCAGAAGGTCTACGGCGTAGATGTGGGCTACGGTCAGGTGGCTTGGAAGCTGCAAAGTGACGATCGGGTCGTGGTCCGGGAACGCACGAATATTCGCAATCTTCAGCCTTCGGAGCTATATCCAGAGGGAGAAATCTTGCCCAATCTTGGCGTGGTGGATGTGTCGTTTATTTCATTGGTGAAGGTGTTGGAGGCGATCCATCGATTGCTAGTGGGACCTCGTGAGGTGGTGCTGCTGGTGAAGCCGCAGTTTGAAGTGGGGCGCGATCGGTTGGGGAAAAAAGGAGTGGTACGGGATTCGAAAGATCAGGCTTGGGCGATCGAACAGGTGTTGGACTGTGCGATCGGCTTGGGTTGGAAATACCAAGGCTTAACCTGGTCGCCCATTACAGGTCCGGCGGGCAACATTGAATTTTTGCTTTGGCTCAGTGAAGCGGAAGGTCACGAAGCCCCGACAACATCACAGTTGAAGGCGTTGACGCAGGAGGCTCGGGCGGCGATCGATTAGAGCGCAAGGTATTGACAACAATTGAAGTATTTACGTGAAAATGGAATCAGATCCAGGTCTGATAGCAGCGTAAATTTTGGTGCTAGTCTAAACTAATCGATAATGTCCCGATTAGACTTAAGTTTTTCCGTAGATTAGAAAGGCGATCACTGGAGACACAGGCTATGAGTTTTAATCTTGAGTTAAATCCTGAGTTGGAGGCGCGACTGGTGGCGGAGGCCGATCGCCAGGGTTGCTCGGCGGACCAGTATACTCAAAGACTCTTGGAGCAGAATCTGCCTGGGCTTTCTAAGAAGCAGGAGAGGGCGATCGCACTGTTGCAGTCCTGGATTGATGAGGGTGATGGGGAGGAGCAGACTGAGACGCTGAATTATTTGATTGAGGCGTTGGACGCTGACCGACTGTCCGATCGGCTTCTGTTTCCGCGTGAGATGCGGGGTAAGAGTTGGTGAGTTTAACGATTTTGTTGGATACGGGACCATTGGGCTTGGTGACCAATCCTAAGCCATCGCCTCAAAGTCTTGATTGTGGTCAGTGGCTACAGGCGATGATTGGGCAAGGTTGCCGTGTGATTGCAACGACGAATGTGGGGCATTTATCGCGGTATTGTTCGGCGGATCTTTGGCAAAATATTTGATTTTGGGGTGGTTCGATGTTGGGATGGCGAGACGATCGCATTCTCCAATTACGATCGGCCATCATTAGCGACCGATCACTTAACCCTGCCCCTGAATCAAATATCCACAGCGATGTTCTCCATCTACCAGCCAGTGCGTCCGCTCCACCCGACAATCCGAAAGCGCGATCGAAAACATCTCTAACTCATGACCACAGACATTGGGAAACGTCTCTGCAATATGGGAAATCGCACAGTTGTACTCCGTCAAAACGTATTGCTTTTCCAAATCACTCTCATGACATTCCGCCATATAGCCCTCCTCCAGACGTAACGCCACCAGCGCCTGTACGCGATCTTTCAACGGACCTTGGCCAATGCGCGCACGATATTCGATCGCCTTACGCTCCCACTGAAGCCGCAAAATCGAATCCATCTGCTCCGGTCCCACCTGCTCCGACAACGAACCCAACAGCGACACCGCAAACTCATCCGATCGATCGGGCAACTGCGATCGGCCCTTGCGACTGAGACCATAGAAATAATTCGGTCGTCCCGCCCCACCATGGACCACCCGATGCTGAATCAACTCCTCCGCCTCCAAATCCTTCAAATGCCGCCGAATCCCCTGGGCACTCACCTGCAGTTGCTGCGCCAAATCCGAAGCCGACATCTCGCCCTGCTTCAGTAACATCTGCAAAATATCCTGTTTCGTCGAAGGCGGGTGGGCTTGAGTCATGGGGATAAAAGTCCAGCGAAAAAGCTTTGGCCATTACTTTGACAACATCTGTGTTGTTAAAGTACACTAAAATCTATCTGAAATTACACAACACCCGTGTTGCTTTAATTATAAGATTAACACGCAGTTGTTTATCCCAATGTTGCGGTCATGAATCAAGCCTCCGAAAAAAACCTAGACCTCATGAAAAGCTTTGCAGAAAGCTATGCAAAACGGACCGGAACGTATTTTTGCGTTGATCCGGGCGTGACGGCAGTGGTCCTAGAAGGACTCGCCAAGCACAAGGAAGATCTAGGTGCGGCGCTTTGTCCCTGTCGGCACTATGAAGATAAAGAAGCTGAAGTGAAAGCCACCTATTGGAACTGCCCCTGCGTCCCTATGCGAGAGCGCAAAGAATGCCACTGTATGCTCTTTTTGACCCCCGACAATGACTTCGCGGGCGATCAGCAGAGCATCACCACCGAAGAAATCCGCCAGCTTACGGCCCAGGGATAACGATCCCAACCTTTCATTAGTGTCGTCCCTCAACCCGAACATCCACCATGACTTCCACGGTTCAAACCCTCGTCAATCAACCCTACAAGTACGGCTTCGTCACTGATATCGAAGCGGACGCGATTCCACGGGGTCTCAGTGAAGATGTCGTGCGTTTGATTTCGGCGAAAAAAGAAGAACCGGATTGGATGTTGGAGTTTCGGTTGCGGGCCTATCGTTTGTGGTTGACCATGGAAACCCCGGAATGGGCGCATGTTGACTATCCCGCGATCGACTACCAAAACATCGTCTACTACTCCGCCCCCAAGGTGAAACCGAAGTTAGACAGTTTGGATGAAGTCGATCCAGAACTGCTCGATACCTTTGAGAAACTCGGCATTTCGCTGTCAGAACAGAAGCGTCTGGCCAATGTCAACGTGGCTGTCGATGCAATTTTCGACAGCGTTTCCGTCGCGACAACTTTTCGGGAAAAGTTGGCAAAAGATGGCGTGATTTTCTGTTCATTGTCTGAAGCGGTGAAAGAATATCCTGAATTGATTAAAAAGTATCTGGCGAGTGTGGTGCCGATCGCGGACAACTACTACACGGCTTTGAATGCAGCGGTCTTTAGTGATGGCTCCTTTGTGTTCATTCCCAAGGGCGTGAATTGCCCCATGGAATTGTCTACCTATTTCCGCATTAACAATGGCGATTCTGGACAATTTGAGCGGACCTTGATTGTGGCTGAAGAAGGCTCGAAGGTGAGCTATCTCGAAGGCTGCACTGCACCAATGTTTGATTCCAACCAGTTGCACGCAGCCGTCGTTGAAATTGTTGCTTTGGATGACGCCGATGTGAAATATTCCACGGTGCAAAACTGGTACGCAGGCGATAAAGATGGTGTTGGTGGAATTTATAACTTCGTGACGAAACGCGGTCTGTGCAAAGGGAAGAATTCTAAAATCTCCTGGACCCAAGTGGAAACCGGAAGTGCGATTACTTGGAAATATCCGAGTTGTGTCTTAGTCGGCGATGGCTCGATCGGCGAGTTCTACTCCGTCGCGCTAACCAATAATTACCAACAAGCCGACACGGGCAGCAAGATGGTTCACATTGGTAAGAATACCAAGAGTACGATCGTCTCCAAAGGCATCAGCGCTGGGAACTCGAAAAATAGCTATCGCGGTTTGGTGAAAATTGGACCGAAAGCGACGGGTGCGCGGAACTATTCACAATGTGACTCGATGTTGATCGGCGACAATGCCGAAGCCAATACTTTTCCCTACATCCAAGTCCAAAACAACGGAGTCAAAGTCGAGCACGAAGCCTCTACTTCTAAGATTGGTGAAGACCAATTGTTCTACTTTGCCCAGCGCGGGATTTCCGCTGAAGATGCGGTGTCGATGATGATTAGCGGATTCTGCAAAGATGTCTTTAATCAGTTGCCGATGGAGTTTGCTGTCGAAGCCGATAAGCTCCTGGCGTTGAAACTTGAGGGGAGCGTGGGTTAATGGTTGAGGTTCTGGACGAAATTCTGAAGGTGAGTCCGGTTTCTTTAGCCAGCTTACGGCAGAATTCTGGATTGAGGTTGACCGATGATGCTGAATTTACGAAGGAGTGGGAGCAGGATCTGCCAACACTTTCTCCCAATGAACAGCAGCACCTTGATACCCTTCGTTTGGGATACCTTAATCACGCTGATCATTTGAATACGCTCCCCCATCTGGTTGAGATGGCGATCGTGGGTCCTCTTCTATCCCTATCGGGTTGTTTTTCGCAGCCTTTTAGAATTAAGAATGAGAAAACCTTTCAGGTTGCGACTCCCTCACCAGTTGGAGAGATTGATCGAAAGTTACATATTTGGCGACTCAAAGAAACCATTTGGTTGATGATTGTTCAGTCGCAAGGCTGGGAGCTTTCGATCGAAGCAGGTTTGAATCAACTCATTTCTCATTTAATGTTTTCACCACATACCGAAAAGCCCCTTTACGGTTTGGTTATGACAGGGGGTGAATTTATTTTTGTTAAATTACAGCGAAATAATGATCAAATTCGGTATGCCACATCTGATGTATATGTCATGAGAAAGCAAAATAATGCCGACCTTTACCATGTCTTTCGTATTTTAAAATCATGGGTCAATGCCTAGGGAGCCGATCGCAATGGAGGAAACAGAGGTGGGTTTAGTCTTTGCTGAAATCGAACTAGTGTCGGGTGATGATTTAGCCTTGAATCGTCGTGGCTACATCGTAGAAGATCAAATTCGGCGATGTACGGTACGAGCCATGGTGGATAGCGGTGCCACGATGTTATCGATCCCGATCCATGTTTCTAAACAACTGGACTTACCCAAAATTCGGCAAATTGAAGCAGAGTTAGCGGATGGGTCCGTTGGATTTTACGATGTGGTCGGGCCTGTCGAAGTCCGGTTTTCCAATCGCCAAACGTCTGTGGAAGCCCTTGTAATTCCTGGAACGATAAAAACATTGTTAGGAGCAATTCCAATGGAGGGAATGGATGTCCTAATCGACCCAAAACGGGAACGATTACTCGTCAATCCCGACAGCCCAAACGTTGCGAAGATGATGTTGATGTAATTTCCATTTAATTCCCAGATCTCAATCTAAATCCGATCATGCCTAATCCTCTCTTCTCTCGCTATAGTCAAGGTGAAAATCGCGTCACCGCTAGCATTCTTGCAGTTTTTGAGCGTATATCCTTCGCTTTACTTGAAAGAATCTTACAGATTATCTGTGAAGAACCGAATGAATCACTTCTGGAAATTAAAAATCAGATTAAGCCAAAAGGATTTAATGCAATTCCCGATGGTGCAATCCAGGCATCATTTGCTTACTGGATTGAGACGAAGGTTGTTCCTGGAACAGTAGATAAAGACCAATTGGAGCGACATTTACAGGCTCTAGCACAACATCCCAATGCTGCCAAGAAAAAGCTGATTGTGATTTCTCCAGATTCTTCACAGCCACAGGTTGTGACCGACTTGAACGATAAACAGGTCGTTTGGACAAACTTTAATGCATTAACCAATGCCATCTCAGAGGTTCTCAGTCTCAATGAAAATTGGCTAACCAATAATTTCTCCTTAGCCAGTGAGCAAGAGAAAGTTCTGTTAAGAGAGCTGGTTCAAATGTTCCTGGCAGAAGGCTTGTTGGGCAGCGATCGATCGGATTCCGTATTGATTATTCCTGCCCGTCAAGCAATTTACGACTACATAGAGTATTCAGCTTATCTGTGCCAACCCAACAGATCTTTCCAAAATGTTGAATATCTTGGCTTTTACCATAGTGGGGCGATCGATCGCAGGATAGCAAAGCTTCTGGCTCCTCCGATCGAAAGTGTTCTATTGACCGAGGAAGGCGTTCAGAACCTAATCGATATTAATGACCAAAATAAAATCAATAAGGGCAATAAGATAATTAGCGAAGAATCTATCATGATGCTTCAAGATTTAGTCACAAAACTAGAGCCTCTTCGCTATAACGACACTATGAAAGTATTTTTCTTGTCTTCACCCGATGCTCCAGAGACTATTCAGCTCAAACAAGATATTCAAAATGATTTGAAGAGTTATAGTGGTCGCCCATCTGCTTTTACAATGGGTCAACGTTACGTTTCCTTGGCAAGTCTCAAGAAAAATCCGAAAACGACGACTGAATTATTAGATAATGGATAACTACTGATTGTAAACCGACTTTAAATTTCTGATTGAGCCTCTAGAGAGAACCACTGTGATTAGCCCTAACGCCAGTACAATTTTATCGGTGAAAAATCTCACCGCCAACGTAGACGGAACCCAAATTCTCAAGGGACTCAACCTAGAGATTAAAGCGGGCGAAATCCACGCGATCATGGGACCGAATGGGTCCGGGAAGAGCACCTTTTCTAAAATTCTTGCCGGACATCCCGCCTATGAAGTCACGGGTGGCGAGATTAATTTCATGGGGCAAAACCTCCTAGAACTCGATCCAGAAGACCGATCGCGCAGTGGCATCTTCCTCGCCTTCCAATATCCCCTCGAAATCCCCGGCGTCACCAATCGCGACTTCCTCCGCGTCTCCTGCAACGCCAAACGCAAACATGAAGGACTCGAAGAACTCGATCCCATGGATTTTGATGATGTGGTGTATGAGAAACTTGAGTTGCTGAAAATGGATGCCGAGTTCCTCGATCGTGGCGTCAATGAAGGCTTCTCGGGGGGCGAAAAGAAACGCAACGAGATTTTGCAAATGGCGCTGCTAGAGCCAAAGTTGGGCGTTCTTGATGAGATTGATTCAGGTCTTGATATCGATGCGCTTCGAGTTGTGTCTAGCGGTGTGAATGCCTTGTCGGATTCGAACAATGCCATGTTGCTCGTGACGCACTATCAGCGATTGCTCGATTACATCACGCCGGATTTCATTCATGTTATGGCGGATGGTCGGATTCTGCAAACGGGGACGAAGGAATTGGCGTTGAAACTTGAGGCTGAGGGCTACGATTGGATCTTGGAGGGAGCAGCGGTATGAGTAGTGAAGTGATGCATGAAGTGAATCCAACGATCGGCACTGAACGGATCTCTGCGAAAATCGATCGCACCCATTACCTGGCGAATTTGGTCAAACTGCGCAATGCGGATTGTCCAGACTGGATGAAAACGGCGCGGGATCAAGCCAGTGCGATCGTTCAGGAAATGGCGATTCCATCGGCGCGGGATGAAGACTGGCGCTTTACGGATTTGTCGGAGTTGGTTCAGACGGAATTTGAGACGGTGGAGCAATCGGCGGCGTTGGGATTTGAACATATCAAAGCCTACATGTTGCCCGAGACGGTGAATAGTCGATTGGTCTTCGTTGATGGAGTGTATGCACCGGACTTATCGTCGATCGATGACCTCCCCGAAGGCATCTTCCTCGGTAGCCTCGCGCAATCTCATGAGTTCTTACCCCAGGTGAGCGATCACTTTGGGAAATTGCCCGGGGGTGAGGAAGTCTTCACCGCGTTGAATACCGCAAGTGTCACGGATGGTGCGCTCGTATGGATTCCCAAGAATCAGTCGGTGGAACAGCCGATTCATCTCTTGATGATTGCAACCGGGACAGCGAATCATTTGATTCAGCCCCGTGTGTTAGTCATTGCGGAGTCGGGATCGCGATCGACCATTCTGGAAGATTATGTGGCGCTAGGCGATCGGGCGTACTTCGTAAACAGTGTCGCTGAGATTCACATTGCGGACAACGCTAAAGTGATTCATAGCCGCGTCCAACGGGATAGCCAAAGTGCGTTCCACATCGCGAAGACCGCTGTTTCTCAAGCGCGGGATTCCCAGTATTCCGGTGTTGCGGTTCACTTCGGGTCAGCCCTCGCCCGTCACAATTGGGAAACCTATTCCCAAGGCGAACAAACCCATAGCGACATGCTGGGACTTTCTTGGATTGACAGCGATCGGCTTGCCGACACCCACAGCCTCATCGCCTTCAGCAAACCCCACTGCACCGCCAACCAGGTCAACAAGTGCATTGCTGACGACAAAGCCCACGCGGTGTTCAACGGTCGCATCTGCGTCCCCAAACTCGCCCAGCACACCGACGCGGCGCAACTCAGCCGCAATTTGCTACTGTCTCCCAAAGCCCGCATTGACACCAAACCGCAACTAGAAATCGTCGCGGACAATGTGAAATGTGCCCACGGGGCGACGGTGAGTCAATTGGAAGACGATGCGGTATTTTATCTGCAAAGTCGTGGGATTGATTCCGATTCGGCACGTAAACTGTTGACCTATGCGTTTGCCACCGAGATCATCAATAACATCCCCGTTGAATCGCTGAGAACCCGATTGCAGGCACAAGTTCGATCGGCAAACCAGGTGTAAGGCGGTCAAATCTATGGCATACAGTGACTTCACCCTCGATTCAGTGCTGACCCAGTTTGAATTGGAAGAAGTGACTGCGCCAATTTTTGAGACGATCGTTCCAGTTTTACCCAGTGCTTGGCTGAAGGAAACCTTGGCGATCGGGGAGGACTATGCATTGCGATCGGGAACAGAAAAGGCCCGATCGGAGTTCATTGTGGCCCCGATCTTGCTAGAACTGCGTCGCGGAAGTGCCGAACCGTTTGCGATTTATTCAGGGCGAAATCTAGAGGCCGATCGATCGCTGGGTTTAAATGGGGAATGTGATTTCTTATTGAGTCGAGGCGAAACCTCCTACAGTCTCCATGCACCTATGTTCACGATCGTTGAAGCCAAAAAACAGGATTTGGATCTTGGGTTAGGACAGTGTGCCGCACAGCTTATCGGCGCTCGACTGTTCAATCAAAAGAAGAACAAAATCATTCCAGTCCTCTACGGCTGCGTCACAACGGGAGACAACTGGCTCTTTTTAAAGCTTGAAAATCAAACGCTAACGCTTAATTCAAGACGGTATTTTTATACTGAATTGAATGATATTTTGGGGTTTCTAACTCAGGTTCTCGCACAGATTCAAAGGGACGCATGACCCGATCGCTGTTCAATCAGGAGCTAAACCCATGGCTTTTACCGACTTCAAATCAGCCGACCAAGTTCAAAAAGCCGACCAAGTCCGCTATGAAGACAAAAACTTCATCACCTTCACCCCAAAAGCATTACCGGACTACTTCGTGAGGGAGTTTGAATTTAATCGGGAAAATTTTGATGTCTTTGGTTCAGAAGCCTCACGCTGTGAAGCCATCATTTATCCAATTTTACGAGAGGCTTGCAAAAGCTTTATTCAAGAGTATTCGCTCTGGAGCCACAAGTCGATCGCCGCTGACGAGATCCTCACGGGCACCCCTGATTATGTTGTGGCAAAACGATCGCAACTCGGTAAGAATGTATTGGACTTTCCCCTGGTTCTCGTTGCCGAAGCCAAACAAAATGACTTCGTTCGGGGTTGGGGACAATGCTTAGCAGAAATGGTCGCAGCGCAACGACTCAACGGAAATACCGTATTACCTGTCTATGGAATTGTCACTGATGGTGAGATTTGGCAGTTTGGGAGACTTGTGGAATCTGTATTTACTAAAAACCTATCGCGCGCGACGATCGATCGATTGGAAGAAGTATACGGAGCCGTATTTAAGCTGATTGAATTGTCGGTCAGTTTAGATTGCCAATGCGATTCATTGGCCAAGTCCGAAGAACCGCACGACCGATGATCTTTTCCCTTGGGACATAGCCCCAGTAATGGCTGTCATAGCTGTTGTTCCGATTGTCACCTAGGACGAAGTATTGATCCTTCGGAACCACGATCGCCGCCATGGTGTATTCAGGAGCCGCTTTGATATAAGGCTCTACGATCGGTTTTTGATTAATATAAACTCTTCCAGATTTAATCTCGACGGTTTCCCCCGGCAATCCAACAATCCGTTTAATGAAGGCATCCTTATGCTGTGTTTCCAGGGCCACAGGCGGGTTGAAAACGACCATATCGCCACGATTGGGATCTTGAAAACGATAGCTGATTTTATCGACTAGAAGCCGATCGTTCACTTCTAACGTCGGGAGCATCGACTCAGTGGGAATGTATCTCGGTTCTGCCAAAACCTGCCGCGCACCACTTGCCAACAACAACGAAATCACAATAGTCTGAGCCGCTTCTCTCCAGGGATTGACGCGGTTAGGTTTGGAAGGTTTGGGGTGGTTCATAGGGGGAAGGTTTGGAGTTTGTGGACCTATGACAATAGTTTAGAGTCCTGAAGTTGCGCTCCTATGACAATTCAATGTCATAGCCTAAGGTGAATAATCAATCTACCTCACTTCGTTGTTTGTAATTGCTCAACTGGGGGTAGTTGACAGCAGGATAAAAGTTGGTAAATTGGAGAGATGAAAGACCTTCCCGACCTGCAAGCACTCACCCCTGAGGCCAAAGATGCCTTGATTGCATTGCTGTGGGAAGAACTTCAGAAATTGCGTCAAGCATCCGAGAAGCGTCCCAAGAAGACCGC
>JAAFJU010000062.1 GCA_013298165.1 Synechococcales cyanobacterium bin31.maxbin.ball.101 | reverse complement strand
CTGGGGCGTTCTCTCTTATAATGATAGACATTCCAAATCCCCCCTGAATCATGCCTTTGACTGAACCTGGAAGCTATAAAGAAACTGTTAATCTTCCCCAAACAAAATTTGACATGCGCGCCAATGCGGTCAAGCGGGAACCTGAGATTCAGGCGATTTGGAGTGAGCAACAGGTCTATGAGACGTTATTTGAGTCGAACAGCGGTGCGCCCTTTACCCTCCACGATGGCCCGCCCTACGCCAACGGATCGCTGCACGTCGGCCATGCGCTGAACAAGATTCTGAAGGACATCATCAATAAGTATCAGTTGTTAAATGGCCGAAAAGTTCGCTTTGTTCCCGGCTGGGATTGCCATGGATTGCCGATCGAACTCAAAGTTTTGCAGACCTTAAAGCAAGATGAACGGAAAGCCTTGACGCCGATCGCCCTGCGCAAAAAAGCGAAGGAATTTGCATTGCAGGCGATCGATAATCAACGCGATGATTTCAAGCGCTGGGGGATTTGGGCGAATTGGGAAAACCCTTACGTCACGCTGGATCCTGCTTATGAAGCGGCTCAGATTGAAGTCTTCGGGCAGATGTTCTTGAAGGGCTTTATTTATCGTGGATTGAAGCCTGTTTATTGGAGTCCGAGTTCCCGCACTGCGCTGGCTGAGGCTGAACTCGAATACCCCGAAGGACATATTTCAAACAGCCTATATGCGGCGTTTGAGATGTTGAATCTTTCTCCTGAACTGCAAATGCCGTTTGATCCGTTTTTGGGTGAATTGGGTGTCGCAATCTGGACGACGACGCCTTGGACGTTGCCGGGGAATTTGGCGGTGGCGGTCAATCCGGAGCTGGTCTACTCTGTGGTTGAAGTGGGAGAAAATAATCCTACGAAGTTCAAGTATCTAATTGTTGCGAAAGATCTGATCGAATCCTTAGCGGCAACGATCGGCACCACCTTAGAACCCAAAGCGTCGGCGCTTGGCAAGATGCTAGAGCATTGTACCTATCGTCATCCGCTGTTCGATCGCACCTCTGAGATCGTCATTGGCGGCGACTACATCACAACGGATGCGGGTACGGGACTGGTTCACACGGCTCCGGGGCATGGTCAAGAGGACTATATCGTTGGTAAAAAGTACAACCTACCGATCCTTGCACCTGTGGATGATGCGGGATTGCTCACAGCGGAAGCGGGCAAGTTTGAGGGATTAAATGTCCTTAAAGATGCCAATCCTGCGATCATTGCGGCGATGCAAGAAGTGGGTTGTTTGATTAAAGAGGAACCCTACCAGCACAAATATCCCTACGACTGGCGCACGAAAAAACCTGTGATTTTCCGAGCGACGGAGCAGTGGTTTGCGTCTGTGGCAGGCTTTCGGGATGCAGCGTTGGCTGCGATCGACAGCGTAACTTGGATTCCCGCCCAAGGTAAAAATCGGATTACACCCATGGTCGCCGACAGGTCTGACTGGTGCATTTCCCGACAACGGACTTGGGGTGTTCCGATTCCGGTGTTTTACAACGAAGCGACGAATGAGCCGTTGATCACAGCGGAAACCATTGCACATATTAAGGCGATCGTTGCAGAACAGGGCACGGATGCCTGGTGGGAACTGCCGATCGAGCAGCTTCTCCCTGAAAAATATCGCAATGATGGCAATACCTATCGTCAAGGCTTTGACACGATGGATGTGTGGTTTGACTCGGGGTCGTCCTGGGCCTCTGTGCTTCAGCAGCGCGGCTTGCCCTATCCCGCAGACCTCTACCTAGAAGGCTCCGACCAACATCGCGGCTGGTTCCAGTCCAGTCTCCTCACCAGCGTCGCCGTCAATGGCCATGCCCCTTATAAAACGGTGTTGACCCATGGCTTCACGGTGGATGAGAAAGGGATCAAAATGAGCAAGTCGATCGGCAACGTCGTCGAACCTGCGGTGGTCATTCTCGGTGGCAAAAATCAAAAAGAAGAGCCGCCCTACGGTGCAGATGTGCTGCGGCTTTGGGTTTCATCCGTGGACTATTCCAACGATGTGCCCCTGGGCAAAAACATGCTCAAGCAGCTTAATGACGCACGCGGTAAAGTTCGCAACACGGCGCGCTTTTTGCTGGGGAATCTCCATGATTTTGATCCGGCTAAAGATGCGGTGCCTTATGATCAATTGCCGGAACTCGATCGCTACATGTTGCACCGAATGACGGAAGTTTTTGCTGAAGTGACCGATGCCTTTGAAAGTTATCAATTCTTCCGATTTTTCCAAGCGGTGCAGAACTTCTGCGTGGTGGATTTGTCCAATTTCTATCTAGATATCGCCAAAGATCGTCTGTACATTGACAAACTCGATGGCTTCCGTCGCCGCAGTTGCCAAACCGTGCTGGCGATCGCCCTGGAAAATCTAGCCCGATCGATCGCCCCGGTTCTGTCGCACCTTGCCGAAGATATCTGGCAATTCCTGCCTTACTCAACGCCTTACAAATCGGTGTTTGAAGCGGGTTGGATGAAACTCGATGCCAATTGGACGCAGCCAGAACTCGCTGAAAAATGGTTAAAACTCAGAGATCTGCGAACCGAAGCGAATAAAGTTTTGGAACAAGCTCGGACGGCAAAAGAGATTGGGTCTTCGTTGGAGGCGAAACTCTTGGTGCATGTGAGTGACGCGGATTGGCGATCGGTTCTCACAACGCTCAATACCAATACAGGTAATCACGTCGATGAATTGCGTTATCTTTTCCTTGCGTCGCAGGTGGAGCTAGTGGATTCAATGGATTTGATCTCGACGGCAAAACACTCGACGATCGCTGAAACCTTTGGTGTTGCTATGGCTGAGGCTGAAGGGGTGAAGTGCGATCGGTGCTGGAACTATTCACTCAATGTGGGTAGTTTTGAATTGCATCCGTTGTTGTGCGATCGATGTGTGGATGCGATCGGGGGTTAGTCTTTAGTGTAGTCGGAGTCTTGCATTGAATCGATGAATACACAACTCTGTCTTCTAGGTAATAGACATAATGAAGCGAACTATAAGGAGGGGCATATGATTCGCAAGGTTGGAATTGAAGGTTTGTATTACATCACACACATCAATAATGTTGATTCTATCTTAAAGAATGGCATTTTATGTCATCGAGAAATTGAGTCAACA
The DNA here is from genome assembly GCA_013298165.1 of Synechococcales cyanobacterium bin31.maxbin.ball.101. Lineage (GTDB taxonomy): Bacteria > Cyanobacteriota > Cyanobacteriia > Leptolyngbyales > Leptolyngbyaceae > JAAFJU01. The sequence continues at coordinate 22,092 of JAAFJU010000062.1, read as the reverse complement.
GGTATGAATTTTACGCCGATTTATGATGTTGGAATTGTTAGTAATCGTCAACATCGATCAGTAGATGGAAGTAGAGTTCTGTGGGATTTTGCAAATCTCTATTTTCAACCGCGTAATGCGATGTTGTATAGAGTTTTACGTGAGAAGAACAATATTAATGATATCGCTATTCTGTTCGTCAGTCTTGATATTTTAGAGCGAGATGACATCTACATAACCAATGGTAATGCAGCAAGTCCATCTTCTGAATTTTTTCCAGGAAATCAGCGGCGAAACATACTAAATAAAATAAGAAATCAGATTGATAATGAATGGTGGAATGATAACGATGGCTCAAAAAGAAAGATGATGGCAGAATGCCTTGTTCCAGGTCGGATCGATCCAAAATATATTCGGAATATTTATGTAGGAAGTGAAAAAACGCAATCAAGTCTAATTTCAAAATTAAAAGACCTGTCACCTAAGATGCAGGTTTTAGTTAACTATGAAATGTTTTTTAGCCCTTCTTGGAGAAAAGCTATTTCTGGAACACGGATTTCTTTGGTGAAAGGAGATATGTTCTTTTCTAGAATGCAGACTTTGACAATTAGTGTTAATTGTGTTGGAATCATGGGAAAAGGTCTTGCTTCTACTGCAAAATATCGGTTTCCGGACGTATATGTAGCATATCAAGATCTCTGCAAGAAAAAAGCAATCAAAATGGGGCTACCCTACGTACATCAGCGTGAGTCATCAGTTTTTAATGAGCTAGCTGATGAGATATCAGGTGATGAAAATTCCGCATTTCAAACCTGGTTTCTATTATTTCCAACAAAAAATCACTGGCGAAATGATGCAGATTATGAAGGTATAAAGCAAGGCTTACAATGGCTTGTTGACAATTACAAGAGAAAAGGAATTACTTCTATAGCAATGCCAGCACTAGGTTGTGGCCTTGGACAATTAGAATGGCGCGAAGTTGGACCATTGATGTGTCAGTATTTGGCAAAACTTGATATTGATTCGATTGTCTACCTTCCAATGGAGGGGGAAGTTCCGGATGAGTTTTTGGATCCTGCTTTCTTAATGTCTCGGACAGTGTGAAATGAACTTAGTTAGCAGCACATCATATCAATGACGGAATAATTTCCGATCGACCTCTTGGCTCAAATTTGAATATCGGTGTGTGGATGCAATCGGTTTTCATGACAATGCCTGAACCAAGATCCTAAGCAGTGTCTCAAGTTCATCTGGAACCAAATACAGTTTCGTATTTTGCATAATCAGCCGATCGCTTCGATGCAACTGCCCAAACATCCAGACTTCTCCCGTCGTTACCGCCCCCAACAAAACGGGCTGATCGGTCTTCTCTGCCTGATCCAGTGCAATTAACTCCACAGCTAATTGTTTAAACCCCTTAACTAAATCCGCTTGTTTTGCCTCAATGATTAAGAGTTGCTGTCCCTGATATAGATAGTAATCCAGCGTTCCCTTGAGCCAATTGGTGACATTCAAGGGGTATTCAATTCTGACCTGTGCGAGAGATACTTCTGCGGCATCCATCACGATCGGCGCAATAAATGTCTCTCGCCGAGCGGCTTCACTCGATAAGCTGACATAGTTCAATCGCTGTCGCAACTGCTGTGCCAATCGATCGCACCCCGGCACCAACCCTTGAAACTGCTCCAAATTCACCTGCGATCGTTCCAACCGATACCCAAACTCCGCCAGAATATCCTCAATTTCGTAGGGCATTTCGTAGTAAAGCCTAGTCATATCGGTTGACACTTGGGACAAAAGTGAGCCGATCGGCCCGCCAATTTAATGCGTTCGATCGTCGTCTGACAGACCCGACAAGCCTCCTTATCTCGCCCATAGACCCAAGCCTGGGAGCCATAATTGCCATTAACCCCTTCCACCGTGCGGTAATCTCGTAGCGTCGTTCCACTGGCGGCAATACTCGCTTCTAAGACTTCAATCACATGCTTACGCAGCGTTGATAATTGCTTTGGCTTTAGCGTTGAACAATGAGTTAACGGATTGATTCTGGATAAAAACAATGACTCATCGGCGTAGATATTTCCCACACCTGCCACGAGCGATTGGTCCAGCAATGCATTTTTAATCGGACGCTTCCGATCGCGCATCCAAGCTGCTAAATACCGATCGGAAAACGCTTCATCAAATGGCTCCGGTCCTAAGGATTTCAAGCCATGCATCACCTCAGACGGCTCAACGCCCGGTGGCACCCACCAGATCTGTCCAAAGGTGCGCTGATCCACATAGCGCAGTTCCCGATCGCCCAGGAAAAACCGCACCCGAGTATGCTTTTCCAGCGTCACCTCGGGCTTGGTCCACAGCGTCTGTCCCGTCATCCGCAAATGCACCCCCAAATGCCCCGCGCCCGCCGCCAGTTCGCCGATTAAATATTTGCCGCGCCGATGCCAGGTTTTGAGTTGGCTATTTACCAGTCCGGCTTTGAAGGCCGCAATATCAGGATGGGCAATGGTCCGATCGAGCAGCACCTCCACTCCAGTAATCGGTTGATTTAACGTCGTGTTATTTAACCCACGCCGCACCGTTTCGACTTCAGGCAACTCAGGCACAGCACCACACTCCCGATCCAAGGACACTCTCGATCGTACCGCGAAACTCGATCGAATCCCCGATCGAATCCCAGTCGGTCTCTAACCATTCAAATCCTTAGTGCCCGTAAAATCAGCAATCACCTGCGCCAGTCCATAGGTGACGCGGGCCATCCGATCGTAATCCAGATTCTCCGGTTTATCATCAATTTGGTGATAGTGCGGATCGCGGTAAGTCGCCGTATCCGTCACCATAATGGCCGGATAACCCATTTGCCAAAAAGACCAATGATCGGACCAGCCAACGCCCGGAACGCCATTGGGCAAAGCCGCGCCTTCTGAGGGGAACCGGGCCTTCAGTCGAAAGTCATGAAGCGCGGTCCGCACCACTTTGCGCGAATCCACATTGCCAATAAAACTAATGAAATTGCCGATCGACGGATAAAACAAATTAAACGGTGCGGGATAGGGCTGACTGCCGGGACGATCGGAATAATAGCCCAAGCTTTCCAAACTCATCATTGCCATAATCGTCTCGCCCTTGGCTTTCGCTTCTTTTGCATAGACCAAGCTGCCCATTTGATCAGTCCAAAAGAACGGCGGTTCCTCATTCACAAACTGGACAAATCTCAAGGTCCGAGCGGGTTTTGACTGAGCAAAATACTTCGCGAGTTCTAGGGTGGCGGCACTTCCAGAGGCATTGTCATTGGCGGCGGGGCTTAGATAGGCGGAGTCATAATGGGCACCGATTAAAATGATCTGATCTGGCCGATCGCTGCCTTTAATTTCTACTTCTAAATTATCAAAGTCTTTCCCTTCAATTTGATATCGCTGACGACGAACTTCGTAGCCCACACCGTTGAGTTCTGTTTCGAGAAATTGGGCTGCTTTTTGGAGACCGTCGTAGTTGAGATGATTACGGCGTCCGATCGTCCCGGCCAACCTCGTGACATCCGATCGTAATGCCGACTTGAGCTGTATTTCAGTTGAGTTTAAATCAGGCAAATTCCCACTAAACGAGGTTCCCGGCATCCAAATCATTAAAAAATAAATGATTGCGAATCCGATCGTCAGGACTACAGCCAGAATAGACAGCCGAATTTTACTATTTCGATCGACAATTTTCATCTTCAATGAATTCCATAAATTTACGAATGATGCTGAAATTAAGCTCGATCGTTCGGTTTTCAGCTCTTTCAACAAAAGAGCAAACTCTGATTTCAGTCTTTTTAATCATCTATCTCAGGTGTGAATTCTGACACATTTTGTTCACCCCGATCGACTGAAAATATTTTGATTTACTAAATTTAAGTTGTTAAGCGATATTCCTGTGATACAAGATTCTATAGATTGATTCAAGTTTATTTTTAAACCTTTTACTCAATCAGTGTCACTGAACTTTGAGAACTCAGGAATGAGAAACTTATGATGATTAACCATAAAATCCTTTTGAGCTGTGCAAGTTTAGCGGCTATTTCCTTAGGCAATCCTGCGATGGCTGCGGTAGATACGTCTGAAGCAACAGCGGCTTCCCCTCAAATGAAGTCTCAGATCATGTCCGACGTGGTTCCCCAAACCACCTGTAAGCTGGCTCTGATCGCTCAGGCGGAGAATGCAAAGGCTTATGGTCAAGAAAAGGTGATGGGTCGCGTGTACAGCGTGGTCGGCAATAATGTCTATATGGAATTAGACAATGGCTCGACTTATGTTGCGAACTTGAGCATGTGGGAACGGGGTAAGCTCGGTAACATTATTGGCCGTCGTCTGGTCGTGACGCCTTACTATTGCAACCGCGCCAACTTGGATACAACCCTGTATTTCACACCAGCGAAGGCGATCGAAGTTCCCCCACTGACCTTCAGCAATTCCGCGCCGACGACGCCTCCCTTGACCCCTCGGAACGAAGCCCCTGTCCGGGAAGCCCCCGTCCAGCAAGCGCCTGTTCAGGAAACGCCCAGAGAAATTATTCCTCAGACTTGGTAAGGGTTTCTAGAATTTCTCAAAAATTTTTGAGGTTTGGGATAGAAATTCGCGGATTTCCTAAAAAAATAATGTACAACGTAGGGAACCAATCCACTGGGATCGGCTTCCCTATTTTTATAGGTAGAATTAAAATTATCTCGCTAGATGAATCAGCGTGAGGGTCATATGGGGCGACTAATGGGGCGATCAATGGGGCAATTCAGAATTCGGTTTAGGGCGGGGGTTGTGGTTGGATTATTGCTGACGACGGGGGCGTTGAATGGTCGTGCGATCGCCCAGACGCCACCCCAGCCGACCCCGATGCCCACCGTTCCAGTCCCGACGATTCCAGTCCCCAGCACGCCGCCTACCCCTGCGGTCGAATCCCCCTTCGATCTGCCCAAATCAATTCCGACGGTGTCCCCAGATTCCATTCCCGCCAATCCTCCTGAACCGAAAGCTGCTCCTCAGACTCCTGTAGAAGAGCCGATTCGGTTGGTGGTGCGGCGAGGCAAGCGTCAGGTCGTGGTCTATCGGGGCAAAGCGGCGCTGGCCAAATATCCGATCGCCGTGGGCAAAAAGGGCTGGGAGACGCCGATCGGGGAGTTTAAAGTCCTGACGAAGGAGAAAAATCCGATCTTCAAAAGTTTTAAAACAGGGGCGATCATTGAACCCGGACCGGATAATCCTCTGGGGGTCCGTTGGATCGGGATTTGGACCGATGGCAAGACTCAGCTTGGGTTTCATGGCACGGATCAGCCGGAGTTGATCGGTCAAGCGGTGTCCCATGGCTGCATCCGAATGCACAATAAAGATGTCACCGCGCTCTATGAATATGTGCAAATGGGGACGACGGTGATCGTAGAAAAATAAGCGGAGACGGTCGGATCGGAAGGCGATCGGGTTCTTTCCTTCCGACCTCTTGCTAAATTCTACAAAATCTGTGATTATCTATAAGCTTCATCGGGGGTGACTGGCGCAATGGTAGCGCATCGGACTCTTAATCCGCTGGTTCTGGGTTCGAGTCCCAGGTTACCCATCTTGATATTTTGGATTTTAGATTGTCGATTTTGGATCGAGGATTTCTGTTGTGCATTTATTGATTCCTGCGGCGGGTTCGGGACGACGGATGGGGAGCGATCGCAATAAGCTCTTGCTGCCTGTTCAGGGGAAGTCGATTTTTGCTTGGACTTTATTAGCTGTTGAAGCCGCCAAAACCATTGAATGGATTGGGGTTGTGGGTCAGCCCCATGATTTTGAAGATTTTCGGGCGATCGTTGCTGAGCTGGCTCTGACCAAACCTGTGGTTTTTATTCCCGGTGGCAAGACCCGTCAAGAGTCGGTGTATGAAGGCTTGAAGGCGCTGCCTGAGGTGGCGAGTCATGTTTTGATTCATGATGGGGCGCGGTGTCTGGCGACGGCGGATTTGCTCGATCGCTGTACGGCCTCATTAGAAACGGTGGACGGGATGATTGCGGCGATTTCGGTTAAAGATACGATCAAGGTGGTGGATTCAGACCTGATGATTCAAGATACGCCCGATCGGTCTAATCTTTGGGCGGCACAGACGCCTCAGGGCTTTCGGGTTGATCTGCTGAAGCAATGCCATGCAGAGGCGGTATTAAAGGGCTGGGAAGTGACGGATGATGCGGCGTTGTTTGAAAAATGTGGGTTGCCCGTCAAAATTGTTCCGGGTGAGGAAACCAATCTCAAGGTGACGACTCCGGTGGATATGACGATCGCAGCCTTTATTTTGGGCGATCGTTCAGCGCTTTTATAAAAACCATTGGTGGGTTCATGATGTATTTTGGCTTTGATCCCGGTAAGGACAAATGTGGGCTGGCGATCGTTTCATCCACAGGTGAAGCCATTCGTCATGAAGTCATTCCCTCCGACCAAGCGCTGCAAACCCTACAAATTTGGCATCAACAACAGTTTATTCAAACTCTGATCCTCGGGGACCAAACGGGATCAAAGGTTTGGCGATCGCGCATTGCTGAAGCGTTACCGGAGTTGACGATCATTGCGATCGATGAGCGCTACAGCAGTCAAGAAGCCCGCGATCGGTATTGGCAACTGTACCCCGCCCAAGGACTGCAAAAGCTAGTGCCTCAAGGAATGCGAACTCCGCCGAGACCGATCGACGATCTTGTGGCGATCATTCTGGTAGAACGCTATCTCGCAAAATCAACCAACCCAGCCTAACCCATCACCCCTTCACCCCACTTCCCGCCTCACTCGGCACAATATAGCGCTGCATCGCAATAAAAAACGCCAAAATCGGGGCGATCGACAGCACAGAACCCGCCGCCACCACTCGCCAATCTGCATCACTGAGTCCCGTCAATTTAGCCACCCCCAAGGGAAGCGTGGCCAACTCGGGTTTATTCGTAATAATCAACGGCCATAAAAAGTCGCTCCATGATCCAATAAAGACAAAGATTGCCAAGGTGACGATCGCAGGCAGCACCGCAGGCAGCATCACACTCCACCAAATCCCCAACTCACTGCATCCATCCATCCTCGCCGCCTCTTCCAACTCCTTCGGCACTGCCTGAAACGCCTGCCGCATTAAAAATATCCCAAACGCAGAAGCGATCGCTGGGAAGATCATTCCCAAATAGGTATTCTGCAATCGCAACTGCACTGAAATAATAAATAAGGGAATCATCACAATTTGAAATGGGATCAGAATCGTGGCAACGATCGTCGAAAAGATGAGATCACGCCCCTTAAATTCCAACCTTGCTAATGGATAAGCGGCAAGTGTCGAAGATAACAAATTCAGCACCACTGTCAAAAATGAGACCACAATGCTATTCAAAAAGTATCGGCTAAACGGATTTTTCGGATCGGCATTCCAGGCTTTGACAAAATTCTCCAGCGTCGGCTGCGCCGGAATGAACTGCGGCGGAAACTTGAACAGATCTTCCCCCGATGACTTCAGCGCCGTACTCACCAGCCACAGCAACGGCAGCAACATGAAAAATGCGATCGTACTCAACAACAAGTACATCCCCAACAGTTTCCAGGTGTTAAGCGGCTGATAGGGTCGGGTCATGGCGAAAAAATCCCTACATGTTTTTGGGCATTACTCTTCATCCTACGTCAAAGCAGGGATTCAAAATCCTGGAACTTTTTGGGGGGAACGATCGTCACGGGGCTTTTGGTCGGAATTCTTCGAGATTTTGCAGAAAGGACTGTCACAGTTCCCTACAGATTGATCACCACCGTTGCCTTAAAATAAAGACACAATTTCCCCACCCATTCGGTTCAGGACGAAAAACTATGCAATTTCCCTCTCGATTGTTCCGCAGGACATCTTCCCTTTCCCTGATGGCGGCCATGGGTCTCCTCGCCGTGGCGGTCCAGCCTCAAGCTAGCCTCGCTTCGGGTGGCTGCGATGGACTCAATCTCTTCAGCGGCGTCGAGCGCAACCAGCAACTCACCTGTCGCCTCGACTTCGGCGGCACCCCCAACGGCACCGATCGCTATCGCTTCCGTCTCGACAAGAAAAAAATGAAGTATGCGGTCTCCGAGTTCACCATTGACTACTCCGACCACTTCAACGGATCCTTCGATACCAAAAATGTCGAAATTATCGTCAACGGCAAAAATGTCAAAGTCCAAGAAGTCATCTGGGAAGAAGAAAACCACTTCCTGAAAGTCATCCCTGTTGAGCCGATCGCCGCCGGAACCGCTGTGGAAATCCACTTCAGCAACGTCCGCAACCCCCGCAACAACGGCATGTATTACTTCAACTGCCGCGTTCAGACCCCTGGCGACGTTCCCCTCCTTCGAGATTTGGGAACCTGGATTGTTGAAATTAGTTAGTGATTTAGAGTACAGTAATAAGCCGTGACTTTTTTTCGTGGTCAGATGTAATTGACCCAGAGTTGGAGTAAGTTTTATGAAACGCACATTGGAAGGAACTCGTCGTAAACGTAGACGGGTTTCTGGATTTCGGGTACGGATGCGGACGGCGAACGGTCGTCGAGTGATTAAAGCACGGCGCGCCAAAGGGCGGGCTTGCGTTTCAGTCGCGTAATTTAGAGAACTGGGACGGTCAATTTTGGGACTCCCAAAAGCGAATCGACTCAAACAGCGGCAAGATTTCGATCGGGTCTATCAATCGGGAAAGCGGCGACGGGCAACGGGGTTACATCTCGTGGTTCTGCGTCAACCCCTGACTGGGGATTCAGTAGAGGTCTTGCCGATTCAAGTTGGAATTTCCATCAGCAAAAAGGTCAGTAAACGGGCCGTTGTGCGGAATCGCATCAAGCGTCAGCTTAAGGCGATCGTCCGACAATTTTTGCCTCGCCTAGAGGGAGGACTCCGGATGGTGATTTTGGTCCGTTCGGAAGCCCTCACTTATAACTACGGTCAGTTTCTGCAAGAATTAGAGCAACTGTTAAAAAAAGCTGAGGTTTTGCATGGCGATTAATGAAGAGGTCTATTACGAAGGCGGACCGCACATTGGCGACGTCATCACCAATACCTTGCTGGCGATCACGGTGGTCTGTCTACCTCTGACCATTGGAGCGATCGTCCGTGCAATTTGGCTGCGATACCGGATTACGAGTCGTCGCATCACCGTTGAAGGCGGATGGATGGGACGGGAACGATCGGACGTGGTCTACCGCGAAATCGAGAGTGTGGCAACGGTTCCTCGGGGTCTGGGCCTGTGGGGTGACATGGTGTTGACCTTGACCGATGGAAGCCGTCTGGAAATGCGATCGGTGCCGAAGTTCCGTGAACTTCAGGACTACATCAACGAGCGAATCGCTGAGAAAAAGCAACCCAGCAGCGACAGTCAAAAAGTTTCTGCAAAAAAACAAAAGAGCTAGGATTTTACAATCAGGTCTGAAACGATCGAAACCCCTATCGGTTTGGATTGGATCTATGATGTAGAGGCTCGTTTGTGGAATGTGTCAAAAATATTCTCTTGTAAATTAGCTTAGTAGGCAGCAGTAGGCGGCATGGACTTCGGTATTGGTTTTCTCTCAAACAATGTAATGCTGCGTTTCATAGACTTCTTCTATGGCGTAGTGCCGAGCTACGGGTTGGCGATCGTCGCCTTGACCTTAGCCGCTCGGTTTGTGCTTTGGCCATTGAGTGCTGGGCAAATTCGTAACATGCGCAAGATGAAGGTGTCACAGCCCGTCATGCAAAAGCGCATGAAAGAACTCCAGGAGCGTTACAAAAACGACCCTGCTAAGCAGCAAACCGAAATCAGCGCGCTCTACAAAGAGTTTGGCAACCCCTTGGCGGGCTGTCTGCCCTTGGTGGTGCAGATGCCTGTGCTGTTTGCCCTCTTTGCCACACTGCGGGGATCGCCGTTCTCGGACGTTCCTTACAACATCAGTCTGAACATTTTGCCTCAAGAGCAAATGGCGCTGGTTCAGCCGCAAGCCTTCAAGGTGAATGCGCAGAACATCTATCTAGCCGATGGTGTTCACCAAAAAATTGAAGCGATTCTCCCCGCTGGTAACAAAGTCGGCGTTGGCGATAAGGTCCTCGTCGATTTCCAGACCTTAGAAGGCACACCCTTCAGCAAACTAGCAGCCCAGTATCCCGAAACCGATCTGAAGCCGACCTATAAGGTGATGACGGGAGCAGAACGGGTTTCGATCGCCCCCGACGGAACGATTACCGCCTTACAGCCCGGTGATGCAACGGTTCAAGCGTTTATCCCTGGACTAGCCTCGAATAAGGGATTCCTGTTCATTAAGGCGTTGGGTCATGTAGGCGCTAGAGATGCCGATGGGACGATTCACTGGGATACCGTCGCGATGGTCTTGTTCTTTGGAGCGAGTTTGTTTGTCAGCCAACAGTTGACTGGGAAGAGTCCTGTCGGTGGTGAAAAGACCGAACAAGAGCAGCAGCAGGAAACCATCAATAAGTTCACGCCCGTGATTTTCTCTGGCATGTTCTTATTCTTCCCCTTGCCTGCTGGTGTCCTAATGTACATGGTCATCGGGAATATCTTCCAGACGGTGCAAACCTTCGTGCTGTCCCGTGAGCCGCTGCCAGAGAATCTGCAAAAAATCGTTGATGCAGAGAATTCTGGTAAGACGGCAGCGACGGCGACGGTGGATGTGAGTGCGATCGCCTTTGAGCCTGGGTCGAAAAAGAAGAAGAAATCCTAACGTGCTTTAAGTTTGAGGCAAATTGGTAGGATAAAGGGGTAGGTTCTGGATTCAGGACCTACCCTTTTAGTTTTTGCGTTGGGTTCAGGCTTCGTCTCCGCTCAGCCTACGGGGTTTAATGGGTGGGAGTGTTCGGGAGCGTTGCTGAAACGCTCCGCGAACAGATCCGCTCAGCTTACGAAGGTTGAGGGGTGAGCGGAGTCGAACCCCGGTTTTAGAATTCATTGAGCGGGGCGTTATGGGTGATCATCCATCACAAATTAGGGGCAGGGCTTGGCTTGATGAGTTTCTGAAGTTGGCGGCGATTCCGGCGGCGGTTCAGACGGAGATCAAGACCGAGCATCAACAGTCAAGCTGCTGGCTGACGATCGATGATTCGAAGCTTACCGATCGTCAGCGAGAGTTTTTGCTCGGCGAAAAAGGCGCGGTGCTGGATGCGTTGCAGTATTTAGCGACGGTGACGTTAAATTTGAATCAGCCGGATTACGATCGGGGTTCTTACACTTTGGACCTCGGAGGCTATCGGGCGGCAAAGGAAACAGAGCTGATCTCCCAGGTGAACGAGGCCATTCGATCGGTGCGGGAGACGGGCGAACGGTACGAGATGCATGGGTTGTCGTCTGCCGATCGGCGCGAGGTTCATGCGTTGTTGTCGGACCATCCGGACCTGGAGAATTTTAGTCAGGGACAGGAACCCGATCGGTTTTTGGTGGTTCAATTGAAGACGGCTGTGAGCTGACCCATACCACCCTGACGAACCGCCCCCCGGCCCCCAATTCTGGGGGAGTTGGATTGGATGACTATTTTTTGCTTTGTGGAGAGCGCTTTATCATGACAGAACCTATTTCGATTCCTCATCTGTTGCATCGCCTGGAAGGTCGTGAGACGGTTGAGTTTAAGGCGATTCTTCCTGAGTTGACGAGTCTGACTCCGGTGCAGGCTAAGGTTCAGGTGACGCATAAGGATAGCTATCTGGAAATTATTGGGGTGGCGGAGACGATCGTGACGTTGACCTGCGATCGGTGTCTGGCTCAGTACAACCATCGGCTCAGTATCGATACGACGGAGATGCTTTGGTTCACGGAAGGCGGGGAAGAGGGGAAGGCGGAAATTCCGTTTGAGGAAGATCTGGAGTTGGATGACATGGTGGAGACGGTTTCTAAGAATGGGTTGTTTGATCCCAGTGAGTGGGTGTATCAGCAGCTTTGTCTGGAGATGCCGTACAAAAATGTCTGTGGGGATGCCTGTGAAGGGATTCCGAAGGTGTCGCCGGAGAATGCTCAGCCCGAGGGCGATCGGCGTTGGGCGGCGTTGGAAGCGTTGAAGGGACAGTTGCCGTCGTAGAGGCGGGCTTTGCTGACCAACGCTTCGCGAACGGCTCCGCTCAGCCCTCGATCTTGGTGTCGTAGAGAGGGACCGGGCTTCGGCTCCGCTCAGCCCTCGATCTTGGCGTCGTAGAGAGGGACCGGGGTTTTGCTGTCACAACGCTAGGCGAACGACTCCGCTCACCGCTCGATTTTGAATGACTCAATCCTCGAATACTCCTGGACTAAGCAGGGTCGTTCTCATTCTTGCAGAGTCTTCGGGGGCTGAGCGGAGCCGTTCGCGAAGCGTTGCGTCAGCAAAGCCCGAACCCAACCTACCGACTCCGTTGCACCACGATCATCCCATCACCCACCACAGGATTGCGCGCCACTACTGAGCCTTCCGTGTCTTCCAGTTGCACACGGCTATAGCCTTGACCCTGGGCAATTACCAGCAGACTATTACTCAAATTTGTTTGAGTGTCTTCAGAACTGCGGTACCAGGCATCGCTGAGGGTTATCGTCAGGGACTGCGATCGATCGTTTGGACGGATCCCCACGATCGCTTGGTCCACCAATGCATTCGCAATTAAATCTAGATTTTGGCGGAGTTTCAATCGACGACTCGCTTCGGGACTGAGAATTTCAGATTGGACAGGTGTTTGAGCTGGGGCTTGAACTGAAGTTTGAACCGGGGTTTGAACGGGTGGTTGAACGGGAGTCGGCGCGATCGGAGTCACGGGCTTTGCTACAGGCTGCGATCGGACGACGGTTTGGGACGGGCTGCTTAGGTCAGCGATCGGCATGGATTGACTGTCATATTGATTAGGTCGGGTGACAGGTTGAGGCGAGGGCGGGCGTTTGCTGTAGGTGCGGGCGTAGGGCGATCGCTGTGCCGCAGGCTGTTGTGGCGGCGTAGCGGCTTGGCCCGATGGAAATAACGAGAAAAACCATAGAATCAGCAACAGCGTCCCTGCAAAAATCCCGGATAAGGCCCGATCGTCCAACGGTTGAAACGACTCCGGCAAGCGAGGTCTAGCCGCCGTGAGAATCTTCTGCCAGAGCGGACGTACGGTCGTCCAGAACCGATCGGCCAGCTTCGTTACAGGTGTCCAATCGATCGGTGCAACGGTTTTGCCTTGACTCGCGGCGTTTTTTTCTTGGAGTTCTAACTGCTGCTTGCCCTGCTGACTGAGCAAGGCGATCGTCCCCAATAGCCCGATCGCGGTGGGGCGTAATCGAATTGCTGTTGTCGTGATCCAGTCGATCGCTTGATTGAGAACTTGTTTTGATGTTTCTGAAGTGGCCGAAGGGGGAGCTGCCGATTTCATGGGAGAAGTCGGCGGGTTTGTGGGTTCATTTTCCGGTTGTGGCGCTTGCTCAGTCATACAAACCTCATACCCAATGGCTCATTTCATCCTTTATATTAAAGCTATCAAAGGCACATTTCTAGATCAGGCAACGTTGCGCGGTAAAACTTATGGCTTTTAGACGTAGACGATTTTTAATCTTGGCTGGATTGAGTGGATTGGGTGCTGGGTTTGCCGGGTATGGACTGCGATCGGTGGCTGATGTGAGCCGAGAGCAAGATCAGTTCAACTCCTCCCCCGAGACCCTTGCCGCGAGACAGGACGCTATTAATCCGATCGACCTTGGCCCGCTGCAACTGCGATTTGTGGCCACTGCCGATTCTGGGTCAGGGGATAAAAATCAGTTTGCCGTCGGTCGTGCCATGGCGGAGTACCGAAAACGATCGCCCTTTGATTTAGCGGTTTTGGGCGGCGACAACATTTACAACAGCGGTGAAATCTCCAAGATTAAGATCGCCTTTGAAGATCCCTACGCTGATCTATTAAAAGCTGGCGTCAAGTTTCGGGCCTGCCTTGGAAATCACGACACGCGCACTGAGAATGGCGAGCCTCAGGTGAAGTATCCCGGTTTCAACATGGACAGCCGATACTACACCTACCGCCAAGGGCCAGCCCAGTTTTTTGTCCTGGATTTGAATGTCAGTATTCCGTGGGATGATCAACTCGTTTGGTTCAAGCAGCAACTCAAAGATAGTAAAGCGCCTTGGAAGATTGTTTATAGCCATTTCCCGATTTATTCCTCGGGTCACTATGGGACCAGTCCAGATATGGTGAAACTCTTTACGCCGATTTTCAAAGAGCATGGTGTTCATCTCTATATTAATGGCCACGAGCATCACTACGAGCGCAGTCGCCCTCTAGACGGCACTACTTATCTGATCACAGGCCACGGCGGTGCATCTTTAAGACCTGTCAAGGCTTCCGGAATTTCTGCTTTTGCCGTCTCTCGTTTTGGGTTTAGCACCATTGAACTCTACGAAAAAGCCATGGTGATTCAAGGCATTGGGACTGATGGCAAAGTCTTCGATCGGGGCGTAATCAAGGTGTAGAGAGGGGGCTGCGGTTAATCCTTCAGGGACGATCGGGACCATTTCCGCCATTCACTGGCACTCCGAATGGCAAACCAAAATAGAAACAGCGCGATGATCCCGCCGTGATGCGGCGCATTGACCGCAAAAATGACCAGCAAAACACAGAGTAAATCCTGGGACAAGATGACCCACATGGGCAATCCCCGCAGCCGATAAAACCATCCCACTTGGACCAATTGCAACACAAAGGCCAACAGCCCACTAACGATCCCAAGTAACCAGATCAGTTCATCACTCAGATCTGCTGCACGGGCGATCGACACCCCCAAAAGCCCACCGACTAGAGGGCTTAAGGTCAATTCTAAAATCTGAGCAATTCGAATGCTGACTCGATTTTTAGAGGCGAGGAGTTCAAAGAGAGAACCCGCCACTAAAATTCCCGACAAGATTGGAGGCGAAATATGCTCCAAAATTGGCACCTTCGACCATAAACTCGATCCCGCCAAGCAACCAATGGTCAACAAGGGTAAGACCGATCGCATTCCCGCTGCCGCTGACACGGCCAAAACGGCCAAAACAATCTCTAACATTAAACTTAAGCTGATAACAGTCCTGCTTCCCATCTCTATAATATAGACCTGTGGAATCATCGTGAGAACCACCTATGATCGCTTCAACCCCACCCCAAAAAACAACCTCCACCTGGCAACCTGCTACTTGGGAAGAGTACGAGCGCTATCGCGGTCGTCTTCCTGAGCGTGGGAGGCATCGAATTTACTATCACAACGGATATTTGAAAGCTGATGATATGGGCTGGGAAGGAATTCGGCATTCAGAAGTTCGGGAACTTTTCACCATAATTTTAGGATTATGGTTCATTGCCCATCCTGAACAACCTGCCAAATCCCTTGGAGGATGCCTCATGGAAAAAGAAGGCTATCAAGCTGCTGCCGCTGATCTCGTCCTCTATGTCGGCGAAGGCGCACCGAGTTGGGAACTGGGAGAAAAACGCCGCATTAACCTCAACGAATGTCGTATCCCCGATCTCGTCGGTGAAGTCGCCGACACCAGCCTCGCCGCCGACCTCTCCCCCATCAAAGAACTCTACGCCACCCTCGGCATCCCCGAATACTGGATCATCGACGCCAAAGCCTACAAAATCTTCGCGTTCCAACTTCAACCCAACGGCACCTACCAACCCATTGAAACCTCTCGGATTCTCTCCGGTCTACCGATCATGCTTCTCCAACAAACTCTAGATCGCCTCACCCAAGACACCAACATCACCGCCGCCCAATGGTTCATGCAAGCGATCGGCTCACTGATTTGACGATGGTTCTATTATGCTTCTTCGTCCGCACCGGGTAAGACATAAAACCCCTCAACCGATCGGCGAAACCCTTCCACCTTTTCGTTATAGCGGATACTCATGACCGCCTCTACATTCTCATGGGGCCGGGGAATCACCACCCAAGTCACCAAATGTCCGCCCGCCGTATTGTTCGCCGCTTCAACGCCAGCCGCCATCGCCGCATTCACTTCCGCCACATCCCCGCGAATATTAATGGTGTAACGCGCACTTCCGGCCCGCACATAGCTCACCAGCGTCACCGCCCCCGCCTTCACCATCGCATCGGACGCCGCCAACACAGGCGGAAACCCGATTGTCTCCAATGACCCAACAGCCTTCGTCATCACGCCTCTCCTAATAAACCAAACGCCCCAAAACCCGCCAACAAAATCATCAACGGGTCAAACCCCATCACGCCATCACCCCATTACGGATTCTGACTACTCCGCAACATGCTGTAGCCATTCACAGACGATCGGAACACTTCCACCGCCTCGGTATATTCAATATCCATCACCGCCTCCACATTCTCATGGGGCCGCGCAATGATCACCCAAGTCTCCAAGACGCCACCGGGCGTATTCTGCGCCGCCTCAATGCCCGCTTCCATCGCCCGTTTCACTTCCGAAACATCGCCGCGAATATTAATTGTAAAGCGAGCGCTTCCCGCCTTCACATAGCTCACCAGCGTCACCCGCGCTGCCTTGACCATGGCATCTGCCGCCGCCAATACGGGGGGAAAGCCTTTTGTTTCGAGTGATCCAACTGCCTGTGGCATGACTAGCGCTCCTAAGAAAAATGATTCAATCTACAGTCAAGGGTCTTGTTTTAGATTCGGTTTTAAATCCGGAAGGGTTCCGCTGAAGGCCGATAGCCGATCGGCAACACCGCCTCTAGATTATCTGAGGGATTTGGAATCGTGATATGGGTTACAAGTTCCGCATCACCGGGCATCTTCGCTACCATTTCCAAAGCCGCTTCCATCGCACTCCGCACCTCCGAGATAGGTCCCCGAATGGAGACCATATACCGTCCACTGGCACAGCTTTCGTAATTCACGAGCGCCACTCGTCCAGCTTTCAACATGGCATCCGAAGCCGCCAACACAGCCGGATATCCAACGGTTTCAATCATTCCAACAGCCATGCCCATGGGAGCGCTCCAGCGTTAACCTAATCGACAGACAGAATCGGCAGACAGATGACAAGACGACCTGTGATACAACACTGTACCGCGAATTGGCCCATTAGACCTATGTTACGATCGAAGCAGCGCGAAGAAGGATGATTTTGAGATTGAGATTTTGGGCATTGTGACCAATGGGACCGGGTGGAAGTTTTATCGCTGGGCGACGATCGGTCAAGTCTATGAGACCACAATGTACGGGGAACATGAAATGCCTGTATTGCTGGGAGCCATCAATCAAGTTCTGGAAATGTGCAACCGATATTTGAAGTAATGTCGAAAAGGTCATGCACCCTACTTGTGGATATGGAATTCCCCTATAATGATGATTGATTCTTCAGGAACATTGTTATGAGTGTCGATGAACTCTTCAAAGCTGTTGATGGTCTGAACGAAGTTGATCTAGAAAATCTGATGCGTCGTGCTTGCGCCGTACGGACTCGGCGTAAACGTTCAGTTTTGAGTGAACAAGAGACAGCACTACTACTCAAAATCAACCATATATTGCCAGAAGAGACTCATCAGGAATTTATCACCCTACGCGATCGACGTGATGCTGAAATAATCACGCATACCGAACAGGAACGGTTATCCGAGGTGAGCGATCGGATTGAGGAGTTAGCTGCCGATCGGGCAGAAGCTCTGATCGAGTTAGCGAATTTACGTCAAGTGTCGCTGATGACTGTTATGGATGATTTGGGGATTGTTCCCCGATCGACTCTCCTCAGCCCGTCTGCACAATTTCCAAGCGCGATCGGCTATTGATTAACCGATCGACCCAAGCCTCAAAATGCTTACGGTTTTCAGCTTGAGCTTTGGCATCAGCACTATCAAATGGATGTGGCGCAAGACCCAAGATCGCCGCACTCGTCACACAGAACATCGATTTTTGGAAACTCACGATCGACTTCACACTCAAATCCGATTCGCCACGGCTGAAGGTTCGGTAGTAGGCCATGAGATACTCCGGCATATATCGCACGAGATCTCGGGCTAACAAACTTGGTGGAACGCCCGCACTGCCTGCTGGAATGGGATCAGCATACAAGGCTCCGTAGATGAACTCCCCTTGCTCTGCTGGCAATTGCTGAGCTTGGGCATTGTAGGACAGAATTCCCATGAACGGCAACGATCGGAAAAACACAGCTTCCACATAAGGAATGGCGGTATCGACTAAAAACGTTAATCCCACAGACTTGGGAATCAAATCATACGTCTCGCCATTAATCTCGACGCTGTAATAAATTGGATCAGCCGCTGCACTAACCAAGCCATCTTTGACATGATGAATCACATCGCGAATCTCTTTGATCTCGCCTCTGTGATAGCGATCGGCTAAAGCTAAAAACATGTCCGCCATGATATTCCAAAACTGTCCCAGCGCTCGGTAGTAGCACATTTGACGGACTTGTTCAAGGAGGAATTCAGATGAGATTTTATTGAAGCCTTGAATCAGAGGATTGTTTTTTGTTTTTGCCGCGATCGCCCGATTGGCCAACTCTATAAATTCCGGCGTATCCAAATAGGCATCCATGCCCCCGCCGCCATGGTACATCATGGCCTTCATGCAGTATTCACTGAACTCGTAATTGATTCGATCGTGCTGCCAATGTTTCAGCAAGCGCTTAAATGACACGTCCCCA
Source organism: Synechococcales cyanobacterium bin31.maxbin.ball.101 (assembly GCA_013298165.1). GTDB lineage: Bacteria > Cyanobacteriota > Cyanobacteriia > Leptolyngbyales > Leptolyngbyaceae > JAAFJU01. Next base: position 3,533 of record JAAFJU010000062.1, on the reverse strand, counting down.
TTCATGTATTTATAGAATGGAAATAGGACCAAAAACTGCTGGTCTGCAATGTAGCGCAGATTGATTTGGTAGTCATTAATCACATGACCATAGCTCTCCAAAATCCCCATCACTTCTAACAAATTAATCTCAGATTCCGGCAACAACCCATCGCCCTGAGAGAGCCGTTGCAGAATCGCTTCAAAGGGGTGTGGTGCGTTTGAAGTGGCTGATGTTGTTGGCATAATACGCTCAAAAAGGATTTGGTTGGTTAATGGTCTGAAACCCGATCCCCCTAGCCCCCTTAAAAAGGGGGGACCGGAGATAAGAGACTGAACTGAAAATGGTCTCAAAGTCCCCCTTGGGAAGGGGGATTTAGGGGGATCGGGGATTGTGCAATCAAAGCAAGGGATTTGAGAAAATCTTACGGTAAAGCATCTATAACAAACGCTGTCTCCCGTAAATCATTCTGCTGTTGAATCACGATCGCCGAGTCTTGCACCAATCCGATCGTCGTCACCTCAGTCCAACGCGACAGCCAGTTTGGGTTTAGGCCCAGCACCACAATCAGAATGGCTAAAGCAAACCCCGGAAAGCGTTCCCCCCAAGTCACCACAGGCAAATCATAAAACTGCTCCGGCAACCGCCCAAAGAACGTCCGGTTCACCAACAGTAGGAAGTAAACTGCTGTCAATCCCGTCCCAACCAAACACAGCAAGGTCTGGGTCGGATAAGCCGCAAAACTGCCTCGGAAAATCAGAAACTCAGAGATAAAACCCACCATTCCCGGCATTCCCGCCGAAGCCATTACGGCTAACACCATCAGACTTCCAACGATCGGCAAGCCCCGTTCCGGATTCAATAAGCCCCGCAGCACGGTGATATCGCGGGTTCCCGTCTTTTTGTACACTAGGCCCACCAATACAAATAGCAGCCCCGAAATCAATCCATGGGCGATCATCTGAAACAACGCCCCCACCATCGCCACCGGAGTCGCAGCCGCAGCGGCTAACAGGACAAATCCCATATGCCCGATCGAACTGTAGGCCACCATCTTTTTCATATCGGTCTGTGCGATCGCGGCCAATGCCCCAAATAACACACTCACCACCGCCCAACTCGCAAACCAAGGAGCCGCCACGACCCAAGCTTCTGGGAATAACTCAAGTCCAAACCGCAGTAAGCCATAGGTTCCCAGTTTCAACAGTACCCCCGCTAACAACACTGAAATCGGTGTCGAAGCTTCAACGTGGGCATCGGGCAACCAAGTGTGAAAGGGAAAGAGCGGAATCTTGATGCCAAATCCAACGACGATCGCCCCCAAAAGCAACAACTGCGAACCCATGGGCAATCCCTGACTGAGCAGTGGATTGTAGTCAAACGAGGTGGAACCACTCAGCCAAGTTAATCCCAAAAATCCCGCCAGCACCAAGATTCCAGAAATGGCGGTATAGATCAAAAACTTCGTCCCCGCATAGCCCCGTCTTGCACCGCCCCAGATGCTAATCAGTAAATACAGCGGAATCAATTCCAATTCATAAAATAGGAAAAACAGCAGCAAGTTGTGGGCTAAAAAGGCTCCAACGACACCGCTATTGAGCAGAAAGATCATCGCATAGTAAAACTTGGGACGCATTACTGCCGGGTCGGTAATGTACACCGCAATCAAGGTCAGTAGGCCATTCAAGACCAACAGCGGCAGCGACAATCCATCTACGCCTAGACGATAATCCAATCCCAATTCCGAAATCCAGGGGAGATTTTCAACAAATTGCAGCCCTGCGATCGACGGATCAAACTTCGCCATCAACACAAGGGTTAACCCAAACAGCACCCCCGATACCCACAGGGCCAGTGTTTTGATCTGAGTTGGATTTAACGGTAACAGTCCAACGGCGATCGCCATCATCATCGGAATCAAAATCAACACACTCAACAACATCCCAGATCTCCTATTTAAAAACTGATCCAAATTCCGGTTCCCCCTTTCCAAGGGGGTTAGGGGGATCGGGTCTTCAACAATTACAAACAGACTCTAAAGAGCCGGAACAATGAGTTTCGACCAGGACAAAAACAGCCCAATCACGCCAACTCCCAGCAAAATGGTCAGCATATAAGCCTGCGATCGGCCCGATGAACTGTACTTCAGTCCTTCCCCACTAAAGAGTGAAACCAACCCCACCAAATTCACCGCTCCATCGACGATGTACCGATCGAACCAAGAGGTAAGGGCCGATAGATTACTCACCGCCCAGATCACTGTCACCTTATAAAACTTGTCCACGTAGAAGTCGTAGGCTAATAAATCCTGAACAAATCTCAACGGTGCTTGAATCGGACGCAACCAAACATGATTGAGCTGAATCAAACTCCCAACCAATCCGCCAATCAGTCCTGACAAACTCAACATCAGTGCTGAAGTTAGGTCAACCTCGCCAAAGGCGGGCAACAATTCCAATTGCTGCATTCCCAGCGGTAGGACTAAGGTGCAAACCACCAACACCCCCATGGGCACTGCCATCGTCCAAGGCACCTCCGGCGATCGTCGCGTCTTCGGCGTCACCTCACCCAAAAACACCAACCGAAACACCCGCACTAAACTAATGGCCGTCAGTCCATTCACCAACAAAATCACCGCCACCGCCCAAGGTGAATTAGCCCAATAGTTGCTAATCCCCTCTAACATCGCCCAGTAAGTCGCTAATGGGAACAGCCCCACCAGCCCGAGACTGCCCACAATGTAAGCCAAGGTGGTCATGGGCATCTTCCGCGCTAAGCCCCCCAGCTCCGTCACATCCTGGGACGAGGTGGTCAAAATAATGGAACCCACACTCATAAAGATCAATGCCTTCGCGATCGCATGGGCCAGCAGCAATAGCAATGCAAAATTTGTCCAGCCCAGCCCCACCGCAATAAAAACCAAGCCCAAATAAGCACTGGTCGAGTGGGACATGGCCCGCTTGATATCAATCTGAGCTAGGGACACGAGAGATGCACCGATCGCCGTCGTCGTTCCAATGATCAACAGCGTCGCCTGCGGCACCGGAGACAAACTCAAAATTGGCTGTAATTTAATCAGCACATAAGCCCCGCAGCCTACCACCACCGAATTCCGCAAAATCGATGCCGGATTAGGGCCTTCCATCGCCTCATCGAGCCAGAGGTTCAATGGGAACTGCGCGCATTTTCCCGTTGGACCTGCGATCAGCGCCAACCCCAAAGCTGCTGCAATTCCAGGGGCAAGGTCAGCACTCTTGGCCCACTGCTCCATGGTGTCAAAATTCAGTCCTCCGGCGTAGACCGACAGCGCCACTACTCCCATCAGCAGTAGAATATCCCCAACCCGCTTCGTCAAGAACGCATCCCGCGCCGCATTGACCACTAAGGGTTGCGCATACCAAAAGCCCACCAGCAGATAGGTTGAAAGCGTCAGCATCTCCAGCAGACCATAGGTCAAAAACAACGAGTCGCTGATCACCAGCCCACTCATGGCTGCTTCAAAAAATCCCATCAATCCATAAAACCGAGCCAGGGAAAGTTCTTTTTCGAGATAT
>JAAFJU010000195.1 GCA_013298165.1 Synechococcales cyanobacterium bin31.maxbin.ball.101 | reverse complement strand
AGGACGTCACAACTTGGAGTGACCTGGATAACGGATTCCTGATGAGTCTGTTCATGAATGCTGAAGTGCTTTGTCACTGTCGATACGTCTAAACTCTCCGGACCCCGTTAAGATGGGGCGAAGGGGTGTTTGGTAAATATTGCTCTATCAAATTTCTTCATCTACTCAAGCTTCTATGCGTTTTTTCACGGTATATTAAAAATCTTAAATATTTCTTTAGGATTGCGACAGACGAATGGAGATTAATTGTGTTTGTAAGACTTGCTCAACAACATAGCCAATTCGTGAAGGATCTCGTCATGAACCTTCAAGCCTTGGCCATTGTCCTGGAAAAACAGGGCTACATTGCTTCCTGCTACACCTGTGGCGGCGAAATGAACAGTGCTTCCTTTATGGTGAGCTTAGCGGACAGTCACTTGATCCGATTTTTAGTCTCTGACTATGGGATTACCTGGACTGAAATGAGAGACGATCGTGAACTGATGAAGCTCGAAGGGGCCGAAGCCATCAGTCAGCTTCAGGAATTAGAAAATATTTCCAAGTTCCCGATGAAGGCTCAAGATATGCTGGGTCAGCGTCCTACGCCCGTCTATGCGGTGTCTCGCACAGGCGTCTCCGTGGGTGAAGTCGAATTAGTCGGCTAAGACCGATCGAGCCAAATGGGCCTATGGGATCGCGAGATCGTGAAGTGGTGATGCAAAGTGGGTAGTTTTTAAGGAATTCTTTAGATTTTGAAGTACGATCATCAGTATCATCTTCATTCTCTAATTTTTAAAGAATTTTCTCCCCTCTTCAACCCTTCGTGAGATTCTTGTGTGGCAGCATCAGTTTATTCAAGCTAATCGAATTCGTTTGCACTATGTCACCCAAGGCGAGGGCGATCTAGTGATTTTGTTGCATGGATTTCCAGAATTCTGGTATTCCTGGCGGTATCAAATTCCCGTGCTTGCCCGTCACTTCAAAGTGGTTGTGCCGGATTTGCGGGGCTATAACCAGTCAGATAAGCCGCCTGGGGGCTATGACTTAGCGACCTTAGCGTCTGATATTCGCAGTTTGATTGAGAATTTGGGGTACAAGCGTGCCCATATTGTAGGCCATGACTTTGGTGGGGCGATCGCTTGGCGGTTTGCGCAGCAGTTTCCGCAGATGCTCGATCGTCTGGCTATTTTAGGTGCGCCTCATCCCTCCCGGTTTGCGGCGAATTTGTTGCAGGATCTCGACCAACTGCGTCGAAGTTGGTACCTGTTTGCCTTTCAGTTGCCGGGATTGCCAGAATGGCTGATCCAGCAAAACCTGACGAACTTTGTCCAAACGGTCTTCCGGGGCTTGGCCGTGCGAAAGGGCTTTTTAACCCGTGAAACCTCCGCCATGTATGAAGCCGCGCTGCGGCAACCGGGGGCGATCGGTGCTGCCCTGAATTATTATCGACAGCTTTTTTCGCCCTTGACCTGGGTGCGTGACACTTGGTCTTCAGTCCTGAAACGTTCTAGCCCGATTTTGTCTCCAACCCTAGTGCTGTGGGGTGAAGAGGATGCCGTTCTCAGTCATCGCCTCGCCCAAGACCTGCACCGTGAAGTGTCCGCTCACTTTGAGTTAAAATTTCTCCCCAACTGCGGCCACTGGATCCAGCAAGAAACCCCTCAAACAGTCAATCGTGAACTCCTTGCCTTTTTGGGAATGCCATTGGAGGTGGGGTGATGTTGGATGTCTTGGGTTCTGGTGGGGTGAATGCTGATGGGGTGGATTCTGATTTGGTGGATTCTGCCGATCGGCTCCAAAATCGCTGCGATCGGGAGCATGTGTCCTACATTCGTGAATTTTGTCGAGAGATTCCTGACAACGTTCGGATTATTGCGGTGACAAAGCAGGTGTCCACGACGTTGATGCGATCGGCCTACGAAGCTGGGATCCGAGACTTTGGAGAAAATCGAGTTCAGGAAGCCCTGCAAAAACAGCAGGAACTGCACGATCTGCCCGATGTCCAGTGGCATTTTATTGGTCACTTGCAAAGTAATAAAGCCCTCAAGGTGGTTCAACACTTTGACTGGATTCAGTCGGTGGACACGCTAGCCCTAGCGGAGCGTATCGATCGTCATGCCCAGGCCGAAGGGAAAACCATCCACACCTGTCTCCAGGTCAAGCTTCGACCGGACGACACTAAATCTGGGTGGTCTCCCGAGGATCTGCGCCGATCGATGCCCCAGTTAACCCAGCTCCCCGCCCTCCGAATCCAAGGCTTAATGCTGATCCCGCCCGTTTCCCTAGTCGGTTCAGAACTCATCATCTGCTTTAAAGAAGCGGCCACGCTCGCCCAGGAACTCCACCTGCCCCATCTTTCTATGGGAATGTCGTCAGACTATCCGATCGCCATTCAATGCGGTGCTACAATGATTCGCCCAGGGCGCGTTTTGTTTGGGCATCGGGCCTAGATTAGATCTAGATATAGCGATATTTTTGAGAAAAAAATAAAAATAACGCTAGACCTAGTGGATCATTCCAAACTCTTGTGCTAGATTATGTCCACTGCCGCTGAAGGACAATGTCAAACGTCATAACAAGCGTCTTTTCATACATTCATTCAGCTAAATGAGATCCGTAAATTCTCTGAGTTTTTACAAAATGTAGAGAATTTCCATTTACATTTAACGCCTTCAAATTAAGAAGAGTTGAATGCAATTAATAGAGGTCTTGTAATGAGTGAATGGGTTCCACAGAGCAGGTTTCGTTCTAAAACTGGTGTAATTTACGCATCATTTAGAATTACTGGAAATATTTACTGTTTTGCAGTATTCTCTTAACCTTAGTGGCATGTTTGTTAACAGATTCATTGAATTGTTGACAAGTGTGTTTGTACGGATGAGATTTTTGACTTCACTCAGTTAGATCATTATCCTAGAAAAAGAGTCTCATTAGTACATATTCACTATAGTACTTTTATCTCTTTTTTGAAATCTGTGTTTACATCCTGTGTGTCCCATTGTTTTAGTAAGCCTTTAATTTTTAGTTCCCTGCAATAGTCTGGCAACTGCTGGTCGTTGTATTCAATTCAATGTTTTCTGTTTTGTTCGATTGTTAATGGAGTGTGGGTCATGGGTATTTTCAACAAAATTCGCGATTTCGTTGGTTTTAATGAATCTGTGGATTACGAATATGAGTACGACGAAATGGATGGTCAAGAGTACCAAAATCTCTATCAAGATGAGAATGCTGTAGTCGCTCAAGAAGATGACAGCCGCTCCCGTCGTCGTCTTCGCGATCGTTCTTCTTTAGTTAGCACCGATGTCTCCCCTGTCAATACGGTCAACAATGTGATTGGGATGCCCGGTACCTCCAATGGTTTGTCTGAGGTTGTGGTGATTGAACCCCGCACCTTTGAAGAAATGCCCCAAGTGATTCAGGCGCTTCGTGAACGCAAGTCGGTTGTTTTGAACTTGACAATCATGGACCCCGACCAAGCTCAACGTGCGGTTGACTTCGTTGCAGGTGGAACCTATGCGATCGATGGTCATCAAGAACGCATCGGTGAGAGCATCTTCCTGTTCACACCAAGCTGTGTTCAAGTCAGCACCCAAGCAGGTGTTGTCCATGAAACGATCCAGCCAACTCGGGTTGTCCGCCCTGCTGCCACCACTTCTACTGCATGGACGGCTGAGCCAATGCGCATGGTACAGTAATCACTGTTTTTAGGTAATGGCCTGAGGATTGAACGTTCTGAGATAACGGTTTTTGTTCAGGCTACTTATCTTTTAGAGCATTAGGAAGAAGAGTGGTTTGGCTACTAAACTAGGACTAATCGGCGGCGGGATGATGGGCGAAGCGCTCCTCTCCCGCCTTGTCGTTGAAGGGGTTTTTCAACCCCAAGAAATATTGGTGAGCGACCCGGTTGTGGCGCGGCAAGAATTTTTACACGATCGGTATGGCGTCCAAGTCACGGGTGACAATGCCCAGGCAGCGGCAGCCAGTGAGTTAGTGCTACTCGCGGTCAAACCCCAAATTTTTTCTCAAGTCACCCATCAGATTTTGGGTGCATTACATTCTGAAGCCGTGATTGTGTCGATTTTGGCAGGGACGGCCTTGCTTCAGTTGGAGTCTGCCTTTGCGGGTAAGGCGGTGATTCGAGCGATGCCCAATACGCCAGCGCAGGTGGGTTCTGGTGTGACCGCGATCGCCCAAGGCCAGCATGTCAAACCAGCCCAACTAGATCTCGCCAAAACCGTCTTGTCAGCGGTGGGTTCTGTGGTGGAAGTCCCGGAATCGATGATGGATGCGGTGACGGGACTCTCGGGATCTGGTCCTGCCTATGTTGCATTGATGGTCGAAGCCTTGGCCGATGGTGGCGTGGCCTCGGGTTTACCGCGTAATATTGCCATGCAGCTTGCGATCGACACCGTCCTCGGCACCGCCAAACTGTTGAAAGAGTCTAAGCTGCATCCCGGTGAATTAAAAGATCGGGTGACGAGTCCCGGTGGGACGACGATCGCCGGAGTTGCCGCGTTGGAAGCTAGGGGATTTCGCAGTGCTTTGATTGAAGCCGTGAAGGCCGCGACGGGGCGATCGAAGGAATTAGGTTCGTAGGATTGATCGATTTAAATCCTGGCAAACTGCCCCCAACCCCCAAATTTGGGGGAATATGAATTTCCGAAGCCCCCAGAATTGGGGGTTGGGGGCCTGGTTCGCCAGGATATTAGCGTTTCACGGTGCAAATAAATCCAGTGGAAAATGCCCGAAGGTTTCATTGACGCCATCGTCGTAGGACGATTGGCAAGAAATAATCACGCCTCGATGAACACCATCGTATGGCTCCGAATAGCAGCCTTGGGTTTTACCGTTGTATTTGATGTAGAGAGGCTTACCTGGATCCGCACAAGTCGGTTGCACCTCTTCTCCAAACGCCGCTAAATATTGTTGAAGCGCGAGTAACCCTTCTGAATGATTTTCGGCACAGATCCCCAGATTCTGATACTCCGACTCGTCCAGCACAAGCGTCAATGCCTTGTAAATTTCATCCCTCGGCATCGAGTCTTGTAAACTTTTGCCCGATGTTTTCATAGATGCCTCGCCCGTCAGATTTTGCTCTGAAGCCATGAATTTATGGAGAAAGACGATCGCATCGGCTACTTCTGGGTTGCGGAGAGCATTGAGCCGATCGAGTCTGGGGAGCGGGGAATTTGTCATGGTTACTGCTAAAAGATGAGATGAACTTGTAACTTAAGGAAACCATGTCATCAACTGACGATGCAAACGACCTGGGATGCTAGTAATGCTCAAACGACCCTGCTAGACTTGATCCCAATAAGATAAATAACCCCTTAAGATATGGCACGCATCAATAACGAACAGGCATTTCAATCTGAAGTCCTGCAATCCTCGACTCCCGTTTTAGTTCATTTTTGGGCACCTTGGTGCGGATTGTGCCGAATGATCGATCCCGTCCTCGAACGGGCTAGGTCTGAATTCGGCGATCGGTTCAAGCTCGTGGGCGTCAACGCCGATGAAAACCTCAAGTTGGCCAGCAGTTATCGCATTACGAATTTGCCGACGGTCTTATTATTCCAAGAAGGCAAACTAGTGCATCGCCTGGAAGACTTGAATCGTAAAGATCAGGTTCGGGATGTCTTGGACACGGTGCTGTCGTCTGTGGTGAGTTAGACCCATATCAGACCGACATCAAAGACTTGCATCGAAGACTTGCAGCAAAAACTTAAGATTAATTCTATGGGGACGGCTTTAATCGCTGTCCCCTTTTTAAGGCTTTGGGCTAGGCTAATAGGGAATAGAAATCATTTCGTAGTTTTTTGAGTGGCGATCGGCTATGGATGCAATTTATGAGTATGCCTGGATCATTCCGGTGTTGCCGCTGATGGGTGCAATGCTGGTGGGTCTAGGACTAATCTCCTTTAATAAAGACACAAACAAGCTGCGTGGCATCGCATCTGGTTTTTTAGTGTTTCTGATTGGGACGGCGATGGTGTTGTCCTACGGGATCTTGGCCAGCCAAGTCTCGGGACATGAACCCTACGTCAAAATGTTCGAATGGGCCTCGGCGGGAGATTTTAAACTCCAAATGGGCTACATCGTGGATCCATTGACATCAATGATGTTGGTGGTGGTGACGACGGTGGCGCTGTTGGTGATGATTTACACCGATGGCTATATGGCTCACGATGCGAGCTATGTCCGGTTTTATGCCTATTTGAGCTTGTTTAGTTCGTCGATGCTGGGCCTAGTCATCAGCCCGAATCTCGTGCAGGTGTACGTGTTTTGGGAGTTGGTGGGGATGTGTTCCTACCTGCTGATTGGCTTTTGGTACGATCGTAAAGGCGCGGCGGATGCCTGCCAGAAGGCATTTGTGACCAACCGAGTCGGTGACTTTGGGTTGCTGCTGGGGATTTTGGGCCTGTTTTGGGCGACGCGGAGTTTTGATTTTGCCATTATGGGCGATCGGCTTCAGACGTTGGTGGCCAATGGTAGCTTGAGTGGTTCGATCGCAGCCCTGTTTGCCATCCTGGTCTTCCTGGGTCCGGTGGCGAAGTCCGCACAGTTTCCCCTCCACGTCTGGTTGCCAGACGCGATGGAAGGTCCGACGCCGATTTCTGCACTGATCCATGCGGCGACGATGGTGGCAGCGGGCGTGTTTTTGATCGCTCGGATGTTCCCGGTCTTCAGTCAGATTCCGGTGGTGATGGATACGATCGCCTGGACGGGCGCAATCACCGCCTTCATCGGTGCAACGACCGCGATCACCCAGAACGATATTAAAAAGGGCTTGGCCTATTCCACGATGTCCCAGTTGGGCTACATGGTCTTGGCCATGGGTGTGGGAGCTTACAGCGCTGGCCTGTTTCACCTTGTGACCCATGCGTTCTTCAAGGCGATGTTGTTCTTGGGATCGGGTTCTGTGATTCACGGGATGGAAGAAGCCGTTGGCCATAATCCCGCCTACGCGCAGGATATGCGCTTGATGGGTGGCTTGCGGAAGTTAATGCCGATTACGGCGACGACCTTCTTGATCGGCACCTTGGCGATTTGTGGGATTCCCCCCTTTGCTGGGTTCTGGTCCAAGGACGAAATTCTGCACCGCGCCTACGAAGCCAATCCAAACCTCTGGTTCATCGGCTTTGTGACAGCGGGAATCACCGCGTTCTACATGTTCCGCATGTATTTCCAAACCTTTGAAGGAGAACTGCGGGCTGATGATGCGATGATTCTCAGCACGATCGAGGGCGAACAGCTTCGCAAAATGGGCATCGCGGCAGGTCCGGGTG
>JAAFJU010000261.1 GCA_013298165.1 Synechococcales cyanobacterium bin31.maxbin.ball.101 | reverse complement strand
CGAGGCCGAATGGAAACGACCTGTTCAGCGCAAAGTGCTGTTTCATAGGATTTTAGATTTTCAAATGCGAAGAAAATCTCTGTAATCGGTTGATTCACGATCGCCTTCGCAATCCGATCGGCCGCTAATTTAATTTCTGGACCTTCCGGCATAGGGTTCTCTAATGAAAAATCACTCGACAATCATATTCACCATTTTACCTGGTTTTGCCAGAATCATTGCCGAAGTCATAAGCCACAAAATAGGGATGGTGCATAAGTTAGAGCTGTTGGGTGGAATAATGCAGAATCACGGTTTGACACTAAGAATAAATTCAAATGAACCAAAAACTATTCTGGATTGGACTCTCGATCGTCATCGCAACAGCAACTCCTCTAGCCTTTACCCAAACCCTCAACGCCGCTCTGCCACCGATTCCTGCTAAAGAATTAAATCGCCTTTCTGACTATATTGTGGTGGGTAAAGTTAATAAAATTGAGAGCCGAAAAGTGACTACCAGGTTTGGGGATAAGCTTCAGTATTCTGAGGGGATTATTCAGCATAAAGCGATCGTAACGGTTAAACGGCTAGAGTCAAAAAAGAATCGGTCTTCGAACGGTAAATCCAAGGCTTCAAACCTGCCTGCACCTGGAAAAACGATCGAAGTTCATTATTGGACGCTTGACAAAGAAAGCCCAGATTCTCCGGGACGCCCGCCAGGAGCGCAAGGCCAGAATTCCCTATTGCAGGAGAAGACGATGGCCAAATTTTTTATTCGCAAAGATGCGCAAGGCAAACTCCATCTGCTAGAACCCAATGGATGGCAGCCTCTTTGGTCGTAGTTGATTTGTTGATCCCCAATCAATGCGTTATTGCTAGATTTGGTATTAGCCCAGGTTAGCGGTGGTCTCATCTCCCGTAAACCGCTGAACGCCCAACCGAATAATAGATAGGATCAAAATCACTAAAAACATCGCCAATCCAACGGTACAACCATAGCTAATCTTCAACTGTTGAAACGCTTGGTTGTACACGTAGTAAACGATCGTACTCGATGCATTATTGGGTCCACCGCCCGTAATCACATAAATTTCTTCAAACACCTTCGTCGCCGAAATCGCACTAATCACCCCCACCAACAGCAAATAGGGTCGCATCAACGGAATCGTAATATCAACATGTTTGCGAAGCCCATCGGAACCATCGATCGCCGCCGCCTCATAGAGATCCGCAGGAATCGCCTGCAACCCCGCCAAATACAGCACCATGTAATACCCCAACCCCTTCCACACCGTCACCGCCATCACCGAAAACAACGCCACCTTCGCATCCGTCCGCCACCCGATCGCCGCAATCCCAAAGAGTCCAAACAACGCCTTATTCAACAATCCATTACTGTCGTAGAGCCACTTCCAGGCAATGCCCGCCACCACCATCGACACCACCACAGGCGTATAGAACATGACGCGAAACCATTGGATCCCCCGCAGCTTCTGGTTTACCAAAATCGCCAACCCCAAGGGCAACGTCATCAACAGCGGCACCACACAAACTAAATACAGCAACGTGTTGGAAAACGATCGCCAAAACAAATCATCATTGAGCAAAATCCGAAAGTTTTTTAACCCAATCCACTCCGGCGCACTCAGCAGGTCATACTCCGTAAAGCTGAGATACAACGCCTGCATCGCCGGATAAAACACCGTTAGCCCTAAGAGCAGCAACGCCGGAGCTAAAAATAAATAGGGTGTCAACGATCGCATTGGCAAAGAACGCCACATCTGAGATAGCGTCCAAACCGATCGGCTAGATTGTTGCGAATCCATGACAAATGCTCAAACAAAAATGAGTGCGATCAAAAAACCACACTCATCATAACCAAGCCAGACACCCTGAGCGGATCTGTTAGAGGTTTAATCTTCTTCGACTTCAACGCGCTTAATTGCACGACGAGGCGGAATCACTTGCACCCGACGACGATTCGCAGCTTGGACAGTCGGTAAGTAGGCCGGGTAATCATCATGAATCACCTCGATCGTCCGACCCGATCGGTTCTGCCGAGACAGCAACACGAACATTCCCACCAATGCAATGCCACCGCCAAAGGTCAACATCATGCCACCCAAGGCCCAAGGCAATCCTGACAACATCGATGTCGCCGCCTGGTCAGAAGGACTCACAGGCAACGCCGCAGGTTGCGGGACCATAGAGGGCTGCGCTTGCGGGGCTAACGCTCCCGTTCGCATCTGCGTGGACATCGTATCCATCACTGTTTGCTGGCTGCGCACTTGCAGTTGAAGCTGCTCGATTTGGGCCTTTAGGGACTCGACTTTGACATCTAGCTTTGCATCTTCGTAGGGCGATCGGCCCGGAACTGCAGCAGCAGGAGTTGGCAAAGTAGGAATAACCTGCCCTGTGGCGGGATTAATGTTTCCTTGGCCTAAAGATAATTGAGGAAGCTGAAACGACTGTTGGGAGGGCATCGAAGGCGAACCGATCGTAAGACCGCCCCGCATCACGACTAATGCCGCTAATCCCGCTAATGCTGCGCCACCAAGAAAAGAGGTTGTATCACTCATTGCTCTAGCCTTTTCGTCTGGATAAAACTCAACCGAACCACTGAATATCTCGTCAGGAACTTGGACCGCCCCACATGATAGCCTCGATTTTCGATTTGGATCGCATAATTTTTGACCTCACTACTTTAGTTATGAATCAATCACATAGGTTTGGATTAGCGGCAGTTAAATCGCAAATCTCCAACATAAGAGCATCGAGAAAACTTGATACCTGCGTCTCAAAATTGCCACAATTTTCAAAATCCTAAATCCCCGGAATTGTGGCCCCTCATCCCGTAGGTAGAGACAGCACTACCCCCCGTTTTGATTTGCTACAATGAATTACCTGAAAATCAACGTCTCTATTGAAATTCCTATGTCCCTCGACGCGATTCCACCCTTAGGCATGATGTCTTCAGAACCTCAGACCCGCCTTGGCAGCTATCTAATTGAGGCAGGATTAATTACCCCTGCTCAGGTGGCGGTGGTTTTAAATGACCAAAGTTTTAGTCAGGATATGAAGTTTGGGGAGGTGTTAGTGGCCCGTGGATGGGTGAAGTCAGAGACGATTGAATTCGTCATGAAGCGAGTGGTTGAGCCAGAGCGTCAAGCCGCCCGCGATCGGCAGCACATCGATCGGCAGCACACCGATCGTCAAAACCACGATCGGCAGAACGCCCACAATCGCAACCCCAACTCCCCAAATCCGGCTCCCGCCATCTACCCGCCAGCCCCCAAACCTTCCAATCAAAGGCCCGCTACGCCACCGCCGCTGCCGACAGCTCCACCCAGAGTCACCACTCCCCCGATCGCCCGCGCCAAAAGTATTGATGGTGACTTTGAATTTGAAATCTTGGATGACATCACCCTTTCTCTTCCGGACTCTCATCCCAATACGGGCATTCGGAACGATCGCAAACCCCTGCCCTCGGTGCCGGATGGCGGTGGGGTTAATTGGGCGGGGTGAATTTTGGATTTTGGATTTTGGATTTTGGATTAGGGACTGTAGCTCTTTGTGACTCGGCCTGCTCCGCGTAGGGTTTTTAGATAGTGCTGACTGACGGGGTGAGCCTCATCGGGGGACAGCCGATCGATGCCAATGCCATTGCGGCCATGCTCCCGGCCTGAACTGTGAATGTATTGACCATGGCCTAGATAAAGCCCCACGTGAGTTGCCTTCTGTGGCGTTCCAAAGAACACCAGATCGCCCGGTATGAGCTGCTCCAATAAATTCGGCAAATCGGTCCAGTCGATCGGCTCTAAAAATGCCTCCTGTTGATAGGCATCTCTTGGCAATTGAATGCCCACACTCAGGAACGCTGCCTGCATTAATCCAGAACAATCATAATTCGGTGCAACGGTTCCGCCCCAGAGATACTCGTTCTGCTCTGCCATGGCGGCTTGGGTGAAGGCGATCGCTTGAGGCAACCGATTGGGGAGGTCGGCGATCGACACCCTCGGCGCACAATACTCGGTTTGATCCGCAACTAATAATGACCAATCCTGGGGATCCAGCCAACCCGGATAAGAATCCGCTACGAGTTTGACAACTAAAGGAGCAGTCGGTGGTAGGATGCCTTCTGAATTCTCGCTAGTGTCGATCGCCAGGTCGATCGCCAGGTCGATCGCCAGCTCGATCTTGAGTAAGCGATCGGGTCCAGACTGCGTCGTGAGAGACGTTAGCTCTGGGGAACTGTAGAGATTGAGATTAGCTAGCGTTCGGAACTGAAGCGTTTGGAACTGATTTGTTACCTGAGTTTGCGCTTGATTGTTCATCTTTGCCCCTTGTGATTCTGCTATGCCATTTTTCCAAAAAGAAGCCAAACTGCAAAGCCTCGGCGATCGGATTTTAGAATCCATCTGGGCCGCCTATCCCAAACTCGCCAAAAACCAACTCGCCCTCACCTGGCTCGTCTACGACCAACCCTTCGTCAACACAG
>JAAFJU010000133.1 GCA_013298165.1 Synechococcales cyanobacterium bin31.maxbin.ball.101 | reverse complement strand
AAGACTTGACTCAAGGTTGGCAAGATCCACTCGCCCATAGCGCAAAACCTAAGGTAAAGATTTTAAAACAGAGAAAACAAACCGGGTTCCAGGGCATGACACCGATCGAACCCTTGCTTTTATGAGAGTACCCGAAGGACTTTTTGCTGGGCACCGTAGAACCGAACCACCCAAGGGGGAAATCACCGCCTATGGGCAGTAGAATGCCAACCCAATTTGCATCCTAGAATGGAGTTGTGGGTTTGACGTGTATGTTTGATGGGTATGAGGGATTCATGGATTGGCTTGAGATTTCAGGAAATTGGGTATTGATTCCCCGGCGTCCCATTGGGATGATTCATTTTTTGGGTGGAGCATTTGTCGCGACGCTACCGCATCTTAGCTATCGGCGGCTGTTGGAATTTTTGGCACAGCAGGGCTATGTGATTGTGGCAACGCCCTTTGTGAATACGTTTGAGCATACAAATATCGCCGAAACCGTTCTGTGGCAGTTCGATCGGACTCGTTACATTCTTGAAGACCGATACATTGCGGAGCGAAACCTTCCCGTTTTTGGTCTGGGGCACAGCATGGGCTGCAAGCTGCATCTTTTGATTGGCAGTCTGTACGAAGTGGAACGATCGGGCAATATTTTGATTTCGTTTAATAATTTTGCCGCGAAAGATTCAATTCCATTAATGGGGCAAATGTCCCAGGTGATGCAGCAATTTGCGCCGCAGTTTGGCACAATGACACCGCCCGAGTTCACGCCAACGCCCGATGAGACCAACCGAATGGTGCGCGATCGCTATGAGGTGCCTAATAATTTGCTGGTGAAATTTAGCAATGACACCCTGGATCAAACCCGAACCCTGTCAGGCATTTTGGACGATCGGTTTCCCGGACGCACGGAGATCTGCAAGCTCAAGGGCAACCATATGACCCCCGTGGCCCAGGACCTCAAGTGGGATGCCAACCCAAACTTTACGCCTTTGGATGCTTTCGGATCTTGGTTTAAGCAGGAAGTTTTCCGCGAAATTGAACAGCTAGAGCAAGAACTTCTCTATTGGCTGCGCCAATCCCGCGAATCCGATGAATCAAGCGACGGGTTTGCCCTAAAATGACGATCGCTAATCTTGCTATTCCTGTTTGCGCCGTAATGATTGACCCTGCTCCTGAATTTTCTCTCCCAGAACCGACCCCCGTTTTAGGTCTGATGGAGGTGGATGCCGTGGAAGATGCCCTAAATCGATCGCGAGCGTCGGTATATCGCTATGCCAATACCGATCCCTACCAACTCAACCTGCCCTACAATCCCAAACGCCTCAATCCTGAAATTCGTGCCCATCACACGGATCCCCTGTTATTTCATCCCAGTGAAGTCGCGCGCTTCGCCAAAGAAGTTCTGAAGATTAAACAAGTGACGATCGAAGTTCAAAACCGTGCGCCGGATCCGACTCAAGACCTGTTAGCTGAAATTCTTTTAGAACTAAAAAGCATTCACCAAACCCTGCGCGATCGGTCTTGAAGGGGCAGAGGGTTTCGATCTTGCTGATCAATACTGATCAAACTGGCACATTTGCCGATGTTTTTTAGTTATCAGAATCTTATAAATAGGGGGTACCGATACCTTTTTTATTGAAACAATCGGTACAATGGTGGAGCCTCCACGACTTTTGCACATTTCATCCGCTTATTATGCAACCTGGCAGTTTAATCTCATCGTCTTCCTCCACTACGCTCTATCCTTCTTCCGTCATGGCTAACTTCCTGGGCACGTTGATTGCGATTTTGACGTTTGCCTTGCCCATCACCCTGATTTCCCAAAATTCCACTTCAACGCCCTCCACCGCTCTACCCAAATCCGCGACGGTTCTGCCTCCTGACACGGTCTCTCCCCAAGCCCTGACTCCCCCGTAAGAAAATCAAATGGATTGAGGGGACTGATAGGGCGGTTAATAGGGCAGTCAATAGGGCGGTTAGTTCGATTGTCATGCCTGCTTCTCCCCTTTAAGATCAAACGTAGGATCAAAACTATCCCCCAGATTTTTATGTTCCAAACCCATGGGACTCGATATGATAGATCTGGGAAATTCTATTATTTTTGTCTCTCTGGAGTAGGTCTATGACATCCTATGCCGCTTCGACTGCCCGTGCGGAAATGAGCGAACTCCGGCGCTTGAAGACGTTGCTGCCCCCGGAACTGCAAAGCTGGGTGACGATCGAAGTCGCAACTGCCGTCAACCCCACCCTGATCACCAGTGAAGAAATTGGTCGTGATGAGGTGGAAATTCAGATTGACATGCCGAAGTGGGACCAGTTTTTTGATCTTTTGATCTAAGGCATCTCAGCGTGATTCGGGGTGCTTTAGGAGTAAAGTGCTGAGGGATTAGCGCTAAATTCAGAAAATTCAGACGCCAAATTTCCTACATATATATAAGGTGAGTGATTCATGCTCTCGAAGGGATTTGAAATCGAAGTCTACACCGGAACTGCTGAAGGTGACATCGTAGGACTGTCCGATCGGATCGTGGCGGATTTGGAAGGGTTTATCCGTGAACCGGATAGTCGAAATGTGGAATACACCACGCCGCCCAGTTACCGCTATGAACGATCGCTGCTGGATTTGCTACAGCCTCGTGCGAATTTGCGAGACTATCTCAAGGCCGATGGCTATACCTTAATTCCAGGCAGTACCTTGCCGTTGAAGGGTTCTGCCGATCGGTTTTGGCGATCGGATCCGGGAAATCCTTACCATACTTATATTGAGCAGACCTACGGAACCAAGGTCGTGACAGCCAGTGTCCACATTAATATCGGGGTGAGCGATCCAGATGTACTGATGCGTCTCTGTCGTCTGGTGCGGGTGGAAGCCCCGCTGTATCTAGCTTTGAGTGCATCCTCGCCCTTTTTTAACGGGGATGTGACGGGCTACCACTCGACACGCTGGTCTGTTTTTCCTCAGACACCCCAGCATGTGCCGCTGTTTACCAGTCACCAAGACTTTATCCAATGGACGGAACAACAGCTTCGTCTCGGCACAATGCAAAATGTCCGCCATCTCTGGTCTTCTGTGCGACCCAATGGCGATCGGCGGCCTTATATCTTGAACCGTCTGGAATTGCGAATTTGCGATCTGGTCAGTCATCCGATCGATCTGTTGGCCATTACAGCACTGCTAGAGGCTCGACTCATCCAAGCCATGGAAAATCCTGATTTGGATCCGTTGGTCATGAGTGATTTACCCGAGGGTTCTCGCGGAGATACGCTGGTGGCGCAGGCGATCGAAAATGAACAACTCGCCGCCAAATCCAGTCTCGACAGTCATCTGAAGCACTGGCAGACAGGGGAAACCATTATGGCTCGTGACTGGATCCAGTCACTTTATGAAGAGGTCTGGCCTGTGGCGAAGGCGGGCGGTTTTAGCTGCTTCCTGTTACCGATTCAACGCATCTTGAGAGAGGGCAATGAAGCAATGCGCTGGAAACGCCTCTCAGAGCAAGGCTGGAGCCGTGAACAGGTGATCCAGTTTGCGATTCAAGAAATGAATACCCATGAGCAAGCCCTGCGCGATGAAATGTATGTGGCGTGACCCATAGGGTGATACGGCTGCGATCGGTGCATTCAATCACACCGATCGCAGCCAAGATAAGACTGGATCCAGTCTATTCACTTCTCTTTTGCAAGAGAATGAGTTCGCTGGCAAGAAGTAAATTCATTGTTTTTGATTAACTTCCCCCGTCTTATAAATAAAACTAATCAATTGTGCGATGCATTCGAAGTATTAAGAAAATCTATACTTCGAGACATGAACGAAGCGATGCCCTCTTGGGTGCTAATCCACTGAACTTTCACGGAAATCCTAACCTATGCCCCGAATTGTCCTAGTTAACCCCGAAATTCCACCCAATACTGGAAATATTGCTCGAACCTGCGCTGCTACAGGCACTGAACTGCATTTGATTGAGCCTTTGGGCTTTGAATTGAGCGATCGATACCTGAAGCGGGCGGGCTTGGACTATTGGGAACATGTTCCCCTGACGGTTCATTCTTCTTGGGAGGAGTTTGCGGGTTTTAGTCGATCGCTGGGCGGTCGCTGGATTGGTTTCAGCACTAGAGGGCGATGTAGTTATGCAAAGATTGAATATCAGGAGACAGATTGGTTGCTGTACGGCAAGGAAACGAGTGGTCTACCCCCTGAGGTGTGTGACCAATGTTCAATTTTGACGCGCATTCCCATGGGGCAGACGGGAGTGCGAAGCCTGAATCTCTCTGTGAGTGTCGCGATCGGTCTATTTGAGGCGCGTCGGCAGTTGGGATATCTGGAGCAGATATGACGTTGGATGATGGTCGGCGGGGGACGGGGACGATCGACTAGACCTGAAAGCTTGAGTTTCTAGCGTCTTATTGCTGTGGAGTGTTAGAGCAAGATTTAAGTGAGATGCCGATCGTTATTCTTCTGTTATGAATAAAACTTAGGCCGTCTGTTATCTCAGTAACAAAAGCCTTCCGGCAGTCATAACAATTTTCAATCAGAAGATCAGCAAAAATACTGACTCTCGATTCATAATCTCCGGTCAAGCTATTAAGGCAAGTTGCCCCTGGTTATTTGGGGTTTTCACTCCGATAACCAAGGACTTCTGAACGCTCAGAGTTCTTGCTCAGATTGCGATTCAGCCGTTCTTGTTTATGTTTTGGAAGATGGATTCTCAGGGTCTCTGGGAAATGCTCAACTCCAAAAACGTAGCCTTAGGCACTCCTCGGGTTCTGCACAACCGCTGATGCAAACTGTATTTCGAGACGTATGCCAAGTTTGTTCTTTCCTGTTAAGGTATTTGAGCAATCAGACGTTCTTCGATAAATTCTGTAAAGTCCGTAAGACTTTTTCAGGGATTTGTTAAGTGGTTTTGAGGAGTACGGCCCGCGAATTGTTGAGAAAGTTAAACAATCGTTTAATTTGACAAACGCGACGTGACTTCTCTAAAGTGTGGACCCATAACGTCAGTCATACATTTTTGCTTCTTCGTGAGCAGGTTAAATGGAGTGACTCTCAAGTGGGTGACTCTAAGGAACGGTTGAACGCTGGACATTTAGGAGGTTTTCGTTTGGAAAGCACAATTCCCCAGAATAGTATCTCTGCTGCCACTTGTGGTGGAGAAGCCTCTTCTGAAGGAGGTCTTGGTAGACAGGTGATGGCTCAGGGTGCATCTCGTCGTTCGTACAGCTCCACTGCGATGCTCGGTGTCGCACTTTCGGTGGGTGCTTGTGGATTGTTATCTCCCACTGCTGGAGACGCTGCGATCGCAGCCGACAAGCTGACGTCTGAACCGTTAGTTGCTGAGCCAAGTGCGGCTGCTGTTCCTGAGATGACAACAGTGCCAACGGTAGCTGTTTTGAATTCTTCTGAAGCTGCTCAGACAACTTTGGATTCTAATTCTTTAGCTTCGTTGAGCCATACCGTTCAAGAAGGCGAAAGTCTATCTCAGATTGCCAAGATTCATGGAGTGAGTCTTACAGGCATCGCAAGTTTAAATAATTTACAGCCTGATTCTGTGCTTCGTGTGGGTCAAGTCATTGCCCTAGAAACAACAGCTTCATTGACTGAAGCGAAGGCAGTACCTGCGTTACCGACTAAGGTAACAGCGGTGAAAGTTCGTCAAGATGAGGCTGTCTCTAAGTTGAAAGAGCAGCAATCTAGACTGAAAAAGAGTTTGGCGGAGTTGCGGTCTGAGGAATCTAAATTAGCGTCTGTTCCCACTCTTCCTGTGGCTGAGTCCAGTACGGTCTTTGCGACGCATCAGGTTGCACCAGGGGAAAACTTATCGACGATCGCCCGTGTTCATGGGATGTCGTCCCGTGAGTTGGCTTCGTTGAATAACATTGCTAATCCCAATCTTCTCAAGGCGAATCAAGTCTTGAAGGTGACATCCAGTAAGGTGGCTCCCGTCAAGTCTGAAACGTTTAAATCTGAAACGTTCAATACCATCGCCTTGGCAACGCCTTCGTTGAGTACGGTGGATTCAGAAGGAGATGCGCCTGCGCCTCCTCTGCCCGGTCAAGCCATTGAAAGCCGTCGTTACATTGATGGATTGATGGCGGATGTGGTGAAGGCGCGTGAGAAGTACAAGGCTTCCACCGTGGCTTATCGCCCAGAATCCCGTAACTTACAGCTCTCCTCTGAGGCTGTTTCGATGCCGACCCCTTCCATGCCTGTAGTGGTTCCATCGGTTCGTCGATCGGTCAATCCTGAGTTCCAAACTCGCTCGATGGGTTCAAAATCCGTCTCTGATACAGTACAGCGCTCGATGCCAGCGGTGCCTAGATTGTCTTCTCCGACAGCACCTCGGGTCATTGCAAGAGCTTCTGTTGGTGCGGATGCCTATGCACCTTTGGTTCAGCCTTCGGCTCGACGCATGGTGTCTCCTGAGATGCCTGCGATCGGTGCAGCAGAGAGCTACTTGCCTCGTAAGGGTGGCGGTGCCAACTCGGGTCTAATCTGGCCGTCTCAAGGAACGTTCACGTCGGGCTACGGTCCTCGTTGGGGACGGATGCATCGCGGTATCGACATCGCCGCTCCTGTGGGAACGCCGATCGTGGCTTCGGCTTCAGGTGTTGTGTCCTATGCTGGCTACAATGATGGCGGCTTCGGCTACTTGGTGGAAATCGATCATGCTGATGGTTCCATGACTCGCTATGCTCACAACGATCGTATTTTGGTCAACGTGGGTCAGCAGGTCACTCAAGGCGACCAGATCGCCCTGATGGGGAGTACTGGATTTAGTACAGGTCCTCACTTGCACTTTGAAGTCCACCCTGGTGGTCAAGGTGCTGTGAACCCCATGGCCTTCCTTCCCAACCGTGGCTAATAGAATCCTAAGCTTTGAATAGGGTTTCGATATCGAGAGCAGTTCATGGATCATGACTGCTCTCGATTGTTTTTTCAGGATCGGAAATCGAGTCCTAGAATTATTAGACCCGTCGCTTGACTTTCCAAAGCAAAATCGCTACTCTAATAAACGTGTTACGGCTCTGTAGCTCAGTGGTTAGAGCAGGGGACTCATAAGCCCAAGGTCGCAAGTTCGACTCTCGCCAGAGCCATAAATCCGTAAGGGTTTCATTATTATCCACATCATTAAACCCCGCTTTAGAGAGTTCTCTAGAGCGGGGTTTAATCTTTAGAGAATAATCGGATTAGAAAACGATCGGACCGCTGAGAGTCGATCGCCTAAACCAGCGCAGAACTCAAAGAATCACGAGCCGATATCAAAGCGATGCTTGAAATCCTCCTCAACCGATCGATCGGTGACACCAATGCTTAATCACAAGAAGAACTCAAGCACTGTGCGGTGAGATCTGAAACCCGCGCCATTCCATAGAACTTATGGCGAACAAAACCCGCAAAACGGCTCAATGTGGTAGATCTTCTGTCTTCTTATGCGGAAGTTCCGGCAACGCTTAGCCCAGCAATCTACCCGTCAAACCAATGATTTACGTGAGTGCCGAAACCCGCGCCAATGTCGCCCGTGACATGGAGTATCTGAGGAAACAGGACGAGGAGAAAAGAGCCAGACTTCAGCGCGAAATGCAAGCTGACTGGGACCGAATCCGATCGCAATCTCTCATCAAGCCATCCGAACCCATCCCAGTTCCCACCGTACCCAAAACCATCACACAACCGCTACTCATGCCCGCCGTTGGGATAAAGGCACCTTTCCCGCAGAGAAAACCCACGATCAAGCGGGAATTGCTAGGGCTTTGTGGTGGAAGTCTCCCCACAGCGACACGTCTCGTGATGGGACATCTAGCTTGTAATCCGGGGAAGTCAGAAGAATGGGCCAATGAGAAAGCGATTGTAGACCTGGTTCGCGATCGTCGCTAACGTCACCTCTAGCTGGTTCTCCAATAATGACCTTTAAGCTTCCATAGAGCGGTTGTGCCCCACAGATGATTGACCTTGACAACGATAAGTTGTAAGGTTTCTACAGATGTAATCCTATTTGAAGAGCTAGATTAACGGTCCTACGGCAACTTCAAGGTTTCCTTTTCAACTCTTCTTCAGGTCATCTGTACTTATTGTTTATTCTGTTGGTTCTCAGAGAATGGAGCAGTTCAATAGCGCCTTTACTCTGTTTCTGAGCTTGATGGTTGAAGCGATCCCATTCTTGTTGATTGGGGTCTTTTTTTCGGGTATTTTGACGTTTTTTGTGAGTGAGCGGCAGTTGCTGCGGTGGATGCCGAAAAATCCCTTGTTGGGTTCGTTATTTGGGAGTTGTATTGGGTTTCTGTTTCCAGTGTGTGAATGCGGGAATGTCCCGGTGGCTAGGCGGCTGATGACTCAGGGTGCCCCCTCTTCGGTTGCGATCGGTTTCTTGCTGGCCGCACCGACGATTAATCCCATTGTTTTTTGGGCGACTTGGACGGCCTTTCGAGATCAGCCTGAGATTGTGTTTTTGCGGATTGGGATCTCCTTGGCGATCGCCACCCTAATGGGATATTTGTTCAGTTTTCAGTCCGATCTGCGACCTTTTTTACAGCCTTCTTTAGTGGCGACGCTGGACGCCAGACGGCAGCGTGAAGAGGAACAGAATGCCTTGGGTTCTGGGAGTTCGCTGTTGTCATCCGGCACGTTCTTTCTCGGACAATCTCAGAAACCACTCCAGACTCAAGATCCGTTGGCGGTTCGAGACGCCATGATGGATATGGTTAAGATGCCGTTTAAGTTGCGCTTAAAGCTGTTGGTGGAGGGGATGGCACAGGAGTTACGGGAACTGTCGGCGGTGCTGATTTTAGGCAGTTTAGTCGCTGCGGTGGTTCAGTCGTTTGTGCCCCGAGAGGTGGTGCTGGGATTGGGTCAGGATCCGGTGACTTCGATTTTGGCGATGATGACGCTGGCGGCATTGGTATCGATCTGCTCGACGGTGGATTCATTTTTTGCGTTGTCCTTTGCTTCGACGTTTACGACGGGTTCCTTAGTATCCTTCTTGGTCTTTGGACCCATGATTGACCTCAAGGCGATCGGCTTGCTCTTGACGATGTTTAAGGCCCGCGCTATTTTTTACCTGTTTTCGGTGGCGGGATTGCTGACCTTCTTGTCCGCGCTGCTGTTGAATTTATTCCTTTAGGCTTTTTATGAAACGCAATCCACCTGTGCCGTTGACTGAAGATTTGTGGGGCGATCGATGGCAATTTGCGAGTTTGACGGCGGGGGATTTTTGGGATTATTTCTCGGGAAGAATGATTCCGGTGCAGTCGTTGCCTGAAGCTTGGCAGCCGTTGAACTTGGGGCTAGCGTCCGATCAGTTTTTGCCGGGAATTGCGATTACGGGCGGGCGTAAAGCGATGACGATCGCTCGGTGGATAGAGGCTCAGGATCCGCGCGAGGTGGTTTATACGCCCGGTTCACCGGATGGCATTTTGCTTCATGCAGGCGAGTACGATCGGCATATTCTGGCAACTTTCGAGGATCCGGAAATGCGTCAAGCTGGGGAGTTATTTACAGAACGAAAAATTGCGGCCCAGGGACTTCACTTTTTGTTGATTCAGCCCGATGACTCTGGGATGACCCAAAGTGGGCTTTGGTTATTGAATGCTGAATTGAGAATTGAGAATTGAGAATTCATCATTCAGCATTCTCACTTCTCAATTCAATAGCTCTTCCCTCCCGTGCCTTTCCCTTGTACGCTACTCCATGGTTCTTTCATCCTTATGGGTAGTCATGGCGCAGGATATTAAGATTGGGATTATTGGCGGTAGCGGTCTCTATAAGATGGAGGCGCTCAAGGACATTCAAGAAGTGACCGTAGAGACGCCCTTTGGTGCGCCGTCGGATGCCATCATCACAGGGACATTAGAAGGCACAAGAGTGGCGTTTTTGGCCCGCCACAATCGCAATCACACCATTTTGCCGACGGAGTTGAACTTCCGGGCCAATATCTACGCGATGAAGAGCCTAGGCGTGGAATACATTATTTCGGCTTCGGCAGTGGGTTCCCTGAAGGCGGAAGCAAAACCTTTGGATATGGTGATTCCGGATCAGTTTATCGATCGGACCCGCGATCGGATTTCGACCTTTTTTGGCAATGGGATTGTGGCTCACATCACCTTTGGCGATCCGGTCTGCCCTAAGCTAGCTTCTGTCTTGACTGAATCAGCCAAAAAGCTCGATTTAGGTGGAATTGACATTCATGCAGGCGGCACCTACGTCTGTATGGAAGGCCCTGCATTCTCCACTAAAGCAGAATCCAATCTTTACCGGAGTTGGGGGGCAACGATTATTGGGATGACGAATCTTCAGGAGGCCAAGCTGGCTCGTGAAGCTGAAATTGCCTATGCGACGTTGGCGCTGGTGACGGATTATGACTGCTGGCATTCCGATCATGAAAGTGTGACAGTCGAAATGGTGATTGCCAATCTCCATAAAAATGCGACCAATGCTCAAGAGGTGATTAAGGAAGCGGTTCGCCGTATCTCAGCCGATCCCTTTGAATCGGACGCGCATTCTGCCTTGAAATATGCCGTCTTGACGCCGATGGATAAGGTCTCGGCCACAACTCGCCAAAATCTGGATCTATTGCTGAAAAAGTATTTCTAAAAAACCAGAATTTGAATTCCAGACATCAATGCTGGCGAGTCCGATCGGTTAACCGATCGGACTTTTGTTTTTTAGGGCCTGAGTCAACAGTGACACTTCGGAAAGAGTACTAAGAAGCGTCTAGGACCCATTCGATTGCTCTCATACTAAAAGGGTGAAGAAAAAACTTCACCTTCCCAATCTCCCCCACACTGAGGGGTACCTGCAATGAAACTCCGTTTAATTTCTGCTTTTATAACCGCCACTGCTTCCCTCCCTTTGATGATCTCTAGCGTTCAAGCTCAAGCTGTGGCTTCGGTCAATAGTGCTAGCCCTGTCGTTACGCTGCAAGGCACCGCAGGCTCTGCCACCTGTGCCATGGGCGCGATCGACAAGCCTCAGCACACCGTGGACATGACTGAAGATAGCGATCGTCGCTTCCGCATCAAAGGAGACAGCGAAACCACGCTGCTTTTAGTCAACAGTCAAGGCAAACGCTTCTGTGTCCAGACCGATAGCTACTCCAACGGAGAAGCTGAACTGACAGGGCGATGGACCCGTGGGACCTACAAAGTCTTCGTGGGCAGTAAAAGCGCCTCTAAGCCTGCTTATAAACTCTCAGTCCTACCCCTCAACTAGTTCTTGGTCCCAGTCTCAGTGAGACTGGGAGACCTAAAAATAACGCTTCAATCAGAGATTAAAAATCCGATCGAAGCGTTATTTGGCATGACGTTGGGTAATTCAAGTTTAGTTTTAAAAAACTGGATACTCAACGAGGAAGGGCTGCCCTAGGACTTTGACACGAGCGATAATCTCGGATGTAGCGGTGTCTTTACGACAAATACTGTCAATTACACTTTCCCGCAATAATTGATCAACGCGATTGTCCTCTAGGGACGAGTAAGCCAGGATCTGGACACCAGGACAGATATTTTTAATCTCACCTGCTGCCGTTAGACCGTCTAGGACAGGCATTTGAAGATCTAGAATGACAACGTCAGGATTGCACTCCCTAGCATAGCGAATTGCTTCAAGGCCGTTGGTGGCGATACCCACTAACTCAATGCCGGAGTGACTCTTCAGCGCGAGCTTAAGAGAAAAACGGGTTAATTCATGATCATCGGCAACTAAAACACGAAGCACAGGACGCTCACAGGAAATCGTTAACACTCTAGGTAGACCCAATCGACATATCCATAGTTTAGTTCGGAGCCTTGAGGTTGGTCTTCTACCTGAAGGATTAGGCTAGGTGGGAGATTAAGGATTGGTTATTTGGGTATTACTGAGAAGTGAATGCCTCAGTAGCCCCTTATATTTTAATATTTCCCAAAAAGTATAGAGTAATCACTCAGAACCGCATTATTCTTGCATATCATCTACAAAAAGTGATCTGGTTTTTACGGATCAAGGGCTTGGTGAGCGATCCCCATAAAAAAGAAAAATACGGGTTTTTACTTAAAATAAAAACCCGTACGGATCAATGACCTCTGAAATGGCTGTTTTATGAATGTCTTCCCTAGGAAAGATGGATATTTTTTCCGATATCGAAAGAGATGTTTTAGACCCAATCTTTGAGTAGAGCTTGACGACGAGGATGACGCAGCTTTCGCATAGCTTTAGCTTGGATTTGGCGGACCCGTTCACGGG
>JAAFJU010000212.1 GCA_013298165.1 Synechococcales cyanobacterium bin31.maxbin.ball.101 | reverse complement strand
CAGAACCGCTATCTCTCCGACGTACGATCGCCATATCTGTTGCTTAGAGTAGACTGTAAATACAGCCATTTATTATCCTCATACGAGCTGAATCGCCATGACGACGAACCGGAAACTCAATCTAAAACCCACTACATTGAAACAAGTTGCACTCTACGCCACCTTACCGCTCCTGGGTGCAGGTGTGACCGTCTTTGGCGGACGATTGTTTCAACAGTCTCCGGCGATCGCCCAAGATACGGCTCCTCAGATCATTGCCCAAAATCGCACAGCGGCGATGGCAGAGGGAAATTTTATTGCTGATGCCGCCGAGAAAGTCGGTCCGGCGGTGGTGCGGATCAATGCATCGAGAACCGTCAAGACCAAAGAACGGCCTGAGATGTTTGATGATCCGATGATGAGACGGTTCTTTGGAGAAATGCCGGATCAACCGAGGGAACGGGTGCAGCGCGGGACAGGTTCCGGGTTTATCTACAGCAATGATGGTTTGATCATGACCAATGCCCATGTGGTGGCGGGTGCAGACACCGTGGAAGTCGTGCTGCGCGATGGTCGCAAGATTACGGGGAAAGTCCTCGGGGCTGATTCGTTGACGGATGTGGCGGTGATTCGGGTGAACGATCGCAATCTTCCCATGGTTAATCTAGGCGACTCCGATCGGCTACGTCCAGGCGAATGGGCGATCGCCATTGGCAATCCTTTGGGCTTAGATAATACAGTGACAGCAGGAATTATTAGTGCAACGGGCCGATCGAGTTCCCAAGTCGGCGTTCCGGATAAACGAGTCGGCTTTATCCAAACCGATGCAGCAATCAATCCAGGCAATTCCGGCGGTCCTTTGCTCAATCAACGGGGTGAAGTGATCGGCATGAACACCGCCATCATTGGCGGGGGTGCCCAAGGACTTGGCTTTGCGATTCCGATTAAGACCGCAAAACGGATTGCAGAACAACTCATGAGCACTGGCAAAGTGAATCATCCTTATCTCGGGATTCGCATGACGACGTTAACACCCGAACTCAGAAAAGAAATCACCTCCGACCCCAGTTCGAACTTGGAAGTCAAAGACGATCGGGGCGTACTGGTCTTCCGCATTGAGCGATCGTCCCCTGCCGCACAAGGAGGATTAAAACCGGGCGATGTGATTAAGAAAGTCGGCGGCAAATCGGTCGAAACGGCTGAGCAAGTGCAACAAGCCGTCGAAGCCAGTTCAGTAGGCGCAGATCTCGCGATCGAACTCAGCCGCAACGGTCAAACCATGTCTGTCACCGTCAAACCTGCTACGTTCCCAGTCAATGCGGGACGCGAGTAACAGGGTTTGGCCCTCTGGCAAACCGCCCCAACCCCCTTTCTTAGATACCCGTAAGGGCTATATTCTGGGGGCTTTAGAAATTCATGTTCCCCCAAAATTGGGGGCTAGGGGGCGGCTCGTCAGGGACTTGATTTTGACGCAGATCCTTTACCAACCACTATCGCTGGAACTACTGCTGCTGCCGCTGTCATAACTACTACTACTACCACTGTCATAACTGCTGCTGCCGCTGTCATAACAGCTACTACTGTCATAACTACTGCTACTGCCGCTGTCATAGCTACTGCCAGAATCGCAACGATCGTTATAGCTGTTCAGGAGATCTTGAACATAGGAATGAGATGAGTCGCTCTGACTATAAGAGGAGCCGCTCTGACTATCGGTGCCGACCTGTCCATGATGCTGAACGGAGAAGTTAGACGTTCTCCTAGCCCGATTGCGTCGTTTTTGGGGCGTCGGATCCCAAATCAATTGGATGATGAGAATAGAGATAGCAAGGAAAATCAGTAAGAGTCCTAGTAGCATTGCAAAAAGCCTCAACAGAAAGAGTTGAACACACTTGAAAATTCAAGATTGCAGCCATGCCTTTACTATCGGGGATTGAGCTTAGGAAATTAGCTCATTTTTGGCTCTAATTTTGCAAAATTGGCTCTAAGCAAAAATCACCGTAATCTGCCGACCCTGTTCAGTCGAATGCAATTCCGATCGCAGCCGTTCCTCGATCGGCCTCACGTCCTCTCTGCGATCGAAAATCACCAACCAACCACTGTCCAATCCCAACCGAGCTAAATACCCATCAATCTGGTCTAAACCCCGCACTAATTGATTGCGACGATCGTCTCGCTGCACCTTAATCTCAATCCCTAACGTCACAGACCCATAGCGTAAACAGAGATCCATTCGGTCTCGTCCGATCGCATATTCCCGCTCTAACGTCCCACCGCCATTCACCACTCGATGCAAAAACGCCATCAAAACCAAATGGGGTGCAATCTCATGGTATAACGCACTATTCAGTAATGGCTCACCATGCTGTAACCAAAAGGCCATGAAGGCCGATCGTAATGATTCCAAATCAAGTTCGCCATTCGCATTCAGCCAACTTGGTGAAATCTGCGGCAAATTGTCCTGCGCACCCTGGGCCAAAATTCGAGGCAGAATTTCTCGATAGATCGGATTGGCCACCACCAAACCACCTGAGTCTTCTCGACGCAGTAATCCCAAATCAATCAGATATTGCCGATCGTCATTGGGCGTCACGCCCATTTCTTGCCCCGCCAGCATCGGCTCCAAAACCCGTCTCACCCGAGCCTCCAGCAGTTTCTCTGACAAACTATCTAAATGAGTGTCTTGTCTCCGAATCAACACTTCCTTCGCAATTTGAATATGCGCTGCCATAATATTAATGCTCCGATCGACCACCTGCTCTTCGACCACTTCTTTGGCTAATGCGTTCACCAGCCATGGTTGTCCTTGGGTTAATTCAAAGGCGAGTTCGATCGCTTCGGGCGTGAAGATTTGACCCGTTTCTTCAGTATGCTGACTGTAGAGTTCACCGATTTCTTCGACATTGAAATTGCGGAGGGTAAACGATCGGACTTTAATATTAAACGGACTGGCCGTATTCAACCGTTCACTCCCACCCGCCGCTATTTTGTAATCTCGCACATCCCGCAACCCAATCAGGCCGATCGACTGCGGGAAGCCAAGGGGGCGATCGGAAAAGCCATCTCGCAATTGACGCAATACAGACATTAATGCCTGATCCTGAAGCGAATCAATTTCATCAATAAACACCACAAAGGGACGAGGAACCACTTCGTTCCATTCTTGAAGCGCAGATTGAATCCGCTGTCCTTCCGGCGCAGGGGTCCAAGCAGGGGGCTGAAATTCCGCAGGCAATCGATGTTTGGTTGCCCGAGACCAGGAACCGAGAATAGCTAACTCTGCCTTCCCCGTTTCTAAAGAAAACGGCGCACCGACTTCTGCAGACACCAACACCGCTAAAAACTTTCCCTGTGCGGTCAACTGTTCCGCCAAGGCCATCATTGCCGTCGATTTTCCCGTTTGACGTGGTGCATGAATCACAAAATAATTTTGCTGCTCAATTAACCGCTCCAAATTCGGTAAGCGGGCAGTTGAGGACACCATGTAGTGAATCTCAGGGCGACAGGGACCCGTGGTGTTGAACGATCGGGACATGACAAGCGACAAACGACAATCACCTTAGTTTAACCGCAATTCATGCCCCTAAATTTACGAATCCAAACGGCTAAACCGAACCTTCAGACCATCCTTCGGTTTTGGTGTGGGAATCACGATCATATCCACATCCTGATCAGGCAGCAATTCCCATTGATAATCCCGCAGCAGTCGCGCCGCAAATAATTTGATTTCCAATCGCGCAAACTCCTTCCCAATGCATTCTCGTAAGCCCCCACCAAACGGAACATGGGCAAAGGGTTTCTGCTTGTCTTCGGCCCGATCGGCATCAAATCGATCGGGATCAAACTGTTTCGGATCGGGATAAAGCGTTGGATCACGATGGGTGGAATTAATTTGATACAGCGATTGCCATCCTTTTTGAAGGGTAAATCCAGCATATTCACAGTCCTGCAACACCGTCCGAAACCCACCGCCCACAGGCGGCACGACTCGCAAGACTTCTTTTAAAACCTGATCCAAATAGGGCATTTGTTTCAAGGTTTCAAACGTCAGCGGTTGCGATCGGAGTTCCAGTTGTTCCTGCCTTGCGCGTGCTAATGCCGACGGATTCTGTGCCAATAGCAAACACAATGATGCCAGTGATGACGTTAACGTTTCATGTCCTGCGAACAAGAGGGTTAAAACCTGATCTTTAAGCTCTTCCAAAGGCAAACCTTCGCCATCGTCATCCCGCGCCGCTAGCATTAAATCCAACGCATCTTGATTTTGCGAGGGCGTTGTTTGGGATTGCCGATCGCGAACCAGCACTTCAATCTCCGTCAACAATTTCTCCCGACTCCCAAACGCTTTGCCAAACGCAGTCCAAGGCAGCTTCACCGGGATACTAAACAGCCCGGCCACCCAAACCTCATAGTAATGTCCCAGATTGGTTTGCGCGGCATTATCCAAACCCACCAGGAGCTTGCAGGCAATATCCAGGGTGTAGTCGCGCAATTCGGGATACCAAGTTAGGGTTTCTTGTTGAACCCATCGATCGAGATACCGATCGCTAATGGCATTCATTGCATCAACGTAGCCCGATAAGGCGCGGGGCTGGAAGGCTTGGGCGAGAATTTTACGACGGCTGACGTGCTGATGGCCTGTCTGTAATGCCAAGGACGACGCGCCCAACAGTTGTTTGACACTGGGGGGCCAAGAGACTTGAAAATACTCGTTTTCATTGCTCAAGATAAAGCGATTGCCATCGACGCCCTGCAAAAACACCGTCGTCTGACCAAAGATATTGGTCTTAAAGACGGGTCCATACTGCTCATGGCGCTTCACTGCAAAGTCCCGATCGGTAAAAAACGCGATCGTCTCCCCAATCACAGGCCATCCCAAAGAACCAGGCGGAATCACTGTCGTCATAGCACTCTCACCTTATAAGAATTGTTCTAGCAGACTGGATTCTATTTATGACGAATGAAGTCATAAACACTGGCATACTGCTTTCCAGAAGCACCCCAAGAGTAGTCACAGCGCATTCCTTGAATGGCTAACGATCGGAAGATCTCAGGACTGAGCCAATAGAGATCCAAAGCCCGACCCATGGCCGATTCCAAGGCCACATTATCGGATTGATAAAACACAAATCCATTACGCTCTTCCTTGGGCTTCGTCTCCTCATAATCCCAATCGAATACAGTATTGACCAAACCACCAACGCCACGAACGATCGGCACCATTCCATAACGAAGACCAATCACCTGCGTCAATCCGCAAGGCTCAAAATTACTCGGGATCACAATCATATCCGCACCTGCATAGATCAAATGCGACAGTTCCTCATTGAAGCCCAGCTCCAAATGACAATCTGGATTATCATTCAACATTTGCTTTTGAGCTTGGAATGAATCATTAATCCCCTGCTCCGTCGCCGAACCCAACAGCACAAACTGCGCCCCACGACTCAAGGCATAATGAATCGCATGACCGACCAAATGCACGCCTTTCTGATCATCTAAGCGACCAATGAAGGCCACGATCGGCTTCTCCGGATCATCCGCCAACATCAGACGCTCACGTAACGCCTTCTTCGCCCCTAACTTCCCATCAAAATCAGACGCGGAATAGGGAATCGGCACATAGGGATCCTCCTCCGGATTCCACATCACATAGTCAATCCCATTGAGAATGCCGCCAAACTTTGCTTGGTTCAATTCCAAGGTATGCATCAGACCACAGCTAATTTCCGTATGACGCGCTTCCCAAGCATGGTGCGGCGAAACGGTATTCACATAGTTGGCATAGGTAATGCCCGCCTTCATGAAATTAATGGCAAACGGATTGAAGTTATCGCGAATCCGATCGTACTGGAAATAGTAATCCGGACGATTCAATCCCGTCGCCTGCAGTGCCTGCACCCCGCAAATGCCCTGATGCTTAAAGTTATGAATCGTATAGCAAATCCGCTGATGCTCCATCCCGTGATAAGCATACATTTCATACAGCATCACCGGAATCAGCCCCGTCTGCCAGTCATGACAATGCAACACATCGGGACGCTTATTACTAACCGATAAAAACTCCAACGCCGCCTTACTAAAGAACGCAAATCGCATCGGGTCATCACTTGATCCGTAATACACGCCGCGATTGAAATAGTTCTCCTCCGACATCGGCTCAATGAAGAAGCAGAGAACACTGTGAACCCAGCCACAATGCACCGTACAACGAATCACCCCACCATTCCATGGCACCTTCAGATCTTCATACGCTTGATGCAGACCCCAAATGTGGTCGTAGCGCATACAGTCATACTTCGGCAAAATCAACTCAACGCAATGGCCCTGCAGCCCTAATTCCCGGCTCAACCCATAGACCACATCTCCCAGACCACCCGCCTTAATTACCGGGGCACATTCTGACGCGATTTGCACAATATACATAACAGACTCCCTCAACCCAACAATTTGATGC
>JAAFJU010000076.1 GCA_013298165.1 Synechococcales cyanobacterium bin31.maxbin.ball.101 | reverse complement strand
AGTTGCTGCATGGTAACAGCATTTTTTCAGCTTGCTCACAAAACTGTGCGCTTTTTATTATGCTATGTCCCTTATGGGGTGGTCTATCTGGCGATCGGCTGATCGGTATGATTATCGGTATGATTACAGTTGACGTGTTGTGTTGTGCTAGATGGTCGTTGGGTTGTAATGGTTTGACTGCAATTGAAGGTTTAGACTTCAGTGTGAACTAGGAGAATATTGTGGCTTACAGTGATTTTACGTTGGCGCGGGTGCAGCAAGATCTGGGGGTTGAGGTTGTGGAAGGAGTGAATTTATTTCCGACGGTGAAGCCGATCGGGAATGTTTTATCAATGAGGTGGACAAGATTTTGGGGATTTTGATGTTGCCGTTTCAAAATGGGGCTGAGTCTTAGCCGTGGTCATAGAGAGTGAAGGTTCGATCGAGCCAAATTATGTGGAATATATTTTCCTCGCGATAGCCGACCATGGGTGCTTTGGCGCAAAATCGAAATGCAATGAGGTTAATGTCGGTCTTAATATGCGGTGGAATTGGCTGGCAGATTGCATTACGGGCAATTTTTTCGTACCCTACGCCATGTCTGGGAGAGGAAATAATTTCATTCCAGGTTAGTTGACTGAGTTTGTGTAGGGTATCAGCAAAAGCAGATTTTTCTTCTTTTGTGCAATTGGAAAGGCAGTGGCTTTTCTCTAAATAGTAGAGGGAGAAGATTGGCTTTTGTTGCTTGGTGGAAATGGCGCGGGTTTGCTCGGATGCAGCAATGTTTTTCCCACTTTTACTGGTGACATTGAAACGTTTAGGGGCCACAGGGATTAGATGAAGCTAAGCGACAGCAAGGGATTCGATTAATTGGGTCTTGAAGAACGATCGCATGATCGATTTAGGAATAACACCACCAGCACCACTATTGGCATAAACGCTCTTCCAAGGCGGTTCGTCATGGGTCATGTTGCGCAGTTTCCAAGCGGAGAACTGGCCATGAACTTGGTAAACTTCATCAAGAAGTTCGCGGGATTGGGAATCATAAATCCGAAAATCCACATCGGTGGGAACCGGAATGCCATTGGAGCCATAATCTTGGTAGATAAAGTAAAGCTCTGGAATGGCTGGGCCATGCGTCCATGCTTCAATTTCTTCGGGAAATAGCTCAGTATCGTACAGAGCGAGGTGAAAGCCCTGAGCGTAGTAGACCAGTTTCTGTAACTTAAGGTTAGAAATTAAGTCGCCTGCATCTTCATCGGCGAGTGACAGAAAGTATTTGGCGATGTCATAGCAATTCAGCATCAGCTCTTTCTCGCTCAGCAACTGCTCAGATAGTACAAAAAGTATCGTATTTTTAAATTGTTGCACTGTTTTGGACATTGTGCAAAGTGTCTGGGGAGAGAGGAGGCTATCGCTAAGAAACTTAATCCCCAGTTGCGTTGTCAGTGGGTTCATCATCTGCTTTGGGATGAAAGTATTCGTGGATTTGTTCGGCCATTTTGGGTCCAATGCCGGGGACTTTGGCGATCGCATCCACAGTGGCTTCGCGAATATAATCAATGGATCGAAAGGTGGCAAGCAATTGCTTTTGACGATAATGGCCTAAACCGGGAATCTCATCGAGGCGCGATCGTTGCATTCGTTTCGATCGTTGCTGACGGTGAAAACTGACGGCAAAGCGATGGGCTTCGTCCCGCAAGCGCCGTAAAAGCTGGACTCCAGGCTGCTCGGATTCGGTCGATAGGGGCGTGGATTCTCCCGGTAAAAAGATCTCCTCTCGCTGCTTGGCTAAACTCACAACTCGGAGTTCTTCCAATAGATTCATCTCTCGCAGAGCATTGATCACCGCCGAAAGCTGCCCTTTCCCGCCATCAATCATGATCAAATCGGGAAAGTCAGAAAAGGCCGCAGACTGCCGAGTCAGAATCGAGGACTCGTTCCAACGCCGAATATGTTCCCCTCGGGCTTTGGCATTGGCATACTTGCGGAAACGGCGGGTGATGATTTCGGCCATGCTGGCGAAGTCGTCGGAGTGACCAGGACGGACATCGGGATCTTTAATTTTGTAGTGACGGTAATGCTGCTTGGCCGGGAGTCCGTCGATGAATACGACTTGAGACGCAACGGCATCCGATCCCTGAATGTGAGAGATATCATAGCCTTCAATGCGTCTGGGCAATTCGGGGATATCTAAAATCTCGGCGAGATCCATCATGGCCCGCTGGTTCCGATCGGCGACCCGCTGCGTTCTCGCCAATTCGTATCCGGCATTGCGCTCAACCATTTCAATCAGTTCGGCTTTGGATTGACGTTGGGGATTTTCGATCGTCACTTTACGACCCTTGGCATCCGTCAGATAGGCCGCTAGCAGTTCTGTCTCTGGCAATTCATACTGCACCAAAATCTCCGCTGGAATTTCCACGGGATCGACCGATTGATAATGCTCTTCTAAGACCCGCTGCAAAATGGCCCCCGGCTCTCCCGACTGCGCATCCGCCACAAACCCTAAGCGTCCGACCAATCGCCCTGCCCGAATCTGGAACAGTTGAATGCAGGCATGGTGATCGTCACTCATGAGCGCGATCGCATCTCTAGAAACAGTGTCATCGGTGAGGGTAACTTTCTGTCCTGCATTCAGATTTTTTAATCCTGCGATTTGATCCCTGAGCCTTGCTGCATGTTCAAAGTTCAGGGCTTCCGCCGCCTGTTCCATTTGTTCATTCAGACTTTCAACGAGTTCACTCGATCGGCCCTGAAAAATCATGGCAACTTTGGCCAAGGTTTTGCGATAGTCGTCGGGTTCAATCAATCCTTGACAGACACCGGGACAGCGCCCAATGTCGTAGTTTAAACAAACACGATCTTTAAATAGGGGCTGCGATCGTTGACGCAATGGAAAAATCCGTTTGACCAGTCCCATAGTCGTTCGCAATTGCTGACTATCGACGTAGGGACCATAGTACCGATCGCTTTTATTCCCCATGACCCGACGACGAGTCGTGAAAATCCTTGGGTAGTCTTCGGACCAGGTAATGCAAAGATACGGGTATTGCTTATCGTCTTTCAGCAATACATTGTATTCGGGTTTGTATTGCCGAATGAGATTGGCTTCGAGGGTGAGGGATTCGGCTTCGGTATCGGTGACAATGAATTCAATTTCGGTGACGAGCCGCACCATTTGATGAATGCGCGCACGACTATCGCTACCATTGAAATATTGTCGAACCCGCGATCGGAGTTTTTTAGATTTACCAATGTAGAGAACTTGATCCGTAGCGTCTCGCATGTAGTAGACGCCAGGTTCGGGAGGGATTTCCTTGAGGCGTTCTTCGAGCCGATCGGGTTCCTGCATTAGGGGTAAGACTTTGGAAGAAAGGGCTTTTTCGGCTTCCTTGGCGGTCTCTGTAGCAACCATGATGTCTCTCGCGTACTTCACCTCTCCTAGTCTAGCGTTAGGAAGAAGGTTTAATCACACCTAGCGATTGAAATCGCGTCTACACAAACAAAGTCCACCTCCGTGGACTCAGAGGTGGACTGGGAAGTCAGTTCTGAAAGAGTCTTAACTCTTCGTTATTTCTTGCAGCTACAGTTTGTGCAGGTGCAATCGGGACCGCATTGGCAGTTGTCGCCGCAGGTGCAGGTGGTCGTGTCGCCTTTTTTGACCATGCAGCCGCAGGCACGGGCTGTGTTTGCAGCGATCGTTTCTTGAAGCGTCGGTTGAGTCGTCATAGAATCAATCCTTTTATAACGGGATGAGATCATGCTAAACCCTCTAGTCCGGTAGAGAGTCAAGGGGCAAATCCAAAAAAATGTAAATCTGATCGCGAGAAAGGAATTTTGAGATCTCCTTTGATAGTTTACATGTACTATAATGAGCCTGACGATCGATTCGCAGTCCTCATTTATGGAGAGTCCCTATGAAGTTGAGCTTGGTTTTGCAGGAGACGTTGATTTTCATCCATCGATTTCAAGTTGAACAGGGGACTTCGCCGACGATTCGGGAATTGGAGACGGGGCTGGGGATTGGTCACGGCTCGGCCCAGTCACGTCAAAATCGGCTAATTGAGAAAGGCTTCCTGCAATCACTACCCGGAAAAGCGAGAACCCTGAGACTACGATCGCAGGCGATCGAGTTTCTAAAGTCGATCGGGGAGTATTTGTTGCCACCGACCAACAGCAATGTGATTCCTCTATTAGGTGAGATTGCAGCGGGCTATTTAAGCGATCCTGCCACAGAGGTTGAAAATTTTGAGATTGAGCATTTAGATTTTGCGCACCATTTCGCCCTGCGAGTTTCGGGGGATAGTATGATCAATGCCGGGATTTTGAATGGGGTGGTGGCCATTTTTAAACAAGTTCCCGATGGCTATGAGCCAAAGCCGGGGGCGATCGTAGCGGCCTATGTGGAAGGAGCTGGGACAACGTTGAAGCGGTTTTATCGTCAAGGTTGGCAGGTGATTTTAAAAGCCGCCAATCCACTCTACCCGGACCAAACCCTCGACACTCGCCAAACCTTGGTGCAAGTCAATGGAATCTGGACGGGAATGACGATCGCCCAGCAGTAACACCATCGATTCTAGCTAGCGACTGCTGCCCATTAAATAGAGCAACGCCATCCGTACCGCGACGCCGTTTGTCACCTGTTCAGAGACCAAACTCATGTTTGGATCATCCATGACATCGGAGGACAGTTCGACGCCGCGATTGGTGGGTCCGGGGTGGAGGACTCGGACGTGGGGATTGCAAATCTTCAACCGATCGCGGGTAATGCCAAATTCCCGATGATACTCTCGCAAACTCGGGAGTAAGTGACTCGTCATGCGTTCTTTTTGCAATCGTAGCGTCATGACAAAATCCGCATCCCGAATGGCATCATCGAGCTTCCAATGGATGAAAAGCTGCCGATCAATCGGGGTTCCTTGCACAAACTCCGCAAAGGCCGCCGGGAGCAGCGTGGGTGGTGCCGCGAGATGAACTTCCGCTCCGCTGGCCGTCAGACTCCAAAGGTTCGATCGGGCGACGCGGGAATGGAGAATATCACCGACGATCGCAATTTTTTTACCCTTGAGTAAGCTGAGTTTGGGCTGGCTTCGATCGATCGTGGTGCAGAGCGTAAATAAATCCAGCAGCGCCTGCGATGGATGTTCATGTTGACCATCGCCTGCATTGAGGACACCAACGCCGCAGTTGAGCCGATCCATTTCGGCTGCGATCGCTGCTGGTACCCCCGCCTCCTGATGCCGGATCACCATCATATCGGTGCCCATGGCGAGGTACGTTTTAGCCGTGTCGAGGATGGTTTCGCCCTTGGTGAGGGACGAGCTTCCGGCGGCGAAGTTGAGAATATCCGCCGAAAGCCGCTTAGCCGCCAGTTCAAAGCTGCTCCGGGTCCGCGTCGAAGGCTCAAAGAACAAATTGGTTACGACCTGCCCCTGGAGCGTCGGGACTTTTTTGGTGCGGCGGGAGAGGACTTCTCGGAAGCTATTGGCGGTTTGCAGGACCGCATCGTATTCCCATGGCTCGAAGTCGCATAGAGAAAGCACATGCCGACGATTCCAGGACTCAGACATAACGGGTGAGGGGTACAGGTGAGGGGTAAGACAATAGAACTCGGGTCCGATCCTACGGCATCTTCCAATCCTTTGCTGCGAAATTAAACTTCTTTCCCGTTTTTACCGATCGGATTAGACTTTAAGATAGGAAAGATAGGACGTCCTGTTTGGGTATAGAGGTTAGTGGGTATGCGTAGGGTTGGAATAAATCTTAAAAAATGGGCGATCGGTCCTCTCTTGGGTACAGTCATCGGTGCTTCCCTCATCAGTTTTCCCCAAAGCGCCTCAGCCCAGTCCTATTCTGCTTACTGCCAACAGTCCCTGAGCGAAATGGCCGACAAGGAAAAAGCGCGTAAAGCGGCCTTAACGGGAGATATAGACGCCCAAAAGCGCTATACCGAAATAGTGGCCCGTCATGCCGCGACCTTGAAAGGCTGTCGTCAACAAAATGCCTTTAAATCGGAGGGCATTTGGCTACGGCTTTATCCCTGTGATAGTCGTCCAGGCGTGTTGGATGAAGTCCTCGATCGGATTGTCAATCGAGGCTACAGCGAAATCTTCGTGGAGACCTTCTTCAATAGCCAAGTTCTCCTCCCCAAAAGCCAAAACCAGACCGCTTGGCGATCGGTGATTGAAGGTTCGGGTTTGGATGATGTGGATCTGCTGCGAGAAGTCATTAATAAAGGACGCGCTCGGGGATTGAAAGTGACGAGTTGGCTGTTTGCATTGAACGTCGGGAAAGAGTACGTGCAACGCAGTGGGAAGACCGGAACGATCGCCCGCAATGGTCGTGACCAAACCTCGATCGATGCCAATCTGGCCTCTAAGGATCAAAACGATACGTTTAATCCAGATGAAGCCTTTGGAGATCCCTATCATCCGACGTTACGCCAGGATTTTTTAAAAATGGTGTCTCAAGTGATGAGTTATCGTCCTGATAGCATTGTGTTTGACTACATTCGCTACACCAAAGGGCGCGGGCCGGACTCAGTGGCCAATGATGTGAAGGACCTGTGGGTCTATGGTGATGCCTCGCGCTGGGTCTTATTACAGCGGGCTTTAAATAACAGAGGTCGTGAACTCATCACGCGATATTTGAAAGCGGGAAAGATTAGCACCAATGATGTCAGTGAAGTCGATCGGCTCTATCCCCAAGAAGGCGAAGCCCAATGGCACGGACGACAGATCGTTCCCGGTGAGAACCAATTTGAACTGGAGCGCCGCACACGAATTTTGAATGGAGAATTGTGGCGATTGGTCGCAGGTCATGCGATGCAGGGCGTGGTGGACTATATGACGTTGGTGAGTGAACCTGTTCAAAGAGCGGCGATTCCTGTTGGGGCGGTGTTCTTTCCGGAGGGCAATAAGGTTGTGGAAGGGGGCGGCTATGATTCCCGATTGCAGATGTGGGATCGGTTCCCGGAGACGATCGAGCGGCATCCCATGGTCTACGGAACCTGTGGCAGAACAGATTGCATCATGGACCAGATTCAACGAGTATTGAATGCTTCTTCCACACCATCAATGGTGAAACCTGTTCTGGCGGGCGTCTGGCAAAGTCCCTACAAAAATCGCCCTGCCCTGGATGTTCAAATGACAGAAATGCGCAAACGGTTTCCCTCTGTGAATTCTGTGAGTCATTTTGTTTATGCATGGCAGGAGCAAGAGTCAGATAACGATCGTAAAGCTTGTCGAATTCGATAATTGATAACACTTAGCGATTTGACCGGATTTTGATATTACCACGTTCAATTTGTTCAAGGGTACAATGTAAATGAGTTAACCAGAGGTTTGTTTATGCCATCACCGCTACCAGGAATGGACCCTTATCTCGAACATCCCAGCGCATGGGCAAACATTCATCACCGTTTGATTACGGCGATCGCAGACGACCTCGCACCGCAACTACTCCCGAAATATCAAATCCTTGTAGAAGAGCGGGTCTATCAAGAGACATTAGAGGATTCAGTATTGATCGGAGTACCTGACATTACGATCCAAAAGCCTCGATCGGCTGTGGTGCCGTCTGCTGAGAGCAGCAATGTTGCAACGGTTGAACCCAATACTCAAATTAATCCGCGATCGATTACGTTAACACTCCCTCAAATCGTGGCAGTGCGCCAGAAGCATTTAGAAGTGAGAGAAATTGCAACGGGGCAAGTGGTGACGATCATTGAAGTATTATCGCCTGTGAATAAACGATCGGGTCAAGGTCGGATTGATTATGAAAATAAACGCGCCATGATATTTGGTAGTTCTAGCAATATGGTTGAAATCGATTTATTGCGTCAAGGCAAACCAATGTCTGAACAAGAGAGTGAGCCTCGATCGCACTATCGAATCCTGGTCAGTGCCCAAGAAAAACGCCCTCAACCAGATTTATATGCCTTTAATTTACAAGATACAATTCCTGTTTTTCCGTTGCCATTACGATCGGACGATCGAGCGCCATTGATTGACCTGAAATCAATGCTAGATGGAATCTACGATCGATCGGGTTATGGTTTTGTAATTGACTACTCTCAAGCTCCTACGCCTACCTTGCCTGAATTTGATCTCGCGTGGATTCGTCAGCACTTGCTCATGAATTCACAGGGATAAAGATAAATCATGGACTTTTAAGCGTTTGTCATTAATTTTAAAAAGTATTTACTATGCGATCGATTCTATTTATTCCTAGTCTCATCCTTCTCTTAGGAAGCCCAGAACTAAGCCGTATCGCAGTGGCCCAATCACCGATCGAACAAAGTTCAAAAGGTGATACACAGGAGGCGTTTCAGCAGTTTGAGATTGGAGATAAGTACTTTCAAGAGAGTCGGTTTGAGCAGGCTCGAACGGCCTATGAGAATGCGCTGAAACTTTGGGTTAAGCTCGATCGTAAAAATCAGCAGGGCAATGTCTTTTTTAAACTCGCTCAGGTAGATGAAGTCCTGGGTCAATACGATCGGGCGTTGGAAAACTATCAAAAAGCCTATGACATTTTTTCGCAGATCGATCGTCCTATGGATCGCTCTGGTGCGTTGAGTGGACTGGGAATTATTTACGTGCGCACAGGCAAATATTCCCAGGCGATCGAAAGCTTTCAACAATCCCTAAAAATCTTCCCCGAATCCAGCATTGCCCTCAACGGCTTAGGTCTCGCCCATGCCTATCTCGGAGAACGAGAGAAAGCTCTAAAATTTTATGAACAAGCTCTCGATATTAGAACTAAAAGTAAATACTTCTCTGGCGCAGCGGTTACGTTATTAAACATGGGAACAGTCTACGAAGATCAAGGCGACTATTTAAAAGCCCTGACCTTTTATCGCCGTGGCCTCGCCTTTTTTGAATCGAGCAAATACCCTGCGGGCTGGTCTCAAGCGCTCAATGAAATCGGTAAAGTTTATAACCGTCTCAATCAATCTGAAAAAGCTCTGGAAAACTTTCAAAAAGCCTTATCTATTGCCACCGAATACGCCGATCCTCGTCGTCAAGGACAGTCCCTAGAACACATTGGGTTAACCTATCACAAACGCCAAGATTACAATCAAGCGATCGCTTTCTACAATAAGTCCCTCGCCCGACGACGCAGCATTGGCGATCGGGAAGGGGAAGCTAGCGTTCTCAACCACATCGGTGATTCGCTGCGGGAAAACAACGATTTGGATTTGGCGATTTTGTTCTACAAGGAATCCGTCAGCCGTTACGAAGTCATTCGCGCCGACCTGCGCCAGCTTCCCCGTGAACAGCAGTCTTCTTATCTTAAAACCGTCGAGCGCACCTATCGAAATCTAGCGGATTTGTTATTGAAACGCGATCGGGTTTTAGAAGCACAACAGGTGTTGGATCTGCTTAAATTTCAAGAATTAGAACAATATCTCAACACCGTTCGCGGCACTCGTCGCAACACCGACAATCTCCAGCCCGAAATCGAAATCCTTCGCAAATATGATGTCATTCAAAAAAGTGCGATCGAACTCGGGAAAGAACTCTCCACCCTGCGCCAAATCCCCGAATCATCCCGCACCGCCCAGCAACAACAGCGCATTGCAAAACTGATTCAATTAGAAGAAGAGTTGAGTCAACAGTTCAATCAATTTCGCGATCGGTCCGACATTCAAGACTTGCTCAATGCCCTCAGCCCCAAAGTCCGCAAACAAACGATCGACACCGCCGACCTCGAAGCCCTGCGATCGGACTTAAAAAAACTCGATGCTGTTTTGATTTATCCCTTGGTTTTGGACGATCGGTTAGAAATCATCATCACCACCCCCGACACACCGCCCCTCCGCCGCACCGTCAATGTCAAACGCGAAGATCTCAATCGCACCATTCGAGAGTTTCGGAGTGCCTTAAACAATCCCACAGAAGACATCACAGAGCCTGCCCAGCATCTCTACAATTGGCTAATCAAACCCCTCGAAGCCGACCTAAAGGCAAGCCAGCCCAAAACCCTGATCTACGCCCCTGATGCCCAGTTGCGCTACATTCCCCTTGCGGCGCTGAAAGATGGCGATCAATGGCTGGTCGAACGCT
Source organism: Synechococcales cyanobacterium bin31.maxbin.ball.101 (assembly GCA_013298165.1). GTDB lineage: Bacteria > Cyanobacteriota > Cyanobacteriia > Leptolyngbyales > Leptolyngbyaceae > JAAFJU01. The sequence goes on along the minus strand of JAAFJU010000076.1, from coordinate 13,342 downwards.
ACGCCATCAATTACATCACCGCAAAATCACTCTTAAAATTCACCCAAGCACCGCCCCAGAAACTCAAAATTTTAGCGGGGGCGATCGGCACTCAAGCCTCCCAAGTTGAGATTGGCAGTTTGTCCTTTGACTTTAAAGGTTTACCATTTACAACCGCAGAAGTGCAATCTATTCAACAACTTCAGCCCACTACCCAATCCTTATTAGAATCCAATTTCACCCTCCCCAATCTCAAATCAAAATTGGGCGATTACAATATTCTGCACCTCGCCACCCACGCCGCCCTGGTTCCCGGCAATCCTGAAAAGTCCTTTATTTTGTTCAATGGCAAAACGATCGCAACGCTAAAAGATATTGAAAATTGGACTTTGAACAACTTTGATTTAGTGGTACTGAGTGCTTGTGAAACGGGACTGGGTGGAAACTTTGGCTCCAACGGAGAAGAGATCCTTGGACTTGGCTACCAATTTCAAAATCGCGGTGCAAAGGCCACGATCGCCTCGCTCTGGCAAGTGGACGACAGTGGCACCCAAGAACTCATGTTGGCGTTCTACACCGCACTTCAGCAAGGCCAATCCAAAAATCGATCGCTGCAAACCGCCCAACGATCGCTCCTCAACAATCCCAAACTCCAACGTTTTAGTCATCCCTACTACTGGGCACCCTTTATCCTGATTGGCAATGGGCTTTAATTTGCCAGGGCGATTTCGAGCACCGGATTTTCCAATGTCTTCCAAGTGACATCTCAGATCGCAGTATTAGCGGTTGAATAGAGAGAGGCGATCGGTGTCATTGGAGATTTGACCTCACTGAATTTCAGTAATCCTAGGATAACCCCAAATAGCTATCTCCAGAGACTCAAAAATATTGCAATTCAGGAAAAAGAAAACCGATCGCCTAGGATCGATCGTATATCTCTGCAGAAGCAGCTTAGTGCATAAGCTGTATCGTCAAACCTGTATCTCCTTAAACTAGACCACCCATCCTGAAGCAGAATAATGTCATCCCTCCAACCGCAGTCCCTCCAACACCAAGTCAAAACCCGATCGCTCACCCTGGAGAATGCCCTCAAGGCGATCGTCAGCGAAACAGGCGTCCTCAACCTAGATCTCGTGGATGCTGAACTCTCCACCCGATTTCTCAAGCAGTTGCGGGGCTTTCCCAGTCTCTGTATCCCGCTCCTACACTGGCAAAACTGCTATCATCTGGGTTCTCCCCGATCGATCGAACCCGAAATCCTTCAAGATTTAAAACACAAACTTAACGCCGATATTAACGTTATTAAAATTGATGAAATCAGCTATCGAAAATGGTATCGCCAACACCATATTGACCATAAAACGATCGCCACTGCAAAACTAATCAACCCGTTAACAGGCGAAATCGACAACCAAGACATCGCAGAACTCACCCAAATCACCCTCGCCCAAACCGACAACCAAATCGAGCGCGTCAAAGCCCTAATTTCATCCGCCGTTCGCTATCGTGCCAGTGACATTCATCTCGAACCCTCCAGTGAGGGCCTTCGCGTTCGCTATCGCATTGACGGAATCCTTCGTAACATCGTCACCCTGCCCCCTGACATCAGCCGCAAAGTCATCGTCTCCATCAAAGTCATGAGCGAAATCGACATCGCCGACAGCCGCCGCCCCCAAGATGGCCGCATGGCCGAACGCTACATGTCCACCGACCAGCAGGAACAGGGACTCGATCTGCGCGTTAGCACCCTGCCCTGCGTCAGCAACACCCAAGGCGAAGCCAGCGAAAAAGTCGTGATGCGATTACTCCGACAGCAAAACACCTTTGAAACGATCGACGATGTCGGCTTCTCTGCCCGATCGCTCAAAATTTACAAGCATTGGCTCGCGCAACCCCAGGGCCTAATTATTTTCACAGGACCCACAGGCTCGGGGAAAACCAGTACTTTGTATACGAGTTTGCAGGCGATCGCGGAAGAATCCAAAAACATCACCACCGTCGAAGACCCCGTCGAATACATCCTCCCTAGCATCACCCAAACCCAAGTCAACGAAGCCGCAGGCATGACCTTCGCGGCAGGACTCCGGGCCATCCTGCGCCAAGATCCCGACATCATCATGCTAGGCGAAATCCGCGATCACGAAACCGCCGAAACCGCTGTCCGTGCCGCTTTAACAGGACACTTAGTGCTGACCACGCTGCATACCAATGACGCGGCGGGAGCGATTCCTAGATTGCGTGATATTGGACCCGATCCTGGATTGCTGAGTGATGCCCTATTGGGGGTTGTCGCCCAACGTCTGGTGCGTCGCGTCTGTCCGCACTGTGCTGAGCCTCATCCCCCCACTGAATCTGATTTAAAACTCTTGGGGTTACGATCGGAGAACGCCCATGGCGATCAATGGCGCAAGGGTAAGGGCTGTAATCAATGCTTTCATTCGGGGTATTTGGGGCGGGAAGCCTTGATTGAACTGCTGAATGTGGATGACATGATTCGGCAAATTATTCACGATGGCTCGATGACGCAACTCAATCGCTATTTGCAAGAGATTGCCTACGATTCCTTCCGGATGGCCGCCATTGAAAAAGTCACCCATGGCATCACCACAATTGAAGAAATTCAACGAGTCCTCCCCTTCAGTGCCCTACATATGAAACCCGCAGCACATACAGAACCAAGAGCTTTAGCAGCGGTTTCTTAAGTCAATTAAATCCATTAAAAAGCGATCGGTTTCTCTGGATGAAACCGATCGCTTTTTAATGTTATGAACTCATCAATCTAATCTGAATCTAGTCCAATTTCAGAACGTCTTGAGTGCCTTGACGACGTTTTGCATCTTTGGCTTGATAGGTGTCAACACAAGCATCTTTCTTGTACATCACACAGGAGAGATATTCAGTAGTTTCGATCAGGGCAGCGCGCAGTGCTTTACCGACTGGGGCTTTCTTCTCTTCTGATGAGTTGCTGTCATTCCCAATACCAAAGATTCTGACCGTGCTGGTTTTGGATTCAGATTTATCGGTGGCACGGCCTTCGATGGTGCGAGAGTAAGCGACTTCTCCAGTGGTCGTATCGACGACTCGGAGGTCGATCGCCACATAAGCCTCTGCCTCACTCTTCTGTTCGCTACCGCCAACACAGATCCCGAAGAAACAACCGCCCGCGTTATTTCCACCCGATTTCTTAGTCACCCCTTCTTCAAAGGCTGTGACTTTTCCCAAGATGACGTACTGAGCGCTCGTCAACTCACCCTTTTTGGGTCCAGTTCCCTTTTTAGTCAGACCCAATTCTGCCAATTCTTGTTCAGATAAAACGGCCTGCAGCTTCTGACGCTCGACGACTTTGAAGTTTCCAGTGGCAGATAGTTCATTACTCAACGCATCGCCCAACTCAGTGGCTGTACTGGATTTCCACCACCACCAGTTGGTTTCATTCTTAAAGGACGGGATCGAAATCGTTGGCTTTTTCTGAGCGAGTACAGGACTACTGGCCATTCCAACGCTGGAACCCACGATCGTCAAAGCCATCAATACCCGAAATGCAAGTTTTGTTTTGTGCGATGAGATTTTCATGGAAGCTAGTTACTCCGTAATATTACTTAGTCATAAAGCATATTTTGAGGCCAGTCAAGACAAATCTTGATGACTTCATATTTTTGCTTTATTGATATTATTTTAATAGGGATGAACGTGGAGACATATGCACGAGATCACAGCCTGAGATAAAGTATGCCCTTTAACCACATACGCTAACTTCGGCTTAAGATCAGGATTGATCTTCTGAGAATACTTATGGCTTATAGCAACTTCACACTCGAAGAAGTCGAACTCCGATTTAACTTGGAGTTACAAGCTGTCTCGTTCTTGCCAGAAACCACCCCGATCGCCCCTAGCGATTTGCTAAATCGTTACTTAGAACGAGGGTTAACCCTAGCCAAACGGAATGTCTCGGAAAAGGCTCGCTCTGAATTCTTGATCGCCCCCATTTTCCTCGAACTCGAAACCCTGCTAACAGACAGCATCAGTCTCTTTTCTGGCGAAGATTTTACCGTCGATCGATCCTTAGGACTGAATGGCATCTGCGACTTTCTGATTGCCAGATCCCCTGCCCAACTGATGATTAAAGCACCTGTCATTGCGGTCGTAGAAGCCAAAAAGGGCGTGCTGCGAGATGGTTGGGGGCAGTGCATTGCTGAACTGGTCGCGGCTCAAAAATTCAATCTGCAACGACACAAAGAGATTCCCTACACCTATGGCATTGTCACCAGTGGATTGCTGTGGCAATTCATTCGCCTCTCTGGATCAACCGTCTCGATCGAACCTACCGAACTCTCGCTTCATCCACTCGATCGTCTCTTGGGGATTCTGTCTTGGTTAGCTCAAAATTAACTAGCAGGATTAACGAGCGATCGTAGCTGCTCCCGAAACTCCATCACCGCATCAAACTGTTCCTCCGGTTTCACATAACTCGCTAACAAGCCATTGCTCGATTCATTTAATTTCCCTAGTAAAAAGCGATCGGATCCTTGCAAGATCCGATCGCTTTTTACTGTGAACTGAATTTGAGGACTGAGCGGAGTCGTTCGCATCGCGTTGCGTCAGCAAAGTCCGCCCAGGGCCGATCGTCTAAGCCACGTCCAGATTCTCTTCCGGCTGCGACTGCGGGCTGAACTGGAAGATCGAATAGACGACATCACGACGAATGTTGATCATCATGTCGAGGAAGAGTTCATAACCCTCGCTCTTGTACTCAATCAACGGATCCTTCTGACCATAGCCGCGAAGACCCACCGTCTCACGTAGACCCTCCATGCCTTGGAGGTGTTCACGCCAAAGGGTATCAATCCGTTGCAGGATAAAGAACCGCTCCACTTGACGCATCAGTCCCGGCTGAAGCTGCTCGATTTCGGCTTCTTTTAGGTCGTAGGCGTTGCGGACTTGCTCATGCATGAACGCTCTGACTTCAGCGAGATTCAAGTTGCGCAATTGGTCGGGCGTCAGGTCTTCCAGTAGGTACACAAACTGCTGCACCTTGGAAACTAGACGATCGAGATCCCATTCTTCCGCAGGCAACTCCGGATCAATGTACGCTTCGACAATGTCATCCATCGTCCGTTCCGCATACTCAATCACCAGTTCTCGCAAATCTTGGCCTTCCAGAACTCGACGACGCACGGCGTAAATCGCTTTACGCTGGTTGTTCATCACTTCGTCATATTCAAAGACCTGTTTCCGTTGGTCGTAGTAGTAGACTTCAACTTTGCGCTGAGCGTTTTCCAGGGACTTGGTTAACATGCCAGACTCGATCGGCATATCTTCCTCAACCCGGAACGCATTCATCAAGCCCGCCACCTTGTCTCCGCCGAAAATCCGCAGCAAATTATCCTGCAAACTCAAGAAGAACTTGGTGGTGCCAGGGTCGCCTTGACGACCTGCTCGACCGCGCAACTGGTTGTCAATACGGCGTGATTCGTGACGCTCGGTCCCGATCACATGCAGGCCACCGTCCTTGATCACTTCGTCATGCTCGACATCGGTGAAGGCATCGTACTCTTTGCGAACCGTGCGGTAGGCTTCGCGGAGTTTTTGAATGGCGGGGTTTTCGGTGGGGGCTTTTTCGGCGGCGGTGGCGATCGTGTCTTCGGCTTCTAGCTCGGACAGCGACTGCGCACCATATTGGGCAATGGCAACGGACACCGCTTCTTTGATGGCAGCTTCTGCGGCTTCAGATAAGGCGGTGGGGTAGATCTCAGGACTTGCTTTCCAGGTTTTGATCTTGGCTTTTTTACCAAACCCTTGGGCGGCTGAGGTTTCTTCTAGGGATGGCAACTGGTTGGCGGCGGCGAACATGTTCTCGTCTTCGTCGGGACGGACGAGTTGCGGCATGAGGTATTCCCGCAGTTTTAACCGGGCCATGTAGTCGGAGTTGCCGCCGAGGATGATGTCGGTTCCGCGTCCGGCCATGTTGGTGGCGATCGTCACTTGGCGTTTGCGTCCGGCTTGGGCGACGATTTCGGATTCTCGCTCGACGTTTTCGGGTTTTGCGTTGAGGAGGTTGTGGGGGACTTCCCGCTCATTAAGGAGCTTGGAAAGCAACTCGGATTTGCTGACGCTGGTGGTTCCGACGAGGATCGGACGGGCGGTGTTTTGGTTCATTGCGGCGCATTCGTCGGCGATCGCAGTCCACTTGGCGTCTTCGGTTTTGTACACCACGTCGGAGACATCTTTCCGCGATCGGACCCGGTTGGTGGGGATGATCGTGACTTCGAGTTTGTAGATTTTCTCGAACTCGGCTTCTTCGGTTTTAGCCGTTCCGGTCATTCCGGCGAGCTTGGGATAGAGCAGGAAGAAGTTTTGGTAGGTAATGCTGGCGAGGGTTTGGGTTTCGTTTTGGATTTCGACCCGCTCCTTGGCTTCGATCGCTTGGTGCAGGCCGTCACTCCAGCGACGACCGGGCATCCGACGACCGGAGGACTCATCGACGATCACGACTTCATCATCTAGGACAATGTAGTTGGTGTCTTTGATGAACAGTTCTTTGGCCTTGACGGCATTGAAGATGTAGTGCGCCCAAGGATCTTTCGGATCAAAAAGGTCTGTAACGCCCAGTGCTTTTTCCGCTTCCATGAAGCCTTCATCGGTCATCAGGACGTTGCGCTGCTTTTCATCGACTTCGTAATGCTCATCTCGCACCAGAAGACCAGCGATTTGGGCAGCCCCTTGATATTTTTCCGCAGGCCGATCGAGGGGACCCGAAATAATCAACGGCGTCCGCGCTTCATCGATCAAGACCGAGTCCACTTCGTCAATCACACAGTAGTTAAAAGGCCGCTGCACCACTTCCTGCATGGTGTTGGCCATGTTGTCGCGCAAATAGTCAAACCCTAGTTCGCTGTTAGTGGCGTAGGTGATGTCGCAGGCATAGTTGCGCTGCCGTTCATCCGGGGTCATTTCCTGCTGAATCAGACCCACACTCAGGCCCAAAAATCGATGAACTTGTCCCATCCACTCAGCATCACGGCGGGCTAGGTAGTCGTTCACGGTGACGACATGGACCCCGCGACCTGCGACGGCGTTCAGGTAGGACGGAAGGGTGGCGACGAGGGTTTTTCCTTCCCCGGTTTTCATTTCGGCAATTTGTCCGGAGTGGAGGACGATGCCGCCCAGCATCTGCACGTCAAAGTGGCGCATCCCGAGAACGCGCTTCCCGGCTTCGCGGACGACGGCATAGGCTTCTGGCAGGAGGTCCGCCAGTAAATTCTTCATTTCGTTGTCATTTCGCGTCTTGTCGAGTTGGAGGCGAAACTCGGCAGTCTTGCCGCGTAGTTCGTCGTCGGAGAGTTTTAAAATATCCTCTTCGAACGCATTGATATCCGAGACGATCGGTTGAAATTTCTTAACTTTACGTGCGTTCGGATCACCGAAGAGGTTCTTAAACATGGCTTTCGACAACTACAGCGCTGAAATGGGTTGGATGGGAAACGCTTCAGATGGCTGACCAAATCGTGATTTGGCAAGCCCCAAAGCTTAATAATCCTATCACTTTGGTCAGAGATGGAACGATCAAGATGACCGCCCTGATCCGATCCGGGTTTCCCCTCCTTTAATTCACAAATGATGAACCGAGTATCAACTTCTGTTAAAATTTAAGCGGTCTGTATCTGTGTTGTTGCAATGGAAATCGGAGATAAGGTACGTGTTCGCCGTCTGCGCGATCGCGTCTCCCAAGATGTAATTGGGAAATTGGGCAAGGTTGGAACGGTCTGCGGCTATAAGGTCGTTGATGGAAAGGGTTTGGGTCGGCTTGTTGAATTTGACGACAAGTATTCGACTTGGTTTTTTGAAGATGAACTCGAAACCGCTGCGGCTTAGGTCTAGGTTTCAAGTTTTTGAATTCACGAAGATCCTTGAATTAGGCAGTAGATGAGTCTTTCATTTCACTGCCTTATTTTTATTTTGATGCAGATTCCCGTCTTTCCGAACCTCTGGCAATCCGCCCCCTAGCCCCCAATTCTGGGGGGACATGAATCTCTGAAGCCCCCAGAATTGGGGGTTGGGGGCGGTTCGTCAGGGACTTGATGTTTAAGCAAATCCTTAAGAGCAATTTTTTAAACGCATGGCATTTCTTCTCACATTTTTAGGCAAAGGTGGCGTCGGGCGGACGACCGTGGCGATCGCCGCCGCTCAGCGGTTGGCCGCTCAAGGTAAGCGAGTGCTGCTGGTCTCCCAAGATGCCAGTCCGGCGTTAGGGATCATGCTGGGAACGACGATCGGTCCCGATCCCACGTCCATTCAGGCGAATTTGTCCGTCGTGCAGCTTCAAAGCACGGTCCTGCTTGAACGCGCCTGGGAAGAACTCAAAACCTTAGAAGCGAAATATCTCCGAACACCGTTTTTTAAGAATGTCTACGGTCAAGAACTGGGTTTACTTCCAGGAATGGATAGTGCGTTGGCTCTGAATGCGATTCGGGGTTGGGATGCGCAGTACGACACGATCGTCTACGACAGCCCCAGCAGTCCTGAAATTCTCCGCATGTTGGGAATGCCAGAAATCGTGAGCTGGTATGTGCGACGGTTTCGGCAGGTGTTCATCGATTCGGACCTAGGCAAAACCTTATCGCCCTTTATTCCGCCCGTTGCAGCCGCAGTCCTAAACATTAATCTCGCCGCCGATAATTTTGCTCAACCCACGAATGAGATGAATGGTCTATTGAATCAGGGCATTCAAAAACTCTCGGACCCTAACCAAACGATCGCCTACCTGGTCACGACGGCAGATAAAACCGCGATCGCCACGGCCCAATATCTCTGGGGCAGCGCTCAGCAGGTAGGACTCAACGTCGGCGGCGTTTTGGTAAATCCTGCGTCAAATTCAGACCTCAACCTCGGCGAAGCGTTTAATCCGTTGATGGTTACAAACCTGGCTCAAAGCGCCGGGGATTTTGGGCCGATCGCCGCTAGCCTCCCGGATTTCACGGCTGGGAGCAGTGCGCCGCGTCCGGTGACGATCGATAAAGCGGGCCGAACCGTTTCGCTCTTTTTGCCAAGTTTTGACAAAAAGCAGGTGAAACTGACGCAGTACGGGCCTGAGATTACGATCGAAGCGGGCGATCAGCGTCGCAATGTCTTTTTACCTGCGGGATTGAGCGGACTGCCCGTGACAGGTGCTAAATTCCAAGATGGTTTCTTAATTATTTCGTTTTAGGCTTCGGCTCCGCTCAGCCTACGAGACTATTGAGGGGTGAGCGGAGTCGAACCCCGGCTGATAAAATCGACTGGCTTGTCCCTAACCCAACAACCTACCAATCCCCATGACTGACACCAAACCTGAAGAACTCCAACCCGAAACCCCAGAAACCGAAGCCAAGGACGACCGCAACGCCCGATCGCGCCAAATGCTCGGCATGAAAGGCGCAGACGTAAAAGAAACCTCCGTCTGGAAAATCAGACTTCAACTCATGAAGCCCATCACCTGGATCCCGCTGATCTGGGGCGTCCTCTGCGGGGCCGCGTCCTCCGGTGGCTTCACCTGGACCTTTGAAAATGTCGCCGTGTCCCTCGCCTGTATGCTCATGTCGGGACCGCTCTTGGCGGGCTACACCCAGACCATGAACGATTACTACGATCGTGAAATCGACGCCATCAACGAACCCTACCGCCCGATTCCTTCCGGCGCTATTTCCCTTCCTCAAGTGCAAGCTCAGGTTTGGATCTTGCTGCTAGGTGGACTGGGGGTCTCGTACTTGCTGGATCTTTGGGCAGGCCATTCGTTCCCGATTTTGCTGGCGTTGGCGATCGGTGGATCGTTTGTTTCCTATATCTATTCTGCGCCCCCTTTAAAACTCAAGAAAAATGGTTGGCTGGGTAACTATGCTCTGGGTGCAAGCTATATTGCTTTGCCTTGGTGGGCGGGTCATGCACTCTTTGGGCAGTTGAACTGGACCCTTGTGATTTTGACGCTGTTTTATAGCCTGTCGGGCTTGGGCATTGCTATTGTCAACGACTTCAAAAGTGTGGAAGGCGATCGGGCCTTGGGATTGGACTCCTTGCCTGTGATGTTTGGCGTGAAGCAAGCGTCTTGGATCTGTGTCTTGATGATTGATGTGTTTCAAGCGCTCATGGCGGCCTACCTCATCAGCATTCATCAAAACCTCTATGCCACAATTTTGATCCTGTTTATTATTCCGCAGATCACATTCCAGGATATGTATTTTCTCCGTGACCCCATTAAAAACGATGTGAAATACCAAGCCAGTGCGCAGCCGTTTTTGGTGTTAGGCATGTTGGTCACGGGCATTGCACTGGGGCATTCAGTGATTTAACGATCGGCCTTAGAACGCTAGGTTCGTGAATTGCACAATCCCGATCCCCCTAGCCCCCTTAAAAAGGGGGGACCGGAAGTTCTTAGACTAGAAAAGCAGATCTCAAATAATCTCAAAGTCCCCCTTTTTAAGGGGGATTTAGGGGAATCGGGCGTTTCGGGACAACACAACATAACGTTCCAGCCGACGCTTATTTTTTCAAAAACTTTGACAAATTTCCGCTTCTCCTCAATACTTCCAAATACGATCGACGACAATTTGCTACAGTTTGTAAGGCCATTTTGCGGTCTCCAGCTCTCATCTGAATCGACATTTAATTAGGAATTTCAGCGTGGTTAAGTTCGGCTTTAATCGTTCCAAGTCACCCGATCCCGATTCTCCTGACGAATCGCCTAGGTCCCGTCGTCGATCGCGTCGGTCTCAGCGCCCGCTCTCTGAAAAGCTTAGCCATGCCAAAGAAGCCGTCACAGAGTCTTGGCTACGCCTCGAAGATCGCCTTCCCGGACCCTTGAGAAAAACGCGCAATCGCGTTCTGCTGACGATTTTATTTCTCGGTGCAGGCGGGCTGGGCTATGGCTATTGGAAAATTGAAAGCGAACTCCCCGACATCAGCACCCTCCAAGCCTTTGTCCGTCCCGGCACCCTCACCGTCAAAGCCATGGACGGCAGCCCCATCCTCCAAAGTGGACCCGCCACCCGCGACAAGCTTCCCCTCAACAAATTACCAAAGCAAGTCGTTAACGCCTTCATCGCCGCCGAAGACAGGCGGTTTTATGAGCATAGTGGCGTGGACTATTGGGGCCTGTTGCGGGCGATCGGACGCAATCTCTCCCAGGGCGAAATGGTCGAAGGCGGCAGTACCTTAACGCAGCAACTCGCTCGCATGGTCTTCCTAAATCAAGACCGCAGCTTGATCCGAAAAATTCGCGAAGCCATGCTGGCCCAAAAACTCTCCCGAGAAGTCAGCAAAGATCAGATCCTAGAGAAATATCTCAACATGGTCTACCTCGGCTCCGAAGCTTACGGGGTCGGTGATGCCGCTTGGGTGTATTTCAGCAAGCCCGTCAGCGACTTGACCTTGGGTGAAACCGCCTTGATTGCGGGATTACCCCCGGCACCCAGCGACTATTCGCCGATCGTCAACCTGGACGTGGCAAAGGTCCGTCGAAATATTGTCCTCGAACGCATGGAAGAACAAGGCTTTATTACGCCAGCAGAAGCGAGTAAGGCCCGATCGGAAGCCATTAAACTCAAGCCCGAAACCCCCAAAAATCTCTACAGCTCCAGCCCGTACTTCACCTCCTACGTCCAACAGGAACTCTCTAAATACGTCTCCAAAGATGTCATAGAATACGGCGGCCTAACGGTCGAAACCACCCTCAATCCTGAATGGCAAAAGTCTGCTGAGGAAGCAGTCCAAGATGCGATCAAGCTGGATGGTCCCGGTCAAGGCTTTGAACAGGCGGCTTTAGTGGCGATCGATCCGCGCAGTGGCGAAATTCGTGCCCTCGTCGGCGGCAGTGACTACTACAAAGGCAGTCAATTTAACCGCGCCACCCAGGCCCAGCGACAACCCGGCTCCACCTTCAAAGCCTTCGTCTACGGCGCGGGCGTTGCCTCGGGATTTTCCCCCTATCGCAGCTATGAAGATCGGCCCTACGTCGTCGATGGCTACGAGCCGAAAAACTACGGCGGACAATATTCAGGCCGATCGCTCGACCTGCGCACCGCCCTGACCAAATCATCCAACGTGATCGCCGTCAGACTGCTCCTAGACGTGGGATTTGAACCCGTGATCGAACTGGCCAAACAAGCTGGGATTGATTCTCCGCTGAAGGATACCTATTCCCTGGCCTTAGGATCCTACGAAGTCAACCTATTAGAACTCACCAGCGGCTTTGGCATGTTCGCCGCCAAAGGTCAGCACACCCCACCCCATGCCATCAGCCGCATTGTCGATAACAAAGGAAAGGAAATCTTCAAAGCGAAGTTTGGCTCGAAGCAGGCGATGGATGCGGACTCTGCAGCCATTACCACCTGGATGATGAAAGGCGTTGTGGACAATGGCACAGGTGCCCCCGCTGCCCTACCCGATCGGTCTGTTGCAGGCAAGACAGGCACCTCTGAAAAAGCCAGAGATCTCTGGTTCATCGGCTACATTCCTCAGGTGGTCGCAGGGGTTTGGTTGGGGAATGACGATAGTGCGCCGACGGCAGGAAGTAGTGGCACGGCGGCGGCGGCTTGGGGACAGTTTATGAAAAAAGTCACGAAGGGAATGCCAGAGGAAAAATTCCCTGAGTTACCGAAGGATTTCGATGATCCAGAGCGCAAAGGATCCCTCAAGGCCCAAAAAGTCACCCCGAACAATTCCTACTCTAAGAGCGTTCCAAGTACACCCGAGAAGAGTGACTGGCGCGATCGGGCGGTGGAAGAACCCCGCGAATCCCGTCGCCGGGACTGGGCACCAGAACCGGAAGCCCCGCGCAGTTACGGTCGCAGTCGTGACTATGAACCCGCACCGCCCGTCCAGGACGTGCCCCCACCCGAGCGGCCCTACAATCCCGAACCCGCCCCCATCCGCGAGCCTGCCCCCATCCGTGAACCCGAACCCTACATTCCCCCCGCCCGCGAACCCGAACCCCTAGCGCCAGAGCCGCCACCCGTCGCCGCGCCCCCAGCACCAGACCCCCTACCTCCCAAAACAAAACCCTAACTTCCAAACCCTCAATTTTGATTGAATTGAGGGTTTGGGATGAGTTTAAGTCTAGCTATTTTGCTGCATCGCATAGACTTTAAAGCGTTCCATATCCGCCTGCAATGCGCCTTCTACCACAGAACTCAGCGACAGTCCCTCCATCAGTTTTTGAATCACCATGGGAACAGAATAGGCCACGGTGAGTTTGACAATGCTGCCGTCTGCACCCCGATCGTAAAACCGAATCGCACCCCGATTGGGTAAGCCGTCTACGGATTCCCATTGAATAATCTGGTTTTGAACCCGCTTGACGATGCGAGATTGCCAAGAGAATTCAAATCCGCCA
>JAAFJU010000258.1 GCA_013298165.1 Synechococcales cyanobacterium bin31.maxbin.ball.101 | reverse complement strand
GTTTCTGCGGCTTTGCGTCCGACGTCCCAGGCGCTTTCGGTGGGGACGGCGCGGATGTCTACGGAGTAGAAGTTGCGACCTGTGGGGAGGACTTCGGGTCGGCCTCGGGTGGGTGCGCCGGAGGGTCCGGCGGGGATGTATTGGCCGTTTAAGCCTTTGAGGAGGTGGGTGAGTTCTTGAGTTGTTTTGAGGAGGTTGGGGAGGAGATGGGTGGTGATCCAGGTGAGTTCTTGGGTGGTGTTCGGGAGACTCGATCCCCCTAAATCCCCCTTGGTAAGGGGGACTTTGAGAGTGTTTGAGGTTATCTGGGAAACTAGTTCGATCGCAACCTTTTCAATCTGTTCGATCGCGGCACCGACTGTTCTGAATTCACCCTTTAGTTTTTCGGCGGGGTCGGCGGTTAAGGGATCGAAGTCGAAGCCTAAATCTTCGGCGATCGCTCGCGATAATCCCATGCGTCCGGCTTGGGGGTAGCGGGCGATGGCGATGATTAAGTCGCGTAGTTGATCGCCTGTGGGACATTGGCCGAGAATATGCAGGCCATCGCGAATTTGGGCTTCTTTGAGTTCGCAGAGCGATCGGTCGAGGCCCGTCATGACGGTGTTTTCGAAGCGTTGGCGCAATTCTTCGGCGGTGAGTTGTAAGCCTAAATCGGCATTCAATTGGCTGGCTTCGAGCAAACTGATAATCTTTTCCCGCAAGGCTTTGAGGCGTGACGGGTCGAGGTTCATGGCTTCGTAGTATTCATCGACCAAGTTTTCTAAATCTTGCAAATCACCGTAGAGTTCTGCGCGTGTCATGGGCGGAGTCAAATGATCTAGGATGACGGCCTGCGATCGGCGTTTTGCCTGTGAGCCTTCGCCGGGATCGTTGACGATAAATGGATACAAATGGGGCATGGGGCCGAGGGCTACTTCGGGATAGCAATCTTCTGAGAGGGCGACGCTTTTTCCCGGTAGCCATTCTAGGTTGCCATGTTTGCCCACGTGGACGATCGCGTGGGAACCGAAGACCGATCGGACCCAATGGTAAAACGCGAGATAGTCGTGGGTGGGTTCGAGGTCTGGGGCGTGGTAGTTGAGGGAGGGGTCGCGATCGTAGCCCCGTGCGGGTTGGATGCCGATGAAGATGTTGCCGAGTTGAATGCCTGCGATCGGGAAATCATCGGGTTTGATGCCTAGGCTCGATCCCCCTAAATCCCCCTTGGTAAGGGGGACTTTGAAGGTTGTTTGGGTATCGGCCTTCTCCATGATCGGATTCTCCCAACGTAATCCCATCCCTGCACGAACTGTAGAGGGTAGTGTTTTAAAATACGCTTGATAGTCTGTAGCGTCTAGCGTTTGAAAAACCGATCGGATTCCGCGTCCTTCGGGATCGTTTGTGATTCCCTTTGTTAACCACTGAATCAATTCATCACCGTTTTCGGGAATGTTGGAAACTTCGTAACCACTGGCTTTGAGCGATCGTAAAATCTCTACGCAACTTTGCGGCGTATCGAGTCCAACGCCGTTGGCTAATCTGCCGTCACGGTTTGGGTAGTTGGCTAGGATGAGGGCGACTTTGCGGTCTTTGATTTGCGATCGTCGGAGTCGAACCCAGTTTGCGGCGAGTTCACAGACAAACTTTACCCGATCGGCGACCGATTGATAGCCAATCACGTCGGTTTGCAACATGGGATGCTTTTGTCGCACGGCTTTGAATGAGACGGTGCGGGTAATGATGCGGCCATCGACTTCGGGCAGGGCCACATTCATGGCCGTGTCTCGCGGGGAGAGTCCTCGCTGGTCCGATCGCCATTGGTCTTCGGGTCCGCCACTTAGGATGACTTGCAGAATGGGAACGTCTAGTTGATTCCAGAGTTCGGCGGTGTCTTTGAGGGGGGATGGGGTGGCGGGGTAGAGGGGGGCGGGATTTAACAATGAGAAACTGGTCGTGTTGAGCAATACTTCGATCGCAGGTTCGTCATCAGGTTTTAGAATGCTAAGCAAGTCGAGTTGCACATCAGGATCGCGAAGGGATGAGATAAATACTGGAACGGGAGTGAGATTGAGATCAATTAAGGTTTGGCATAGGGCGTCGATCGGTTCCGTGTTTCCCGCAAGATAATGGGCGCGATAGAATACGATGCCAACTCTGGGATGCTCAATCTTAAAAACTGGGAACGGATATAAGCCAACTCTGGGAATGGGTTGTGGACGTTCTACAAGTTGAGGCTGATCTAGATAGCGATCGGCTAAAAAGCTCAATAAATTCCGAAAATTTCCAACGCCGCCTTCGGTAAAATATCGCCAAACTTGATCGACATCGGTTAAGGGAACGGTCGATCGGCTGGATAGGGCTGGGTCAGGGCGATCGTCCCCTGGAACCACAATCACTTTGGTACCAAACCGTTCCACAATGTCCTGGACGACTTCCAATCCATAGGCCCAATAGCTAACGCCACCGATTAAGCGAATGACGATCACTTTGGCGGATTCTAAAACATCTTCGCCGTAGGTGTCGATCGTTAACGGCTGCTGCAACGCTAGGATACTCGCCACTCGCAACGCTGGGAATCCGGCGGGAAGCTGATCGACTGCGCGAGCTAGCCCACTAATGTCGGTGTCTGCTGCGGTGAGAATGACGATCGGTGCGGGGTCTTGCTCAATAAAAACAACACCCTCTTCCTCTGGATTCCAGCCCCCTGGCATTGCTGCAATTCGATGCATTGATATGACCTAAATAACCGCAATACAATCGATCTCGACCAAAACATCCTTGGGCAATCTCGCCACTTCAACACAAGCTCTAGCTGGAGCTGTCGCTTCATCGAAGTATTTCGCATAAACGGCATTTACCGTCGCAAAATCATTCATGTCCTTCAGATAAACGCCCGTCTTCACCACCGACTCAAAACTCGCTCCCGCTGCCTCCAATACCGCTTTCAAATTGGCCATCACCTGCTCGGTTTGTTTCACGACATCGCCTGCACCGACGATCGCACCTGTCGCTGGGTCTAGGGCAATCTGACCCGACAAAAATACCATGCGGCCACTGGCGACGATCGCTTGATTGTAAGGTCCGACGGGAGCAGGAGCAGAGGCGGTCTGGATGATCGATCGGGTCATGATAAATGATTTGAGGGCTTGAGAGTTTGGTTAGTAGTCTACCGCGATCGGGGGCGTGAGGTCCATGGAGTCTTAGGGTTGGCGAGATTTTGTGAAATTGGGAATACTGAGGTTTCTCCCTATTGCTACGGTGTCACTATGAAATTCGATCGTTTTTTACTCCCGGCTTTGCTTTTGTTCCCAATGCCTGCGATGGCGCAGGTGACGCCGATGGGGAGTACGATCGTGGTGCCGAATGGGACGACTCAGACGGTGACGGGTGGGACGGTGAGTCTGGATGGAAAGAATCTGTTTCATCGGTTTGATCAGTTTAATTTGACGACGGGGCAGCGGGCGCTTTTTGAGGCGGGGGGTGGGGTGCGCAACATTTTGACGCGGATTAATCAGGCTTCGATGATTGATGGGGTGGTGCAGGTGAATGGTGGAGCGAATCTCTATTTGCTGAATCCTTCAGGGATTTTGTTTGGGCCGAATGCGCGGGTGAATTTGAATGGGAATTTCTTTGGCAGTACGGCGACGGGGATTCAGTTTCAGGGTGGAGTGTGGACGGGGGAGAATAATCCACGATCGTTGATTGGGGATCCGAGTGCGTTTGTGTTTGCGTTGGGGCAGCCGAGTGCGATTGTGAATGCGGGTGAGTTGCAGAGTGCGGGGCAGGTGGCGCTGGTGGGGGGGCAGGTGGCGAATACGGGGACGATTAATGGGGGACAGGTGGCGATCGTGGCGGTGCCGGGGAGTCAGCGGGTTCAGATTGGGGATCTGAATGGGGTTTTGAAGTTTGAGTTTTTGCCGTTGCCGGGGCAGACGGTGGGGGAGACGTTGCAGAATTGGACGCCGAATAGTTTGTCGAATTTGATTGCGAAGGGAAATAGCTTAAATCATGGGACGCGGCTGGAGACGTTGGCAGATGGGACGGTTCGGGTGGTGGGTTCTGGGGTGACGGTGGCGGATGGGCCGCAGTCGGTGGTGGTGAGTGGGACGATCGGGGCGGGACAGGTGCTGGGGGATGCTGTGACGGTGGCGGGGGCGAATTTTAAGACCAATGGCAGTACGAATACTTTGTTGATTGATGCGGGGCGATCGTTGTTTTTAGGGAGTTCAAGTGGGAGTTTGAATTTTGGGCGAGGTGGAGCAGTGACGTTGCGGGCGGGGGAGTCGATTGTGAGTTCGATTGCGCTGTTGAGTCAGGAGCGAGATTTGGTGTTGCAGGCTCCGGTGATTCGGACGCAGTTGATTGATACGTCGATCGCGGGGAATACGGTGGGGGGCGCGATTCGGCTGGAGGGGTTGAATGGGGGGAGTGCGTTGAGTGTGGGGTTTAGTAATTTGGTGACGCCGGGACGGGATGTGTCGGTGAGAGGCGATCGGGTGTCGGGGCAGTTTGTGATTACGAATGGGACGACGGGTGGGGTGTCGGGGTTGAGTGCGGGGGATGTGTCGATCGATGGGCGGTATTTTTTGGGGATTGGGGGGGC
>JAAFJU010000343.1 GCA_013298165.1 Synechococcales cyanobacterium bin31.maxbin.ball.101 | reverse complement strand
CAAGGGATTCGTGAAGATGGCGAAGCGATTCGTCGGATTCTGGTGGTGCGCGATGCTGACACCTTAACGGTGAAGGCCAATGGCCGCAAGGTTGAAGTCGATGAACTCGTGGTCGCCGATGATGACATTGCCGAATCTGGACAGGTCATCTCCGTCTCTGGCGATGAAGTCAAACTGCGCGTCGCGCGTCCTTACCGCGTTTCTCCCGGTGCCGTTCTCCATATTGACAATGGAGACTTGGTCCAACGGGGCGATAACTTGGTGCTGTTGATTTTTGAACGTGCGAAGACTGGGGACATCATCCAAGGTTTGCCTCGGATTGAAGAACTGCTAGAAGCTCGTAAACCGAAAGAACCTGGCGTCTTGGCTCGTCAAGATGGCGTGGCCCAAGTGGTCTATGGTGACGATGAATCCGTGGAAATCAAAGTGGTCGATGATGACGGCTTGATCACCGAATATCCGATCGGCCCTGGACAACAGGCGATCGTGATCGACGGCGATCGGGTCATTGCAGGCGATCGTCTCACCGACGGTCCCGCCAACCCCCACGAATTGCTCGAAACCCTCTTCCTGGCGAAGCTCGAACGGTTGGGCACTTACGAGGCAGCTTTGGCCAGCTTGCAAGTGGTTCAATCCCTGTTGGTCAACGAAGTCCAAGGGGTTTACCAATCTCAAGGCATCACCATTTCGGACAAACACATTGAAGTCGTGGTTCGCCAAATGACCTCCAAGGTCCGCGTCGATGATGGTGGAGACACCACGATGCTGCCTGGAGAACTCGTTGAAATGTATCAAATTGAGCAAGTCAACGAAGCCATGTCCATTACAGGTGGCGCACCTGCGAAGTACACCCCTGTATTGCTCGGGATCACCAAGGCATCGCTCAACACCGACAGCTTCATCTCCGCCGCCTCCTTCCAAGAGACCACTCGCGTCTTGACCGAAGCGGCGATCGAAGGCAAGTCCGATTGGCTGCGTGGTCTGAAGGAAAACGTGATCATTGGTCGCTTGATTCCTGCGGGAACGGGCTTCAATGCTTACGAAGACCAAGGCGTGCCCGAAGTGGATCTGACCTACGACGTGTTGGATGACGACTTGATGGATCTATCGGAGATTGTGGACGATCGCACCGCTCGCGCTTACGGTCTAGATAGTTTTGAAGATCGCCCCACCTTTAGCTTTGAAAGCTTTGGTGCAACCTCCTCGCCTGTCGAAGAGTTGACCCCTGGCTTCTCGCCTGTGGTTGATGATGATGAGTTGATTGATGACACCTCATCCCTCAGCTTGGATGATGATCTCTAAAGCCAAATTCATTCAAATCGATCGGATCTGATTCCGGTCACGATCAGGAGGGGAAATCCCCTCCTTTTTTATTTATTTAGATTGGGGATCCGAAGTAGCTGTTCTTGTAAAACCGTTTTAGACTTTTAGAAACAACTGATATCCCCCTTTTTTGCCATGAGCGCTTGGACCGATCGTTTTAATAGCCTGACTGGAAAAAAACGTCTTGTCGTCAGCCGGATTTTTGTGGCCTTGACGGGTAACGAATCCACAACGCTGCTGGGTGCGTTGAACCGGGCCGCCCAGGTGGCGATCGACTCCGATGGCGATTTAGAAGTCATGGGCGAATCCCTGGTGGAAATCTGCGAAAGCCTGCTGCAACGCGAAACCAGTTGGGAATCCAGCCATAATGAAGGGGATGTGTTTTGGTCGGAGGAAGAAGCCAGTCAATACCTGAATGAGCTGTTTACCGACTCCTCACGACGCTATTTCAGCGAAATGGATGAAACCCCAGATGATGGAGAGCCGTTGAGCATTCCCATGACTCAAAATGTCGTCGTCATGATGACCCTCGCGATCGAAGGCGAAGTCCCCGATCTCGAAACCGACCTGTCTAATATCCAAGCCCTTCGTCAGGCCCTTTCCCAAATCTGTAACCTCCAAGCGCAACGGCGACTGCGGGCTATTCAAGTGCATTTTTCCCCGGACCAAATGGGTTGCGTCCTAACCAGCGATCATCTCATGCAGCAATTTCCAGAATTGATTCCGCTCTAGTGACTGCTTCATTCACCCCCTAACCTGTTGATCTTGTTTTAAAGGATGATTCCCCCCATGGCACTCCCCAAAATTCTTCTCCCATTACTGCCCCTTGCACTCCTTGTCACGGCCTGTGGTAGTTCAG
>JAAFJU010000159.1 GCA_013298165.1 Synechococcales cyanobacterium bin31.maxbin.ball.101 | reverse complement strand
GAAACAGGCTTCAACGACCAACCTTATCAAGCGTTTGTGCAACAGGAAGGGGTCAAGATTCCTGGAAGCAACCAGTTTCGCTTAGATGCTAATGCGCTGAAATTGAAGTATGACTACAATGTCTCAACCTTCTTCATCAATGAAGGCGCTGGCTACCGGAACCAACTGGGCTACGTCTCTCGTGGCGCAACGAATCAGTCAGGAGTCTTGTTCAAAGATATTTCTTGCTCAGGTGCAGGCTGCGTAGGCGACTGGGGTGGCAATGGCGTGAAGATTGGGGATGGTGTTAGCTTGGGTAACATTGGCGCGAAAAGCACCCTTGATTTCAAACTTCGTGCAGATGGCTACAACCGTGGTGCCAACACCTATATTTTCGGAACACCAGATTCTGAGAATGCAGATAAATTGCAGCACGTCGTGGCTTACGGTATCAAGGGCACAGGCTATATCCTGATGGGCTTTGAAGACTTGTATGGCGACGGCAAGAGCGCTCAGGGTCAGTTCGGGGAACAGTCCGATCGTGACTTCAATGACACCGTGTTCATCGTTGACGTGGGTGAGAAAAACGTCGCGGCATTCTTGGGGCAAGATGTTCCTGAGCCGTCCATTGTCCTGTCGTTGTTGGGCTTAAGCGCAGCGGGAGTACTGAAGAGCCGTCGTAGCAAAGACGCTTAAGGCAAGAACGAGTTCTGTTCATAGGCATGACTTTTCAGTCTAGAAAGAAGCTCTGAAAGGTTGATCGAGTATCGAGTGAATGACAAGGCGATCGGGATGTTTCTCACATAGAAACGTTTCGATCGCTTTTCTTGTTGGAGGAGTGGGACGATATCCCCTTCTTGTGAAGCTAAAACTGCTTTTATCAACTTCTGTATCGGTAAGTAGGCATATGTTTCGGCTGGCCACAGGTGCCCAGATTGACATGTTAGCTTGGAGCTTAGTTGACAACTCCTACAGGTTTTTTCTATGAAAGCGCCCCTTCACTGGCAAGAGTCCACCTGGCATCGGGTTCTTCCGATCGTTTTAATTTTTTGGTTGAGCGCGAGTTTGGTCTTAGACTTTCTCGTCATGCCTGTGATGTATACGTCAGGGATGATGGCTGAGAGTCATTTTGTCTTGGCAGGTCAGGCACTCTTTGGCGCGTTTAATCGGATGGAGCTATTGCTTGGGGCGATCGTCTGTGTGGGCTTTTGGATTAAGCAACAGACCCCTGAAATTGAGCGGGAGTCACTGTTTCGAAATATACCGATCGCTGCACTGTTACTGGGAATTGCGGTTCTCTACACGTACCTGGTAACGCCTGCCATGAGTGGATTAGGCTTCATGGAAGAAGCGACGGGCATCGTACCTGCCGAGATGACAACGATGCACGCCTTCTATTGGACGCTTGAATGTGTGAAATTGTTTGGCCTGTCGCTGCTCTTCAGTCGTGACTTTCGCCTGTTTCACTAATTACGGTTTCACTGACTGCGTCTGAGAGGAGTTCTTGAGGCTCTTCCTCGGCTTCTCCAAAGAAAATCAACTTCGCCGCCATCACTGCAAAGCCGATGGCGGCGATTGTTTTAGTGACTTGGGTAGGGAGAAATTGCGCAGTCCCTTCGCCCACCAACACACCGATCAGGCTGGCCAACACTAACGCCACGACACTCCCTAAAAAGACAGCCTTGGGCGATTTGCTACTGCCACTAAGCGCGATCGCCGCAAACTGGCTCTTATCCCCCAACTCCGCCAAAAATACCGTCAGGAAGCTCAGCCCCATTAATTTCCAGTCCATTACAGACCCCCAGCAACATCGATAAACAACAGGACCGAGACGATCGCCAAAATTGAACCTGTTGCGAGTTCCAGCGTCCGAGGTTTCAAGACCTTCGCTAGCCACTGCCCCACTAACACGCCTACTAAGCTGGTACTGATGAGCGCTAACGACGCTCCCGCAAAGACCACCCAGGGGTTGTGCGACTGGGCGCTCATCAGCAAGGTCGCCACCTGTGTCTTATCCCCCAGCTCGGCCAGGAAAATCGTGACAAATGTTGAGGCAAAACAGCTCCAAATGGCAGAAAAATTAGCATTTTCTGGTTCTAGGGGTTCTGTTTCGACGACGAGGGGTTCAACGGGTGATGACATGGGTGGGGAGAGGATTCAAGGCCAAGCATTTCATATTTCTTTCATTATGTAGGCGAGAGGGCTTTAAGTGCAACTCCTACACCCCCGAACTTAGATGCCAACAGCCCGATCGAAGACCAGCATTTCCAGGCTTCGATCGCCGTAGACGCCTTCAATTTGTTCGCGGCAGCAGTCGATGGCGAAGTCGTTGACCTCTTCTGCTTCGATCGCAAACATGGCCTGAAAGGTTTCAGGGGTGACGCGACAGAAGGAGGGGCGCTTTTCATAGATGTTACATTCGCGGGTTTCGGCGTTGTAGTTGATGCACCAGCCATCTTCGCCCACCATGCCTAGGTAGGTGACAAGTTCGTCATCGCTGAGGTAATCTCCCAGGTCTGGACGATCCGCCGGATCGAGATTACAACAAGCCCCGCAGTTTTTTACGCATTGCCAAGTTGCCATGGGGGAACTCCGCTCAAATAGCTTTTCTATTGTGATGCCTCAATGTCTTCTGTGGACGATCGGCAAGGTTTGAGTTTTGTTAACTTTGTGAGAAGGGGTTGCTTTGGTCCTCAAAATGTGGCGTAATCATGGGTACAAGTTTTTAGAACCACTTCGCGCGAGTATAGAGTCATGGACTTCTTAAATGGGATTGATTTCACCGTTGTTTTTCAGTTGTCTACTCTGGCGCTGATTGTGATTGCGGGACCTGCGATCGTTTTTCTATTGTTCTTGAAAGGTGGAGACCTCTAATCGAGGTTTTTATTCAATTTTCGGCATGAGGATAAATTTTGACGTCCGACCTAAGATTTTAGGTCGGATTTTTTATGGCTCATTGCTATGGCTTGGGACGAAGAGCGATGTGCGTCAGTGGTTTTTGGATCCGGAAGGCGAGGGGCTTTTGATCAGGGGTAGGGGTGATTTGGATATTACTGAAGCGTAGGGTCTTTTCGAGGGTCATACCGTATTTCAATTCGGTGAAGGCATAGATCACTTCGACGATCGTGGCTTGATTAACCGTTTTTTGAGGGGTGGAGAAGTTGATGCGAGCTTTGATCGGGACTTGGGTGACGAGTTGGGCTGTGACTTGCTGGCTATGGCTCCTCTGGCCAAATTGAATCTGGTCAGCGTGGAATTCTTCGCCGCTGGGGCTGATGAGGCGGCTGTGGGTAGGGTACTTGTAGGCTTGGAGGTGGAGGGGACGATCGGTGCGCGCGAGGTTTTGGATGAGGAGGTGACAGGTGATACGGGCATCCGACTGTTGGCAACTCTTCAGTTCAAATCGAAAGCCATGGGCCGTGACGACTTGCGCGGCGGTCTCATTTAGCGCATCACCTTGAAGAGCATTGCTTTGAAGGGCGCTGTTTTGAATCGACCGCGACTGCAGGAATGCGGTTTTTTGAATGGCGGAGACGGAGGTTGAGGAGACGATCGCTGAGGAGAATGAACTGACGGGTAACGAGTTAACGGGTGCTGACGAGAGTGGCACCATTTCGCCGCAGACAATCGTGCCCCGTTCAATGCTGCTCTCAGAAGTGCTGCCGCCTTCTGAACGGACGCAAGCCCTTGAAGATGAGGAGGACGGCTTCAGGAGCCACAGATTAGAAGCAGTGATGCCTGTGAGGAGAATGAGGCTTTGAATGACATAGAGCGACTTCATTAAATTTGCACAGTAGTAATTGACACAATAGCGCGATTAAACGTAAGACCGAAACGTAAGACCGACGATCGCATCCCTGATGATATTCAAAATGGTATCGAACTTTTTGGAGTTGAGTTCTGGGGAAATCTGTGAAAATTATTAACCTTATCTCAAGGCATATCTCATTGAAGCGTTTAGGTTGAGAATTCAAACACTTGAGGGATGTTTCGGTAAACCCATCAAACTGGATGTAAGAGCCGTATAGTGGGATTTTCAGCCTTCGGTTCACCCCTCCAAAAGGTGTAGTAAGCCCCTCTATCTTCCGATCGATTTTACCCTGAGAATGAAAACAAGAACGCAGTCTTAAGTTGTTTATCACTCATCTCCCAGGACCATTATGGAAACGATCGCACAGTCTATTTACAGCGAATTTGTTCAACAGGTTCAAGCTCAGCAAGTGGCCAAGGTTTTGATTCAGGCCGATCGAATTGACTATCAATTAAAAGCCGCTTGGGGCAATCAACGCTATCAAACGCGATCGATCGGTTCTGTAGCCGATGTGCAGGGCTTTTTGCGGGACAATGGCGTTGAATTTACGGTTGTTCCTGAGGTGAATTCAACGGCATCGGGCTTGATCGGGCTATTGGTTTCCGCTGGTATGATGTTTGGGGCTTGGGCGTTGTTGAATAAATTTAGTAAGGAAGGCAGTGATTTTGGCAATGGATTAGGAAATGGGTTTGGCAGTGGATTCGGTAACGGTGGAAGTAAGGCTCGGGTCTATGGAAATGGCAAAACAGGTGTAACCTTTGAAGATGTCGCAGGCGTAGACGAAGCAAAGCGCGAACTTCAAGAGGTTGTGGACTTTTTAAAAGATGGTGAAAAGTATAGAAGCATCGGTGCCAAATTACCTAAAGGCGTGTTGCTCGTCGGTCCTCCAGGAACAGGCAAAACGCTGATGGCGAAGGCGATCGCAGGTGAAGCAGGCGTGCCCTTCTTGAGCATGTCGGGTTCAGAGTTTGTTGAACTGTATGTCGGCGTCGGTGCTTCTAGAGTTCGGGATTTATTTAATCAAGCCAAACGGAAAGCACCTTGCATTATTTTTATTGATGAGTTGGATGCGATCGGAAAGTCTCGCGGCAACAACATCAATGGCAATGACGAACGGGAACAAACGCTGAATCAATTGCTAACCGAAATGGATGGCTTTGATGGCAATGCGGGTGTGATCGTGGTGGCGGCGACCAATCGCCCAGAGGTGCTCGATGCAGCGTTGCGGCGTCCGGGTCGGTTCGATCGGCAAGTCTTGGTCGATCGGCCTGACAAAATCGGCAGAGCGCAAATCCTGAAGGTTCATGGGGCTTCTGTTCGATTAGGTGCTGACGTAGATTTAGATGTGATCGCAACTTTAACATCGGGCTTCGCAGGCGCAGATTTAGCAAATTTGGTGAATGAGTCGGCATTGATGGCAGCACGACACAATCGAACGTCGATCGCGATGGCAGACTTTAAAGAAGCCTTTGAGCGAGTGGTGGCGGGATTAGAAAAACGATCGCGCGTGCTAAACCCAATGGAACGCCAAATCGTGGCCTATCACGAAGTCGGCCATGCCTTAGTCGGGGCGCTGATGCCCGGTGGTGGCAAGGTGTCCAAGATTTCGATCGTGCCTCGTGGGAGCAGTGCATTAGGCTATACAATGCAAACGCCTGAGGAGGATCGCTTTTTGATGTTGGAGAATGAGCTGAAGGGTCGAATTGCGACGTTGCTGGGAGGACGATCGGCGGAAGAAATTGTCTTTGGTCGCGTTTCAACAGGGGCGAGTGATGATATTCAAAAGGCAACGGATTTGGCACAAAAGGCGGTGACGCAATATGGCATGAGCGAGTCCCTAGGGCCGATCGCCTTTGAATCTCAGCAATCGCAGTTCCTCGACAATGGTACAACGCGCCGATCGATTAGCAGTGAGGTATCAGTGGAAATCGATCGTTTACTGAAGCAATCCATTGATGAAGCCCACGCTGTTGCCATTGCGATTTTGCGCCATAACCGATCGTTGTTGGAGTCGGTGACTCAGCGCTTATTAGAAGTTGAGGTGTTGGAAGGGGAGGAATTGGCGACATTGTTGGCGCAGGTTCAGGCTCCGATCGGCATTGAGGACTGGTTGTAGTTCAAAATTCTGGCCCCCAGCCCCCAATTCTGGGGGTGCCGGAGTTTGGAGGGTGATGGTGGTGCGATCGATCGGATATGTTACCCTATTGTATTAGTAAGATCACACTAGGACTGTTCGATCGTGCTTCTGATTATTCGAGAACCTGCAACCCCGGAGCAGATTACTGCAATGCTTGGAGAGAACGATTTCTACATCAAATGCGTTGTGGATTTAGAGCGGCTCATTCTTGCGGGCGGTGGGAGACTTCATGCTGATTCGGAGGGAGAGCTACTGGCGGCAGGTAGCTTACAGGATAATCTTTGGGGTTCTAGTTGGAGTCCCTATACTCAGGAGATTATCTATGAGTCGATGGTGAACATTAGACCCTATCAAAATCGGTCGATGCAGATTTTAGATGAAACGGTCCGTGTTCGCGTTAAAGCAATTATGAATCATCTTCTTGGAGGTCAGTAATGCAAAACCCTATTTCTTTAGAAATTGATTTTCGATTGAATCGGTTATCTATTCGGCTCGATCGCTTGGGAAACCACTTTGAGCAGTTGGCATCCGAAGTTCGATCAGGCGAGCAGCTTGGGTTGAGTTTGAAGACGTTACAGGAATGTAAGCTTTTTATTGAATGGACGGGGATTGATTTGGAGGTCGATCGGGCATATGAGTTATTGCAGATGCAGCGACAGTTAGTACAATGGCAACGCAATTGGTCAGTACTTTGGCAATCTGTTGATGAACGATCGCAGGTCGATCGGCAACTTCAACTCTGGGTGCAACAGATTCAAGAGATATCGGGCGTTTTTGCTTAGGAATTGCGATCGTTTCTTCATTTCTTAGCCTACCGATCGTAATGCGATCGGCTACAACGATTTTCTAATGACAAAAGACATGAGAATTACCCGTCAAGAGTTATTGGAGAGGTTTCAAAATGGAGAGCGAGATTTTTCTGGTTCAATGTTGGATGACTGTGACTTAAGTAATGTTAATTTAGCCGAAATAAATCTTGAAAGTTCTAGTCTAGTTAATGTAAATCTTACCAACAGCAATCTATCTAAATCAAACTTGCGCTATGCAAATTTAATGGGAGCAGATTTAACTAGTACAAACCTTCAGTCTTCACATCTTATTCTGATGAATTGGCAAAACGCTATTTTTGCGCAGACGGATTTTAGTGGGTCTATATTGAGGGGTGAATTTTTAGATTTAACCTTTCATCGGTCAAATTTATACATGTGTAACATGTCAGGCTCAATTTTTACAAACGTTAAATTTGAATTTTCAAATCTAGCAGGATGTGACTTGAATGAATCAGACTTTAATGGTTTCATTGACATGAAAAATATAGATGCTAGAAAGGCCAATTTCTCCTATTCTAAATTTCGAGCTTGTATCCATGATGGAAATTTTCGTCAAACTAATTTATCCGAAGTAGATTTTTCTAATTCCGATTTAACCTCATGTGATTTTTACATGGCTGACTTAGATGGATCCAATTTCTTCAATGCTGATCTGACAAATGCCAACTTTTCTGGATCAAGTGTTTTTAGATCGAATTTTGACAATGCAATATTAATGGATACAAATTTTTCGAGTGTGGATTTAATGGGTGTATCCTTCAAAAGGTCACTCTTTGTGAACACTATAAAAGGGATAGATTTCAATCAACGTATGTGAGCAGATAGAGGAATCGTCATTCTATCCGATCGATAGAAACTTTAATCCTGACACTTTTGGATAGGTTTAGCTGAAGCGTCGTAAGAGTTGCAACACACGATCGAGTTCATTGCCATCATTGACCAATGAAAATAGATTTGAGGTTGCAAATTCATTACCGAATTGTTTGAGAAATAAGAATTCACTACCATTGGTCACTAATCCATAGCCGGGACGATCGAGGTTGGGTCTAGCCAACAAATACGTCAGAGCTTGTGGAACACCCGTATGAACCGAAATTTGGGTTTGCCGGGATTCTGAGAAGAAAGCTGGGTCGCCCGATCGGTGCAACGAAAATCGCTCCTCTAAGTCTGCAAACGTAATCTCATTTGTGGGCAATAGCTTTGCCATAGGTCTTCACTCAATCGTTATTCCTTTCCCGGAACACCACAGGTTTTTAAAATGTCGCCGAGTTTAGGTGCTAGGGGTTTGAGTCCGTAGGTGGCGGGATTAACGACGTTTTGGTGGGTGAAGTGGCGGTGGACCATGCAAAACCGATCCCAGGCGGCGATTTCAATGTTGAAGAGTTTGATAATCACATCAATCAACCAAGGCGTCAGTGGCAATTGAAAATAAATCGGTTCATTTAAATAGTCACAGGCTTCTTCAATAACACGCTGCACATTATACCGATCGTGTCCGGTCACAATGTCCCGCCGATCGCCCTCTTGCGGCGGATGATCCACAAAGTGACAGGTGACTTGAGCAATGTCATAGGCATGGCTAAAGTGAAAACTCGCATCGGCTTTCAGAAATTTTGCGAGTTTCATCCATTTCACAACATCAGGCAATCCCGCTGTAATGGCAGACTTCGGGAACCGATCGTCACCACCGAAAACTAGCGTGGGATAGATGGTCGTAATTTTGGGTTTCCAGGGGGACTGGAGGAGTTTTTCGTGGCATTGGTGCTTGGTGCGGATGTAATCGGTGCCGACCTCTCCAGCTTCAACCAATGGCTCATTTTGGCGGTTCAGAATACTCGCAGTGGAAAAATAAATGATGTGCTGGCATCGATCGGGATCGAGGTAGTCCATCAGCTCCAAGGGTTTGGTCACATTAATGGTTTGGGTTTCTTCGGCGTCGCCCCAGGAGGTGGCAATGAGAATGGCGGTGTCTATGGTCCCGAGGAGGTCTTTTTGCTGGTCGATCGATCGCATATCGCCTTGGATTAAGTGGACTCCAGGGCGAGCTTGGGTATCAAAGTTGAGCTTACTCGGATCTCGAACGAGTAAAAACAATTCGTGGTCGCTGTTGCGAATGAGTTGGTCCGCGATGTAGTGGCCAATGCAACCGCTAGCACCAGTCACGAAGATACGCTTTGAAGTCATGAGCCGAGGGAATTGAAGAGTATGGGACCAATCAAAATTTACACCTTTCTCAGGGGCAAGTGTAAATTCTCTACTTTACGCGCTTGAATTAAGACCTGATAAAAAAAGCGAGAACATTAATGTCCTCGCTTTTCTTGATTCTAACTACGGGATTGACGGGGATCGAACCCGCAACCTCTGCCGTGACAGGGCAGCGCTCTAACCAATTGAGCTACAACCCCTTATGTTTTGGAGAACTACACAGCAGTTTTCACCGCTTCGCTCTCTCGACATATGCAATACTGCCAGATGGGAACGGTATTTGTCAAACAATTCGATCAAGAAGTTTTGATCAGGAAGTTGAGTTATGCGATCGATCGCCCTCATCAACGAGAAAATCCAGG
>JAAFJU010000081.1 GCA_013298165.1 Synechococcales cyanobacterium bin31.maxbin.ball.101 | reverse complement strand
TGATAGATAGAAGCTTTAATGCGCTAGGGAAACATCATGGTTCAAACTGCTGTTGCTAGAAATTTATCAATCCCGACGATTCCACCGTTGGAGAACGGCGATCGGTTGTCGCGAGATGAATTTGAACAACGATACGCGGCGATGCCTGATGGGTTTAAAGCAGAATTGATTGAAGGTATTGTTTATCAGAAAGGACCTGTAAGATTCAGACATCATGCACAGCCTCACAGTTTGCTCAATGCTTGGCTGACCAATTATCACATTGCGACTGAAGGCACATTTGTTGGAGATGCGGTTTCGGTTCGATTAGATGAGACCAATGAACCCCAGCCGGATGTCGCGTTATTCATTGATCCGGCTTTTGGGGGCCGATCGACCATCTCGGACGATGACTACATTGAAGGTGCGCCAGAATTGTTAGCAGAGATTGCAGCCAGTACAGTGTCCATTGATTTAGGCATCAAGAAAACGGCCTACAAACGAAATGGAATACAGGAATACATTGTGTGGCGCGTTTTGGATCAGCAGGTGGATTGGTTTTATTTGGAGAATGGGAACTATGTTGAGTTGTTAGCTGATACCGACGGGATTACCCGCAGTCGAGTGTTTCCTGGATTATGGCTCGATCGATCGGCATTAATCCAGAATCAAATGAAGCGCGTCATGGAAGTGCTACAACAGGGTCTTGCGTCAGACGATTACCAAGATTTTGTGGCAAAGCTCAATCCATCCCCGTTGTAGTTATCCCTCGCCTCGCTGCTGTAAAAGCGATCGCAACTCCGCCAGTTCCCGCTCCGCTGCATCCGCCCGTTGGGATTCTTGGTTCGCCCGTTGGGATTCTTGCTCTGCTCGTTGGGATTCTTGCTCTGCGCGATGACGTTCGATCGCCACTTGTTCTTGGCCAATTAACAGTAGATTGCCGTCCAAATCCCACCACCGTAACCACAGCATTTCTTGATTTTGGTAAACGCCATTCCAGAGTCCAATTTCGACCTGCATCGGTTCGATCGGATAATGTCCGCGATCGTTTGGCACCATCTTTTGGTAACGCGCATTCACAAACTGATACATCTCCAGCTTGCCGCTGATGATTTCATAAATGCCATAGAAGGGAATCCGCATCACCCGCTCGTACACCCAAAACTTGCCCTTAAAGGGGGTTTGGTCCCGCTCTTCCGCCCCAGTCCCGGATGCAAATTCCAACACAATGGTCGGGGCGATTAACTCTCGCCACAGCACGTACGATCGACGATATTTCCCGTCCAACTGCGGTGGCACACCACCCACATAGAACCAATCCGGGGACTCTGCACCTTTTTCCGGGGGTTCTGTTTCGCGCCAATAAATTCCCGAATCTTGTCCAATGCAGTATTGACCATCGGGATGAATCCGATCGAGGACCGATCCCACCGAATCCGTCAGCAACAAACTTTGCGGATGCTCTTGAAAATTTTTCACGAAGGTACCATCAGACTCAGGCAGTTGGGTATGGTCTGGAAATGCGGGTGGAATATCGATCGACGTAAAGGCTTGGGTCATAGCGATCGTCTCTCAAGAAAACGGGAGGAGGCTTCAACGAAACAGTTAAGCACAGTTATATTTTAACGTTTTTTGGAGCAGTTCATTATCTGGAATCGTCAGCCATCTTGTATCCTATTGAGTGACACCTAATGACACCGCGTGAGAACTATCCGTGCTTGACCTAAAGCTACTGCGGGAAAACCCCGATCGCATCCAAACCCAACTCAACCGTCGCAACGGCAGCTACGACATCCAGCCCATCCTGAACCTGGACCGTCAACGCCGTGACCTCGAACAAACGCGATCGCAGCTTCAGACCCGCAGTAATGAAGTCGGGAAACTCGTCGGCCAGAAAATGAAATCGGGGACGAAACCGGATGATGCCGAAATTGTCGCGCTCAAAGCGGAAGGCAATCAAATCAAAGCAGACCTGAGCGAACTCGAACCCCGCGAGAAGGAACTCAAAAGCGCGATCGAAACCCTCCTGCTGCAACTGCCAAACCTCCCCAGCGAGACGACTCCCGACGGCAAAAGCGAAGACGAAAACGTCGAACTCAAAACCTGGGGCGACGAACACAAGCCTAAGCACACCGTTCTGCCCCATTACGAAATTGCGGAGAAACTGGGACTGCTGACGACCGATCGGGCCACCAAGATTGCTCAGACTCGGTTCATCGCTTTACTGGGAGCGGGAGCGGCTTTAGAACGGGCGTTGATTCAGTTCATGTTAGACACTCAAATCGCCGCAGGTTACGTTGAAGTGTTGCCGCCGCTGCTGGTGAATTCTGAATCGCTCACTGCAACGGGCCAGTTGCCGAAATTTGCGGAAGAAAGTTTTAAATGCAGTGACGATGATCTGTGGTTGATTCCCACCGCTGAAGTCCCGGTGACAAACCTCTACCGGGATGACATTCTCGACGCGACTGAACTGCCGATTCAACATTGTGCCTATACCCCTTGTTTTCGTCGGGAAGCAGGAAGCTATGGCCGCGATACTCGTGGATTGATTCGATTGCACCAATTCAATAAAGTCGAACTCGTCAAACTCGTCCGTCCCGAAACGTCTGAAGAAGAGCATCAAAAACTTTTGCGGAATGCCGAAGCGATTCTCGAAGCGTTGAAACTGCCTTACCGGACGATCGAACTTTGCACGGGAGATATTGGATTTGGGGCTGGAAAATGCTATGACATTGAGGTGTGGTTGCCTTCGGCGCAGACCTATCGCGAGATTTCTAGTTGTTCGAATTTCTATGATTTCCAAGCGCGACGGGGCAATATTCGCTTTAAAGAATCCGGTCAAAAAGGAACGCAGTTTGTCCATACGCTGAATGGTTCGGGTTTGGCAGTGGGACGCACGATGGCGGCGGTGTTGGAGAATTATCAGCGGGAGGATGGGACGATCGCAGTTCCTGAGGTTCTGAAGCGATATTTGGGACGGGATACCTTATAGCAGTGAATCCTGGCGAACCGCCCCCCAGCCCCCAATTTTGGGGGAGCTAGATAGGGTTTCATCCTTGGATGCTGCCTACAAGATCATGGCTAACGATCGCATTTGAAGATATCGTTGGCGCTGGACTAAGGGCAGCTATGTGCCATAACCAAGCTGCTCTACCCTTTAGGCATTGTTTCAGGACGAATATAGGGAAACATATGCGCTACGTAGTCAGCTTTTCCAAGTTCGATCTTCTGGCTGCGCAATATTGAATAGGCGGTCATGAGGTGGAAATAAAACTGGGCTAGTGCCCAATCACGGGCATATTGCTCGGCGGACAGATCGAGAATCATACCATTCGGAAGTTCGTGCGCAAGTGGCTGATCTGCATTAGCATCTAGGGCATCGGGGGCGAGGCTGTCCAGTAATGCGATCGTTTCATCAATCCGAGCTTGAGCATCCGCGATCGAACCGGGTCGATCGCCTGCATTTCGCCCTTCTTCGAGCAGTTCATGGATAGACATTGGGAACGCCTCTCCTTTAAGCCGAAATATTGCCTCTTGAGCCTGTACGCAAGCAAACCGAACCTGAGTCGATAAAGGAAACATGTCCGGCGCAAGACGTGCGGATAACAGCGCTTCCGCATCGACGGTCGGCAGTTGTGCCTGTGCCTTCTTCAGCCAGCCCGAGAGCGCTCTAAGCATTTGCGTATAGGTTGGGACAAGGAGCTTCGTTAGTGACATAGATTTCTTTCCTTCTAAATTGATACTTACATACTGTCCGAATATTGAGAGTACATTTTAAAACTAGACTATCTGCAAAGGGTAGTAAACTGGCGCTTCAAAAACACATAACGTTCCGGCTGAGCGGCTGCTAGTAACCTTTGCATCACCACCAAGATCTTACAACAGTCCGCTCCAGCCGGGTGTTATGCGGGTGGCAACTGCTAAATCTCCAAAGACTTGTACCCAACTACGCCTTCTAGATCTCCTGGATGGTCAGTGTAAATTGGCTCTACACTCCATTGCTTTGCAATTTTGATCACTTCTCGGATTCCAGGAAGTAGCTCTTCATCCTCCCAGTTGATAAACTGCTCTTCTGCGGTTACTTCACCAAAATCACGAGAAAGAGAGGTTTCACTTGCTCTCGCAAAAGATCTTACTAGCTCTCCATTTTGTGCAGATACCCAGTGTACGTAGCCGATATGATCTTCGTAGCTTGCAAAAGACTGTGCATTACCGAAACGCTGACTGAGTGGAATCAAAACCTGTTCAATGGAATCGAGATATTCCTCAGAACTTCCTCTTGGTTCCCATTCATGAATAACAATCACCCAACCACTTCTGTTTTGAGCCGGAAATATGAATGTGTTGGTTGACTCATCTAGATTTCCAAAACTTCCCTGCTGACAACTCTCTAACCCCAACGCCTCAGCAACAGCATTGATGTCAGAGCTTTTTACTGCTATCCAATCGAGATCCACAAAAGCATCTAGTTCTTCATCATCGAATTGATTGTCGTGATCCAAGCTCATAAACAAAACCTCCAGCTTCCTGGTTCAATATCTGATAAACAGGTTGCCCCAAAACCTCAACTGAATTGAACCGAATACTGGATACTAACAGATAGCTTTCCAATGGCTGCCTCAACCCAGAAACGAAGCCGCATAACGTTCCTGGTCAGCGGCGACTCGGAATGTTTTGAAAGTATAAC
This sequence comes from Synechococcales cyanobacterium bin31.maxbin.ball.101, assembly GCA_013298165.1. Taxonomy (GTDB): domain Bacteria; phylum Cyanobacteriota; class Cyanobacteriia; order Leptolyngbyales; family Leptolyngbyaceae; genus JAAFJU01. The sequence goes on along the minus strand of JAAFJU010000081.1, from coordinate 17,112 downwards.
TCGTTTTCTTTGTCCGCTGCAACAGGGTTGTTATGATGGATGCCCACGGAATTGCTTAAAATTCGATCGCTCTTGCCAAAAATGCAAAATTCCTCTGAGTTCGATCGCCCCTAAAGACAGTTAAATCAAACTTCGCGGACGTTAAGCGTGTCTTTTTCGCGCCGACCATTTTGGGTTTGATCTCAACCGATCGCATTCTGGGAAAATGCGCCGACCATTTCGGGAAAAGTCTCCACCGATAAGTCCGCGCCGAATCTTTAAATACAATGACTTTGCGATCGACTAAGAAGTGAGAACGATCGTAATTCTAAAACGCTAGCTGAAACGCTGGAAATACAGAATATTGCAATATCGTTTTTTCTTTGTGGGCAGTCAGCATAACAATTATTAGACAGAAAATTTCTGCCCATCATACTGATTCGGAGAGATAGGCAGAAAGTTTCCACATATCGCACCATTCAGCATAATCGTACAATACCCGATCGTCCCCGCAATTTCCCTTAAGCAAACCTAAAGAGATCTCATCCGCTCAAGCCAAACCAGTTCCATTCATTGAAGAAGCAAAAGACTTTAGTTACAAACGATCGGCCTTTCATGCAAGACCATTGACAACTCTCTAATAATCATCAATGTTTTGCAGGGGATCATCAATGGTTAGTCCAGAAATAAAAGTCTTTTGTCCAAAACGATCGGCAAGAGTGTTGGCTCACAAAGCTTCGACCTTGACCTTACCACCCTCAATGTTATCGACCTGTAATCGATACTTGTAAAGCATCGCCATTCCTAACAAAGGCTCCGTTTCTGATTCTGCAATATCAATCTCTTGGTACTGCCCATCCCAAATCACAGTCCCAGTGTACAAATCGAAGTACGTTTCACTACCATCACCAAGCGTGACAAAATCAGAACCACTCCAAGGTAAATTCAACGCAGTGATGATAGTAGAGGGCAATGACAAAAATCCATTGAACCCTGTATCAATCACAGCATCGATCGCTTGGAATTGTCGATTTGAGTTCCCCACTACAATGGTTAGCTGGGCTTCGCGCCGCAAATTTACAACACCTTCCATCATAGGGTTTTCTTCAGGCTCCGTGCTCCGAAATGATAAACGGCACGATGACCGATGCGAATGATCCAGGGTTGAGCATCAGGAAGTCTTGCAAAGAGTCGGTTGGTTGCAGGTACAACATTTTCATCGACTTCAAAATCCCCAGTTTCGATATCGATCGCAACAATTTTTCCGTCATTGTCGGTCTCGACTTGCTGCCGAATACCGGACTCATAGAGTTCTTGCCCTTGTCGAGCTAATTCCTCTTTGCTGTAACGTCTTTGTCGGACTGCCATGGGATTTCCTTCAATAGTTTAAAGGTCCCGACGATCGTAGCCTGATCGCCGGGAATGAGTTAAAACGCTGCATCCTACCGGGTTATTTCCAGTTTTCACAAAATCAGATTAAAGCTCTGAGGTTTTACCGCTAAACTATTCGTCCAAGATAAGGCGGACGAAGCAAGATTTGAACTTGCGTCTCAATAGCATTGTTTTGCGAAGGTCGATGTAGGAGAGCGAGTTTTCAGAAATGAGCTTGGAGCAATAGCTTGAGCTTGATTCTGAACTTGATGCGAAACAGGTGGCTTTACCGTTTGCCTAACCCCAGATGGTCTGGGGTACAGGATTCGAACCTGTAAATCTCCTCGATCGCTGAAAAGGAACTTGTACTCCACTCACCATTATAGGCTAATCCGCAAAGAGATAGCTGAAAATGGCACTGGCGGCCTGACGTTGCTGAACCTCTCGGCTGTTCGCTTCCTCTCTCGCTTGAACTACAGCTTTCTGCAACAGTTCCACGCGACGCATCAAGACATTCACGCGATCTTGAGGCAATGCCCCAGAAAATTCAATTAAGCTCCAAGTCCCCTCTACCACGTCCTTTGAGACTTCTTTAATTTGGGCTGGATGATGTTCAGTTGCATCATAGGCAACGACAAAATCCGTAATTTTTTTAGTTTTTACAGTTTCCTTCGGGCTAGTGACATAGCAGCCGCGATTTGAATCATGCTGCCAATCTTTGTCGATCGACAACACAGGCAATGACCCAATAAAAGTTTTGACATCTTGAAGTTGCTTTTCAAGAAACAGCAAATGGGACACCGGAACATCTTGAAGAATGGTTTGGCCTTCCACCACGATCGCCGCCTTAGCCTCAGTGTTGGCATGGTCCTGCGTGGCAGCTAAATCCAAATATTCAGAGCAGGACTGGACAAACTTATCAATTAATTCTGTTGCTTTAAGGGTGAGTTTCTGCGACTCCGCCGGATAAATATAGCCATCCTCCTCTCTCGATTGAAACGTCCGGCTCAACCCTTGAAATAATGCCGTCTTCTGAGACAGTTGATACACCTCGGTTTTGCCTTTGCTGGCATTGGCTTTGACAGATTGCAATACAGCAATCAACTGGTTGAGCTTCATGGTCGTCCTCTAACGCGATCGGTCTAATTTCTGGGTTTATTCTAGCAATTTTTTAAGTAAGCTGTACGCCGATAGCTCAGGCGAACTATCCTCAGGAAACCTTATTCTGGCTCTCCAAAGATTAGTCCATTCGAGGTTTATTGTCTTTCATTTTGAGTCGATCGGGATTGTGCTTCTCAAATAGGGAACACTTTTCTTCGTAGACCGATATTGTGCAGAACCGATGAACGATCGTCATACCCCTCCTGGAATTTCAAGGCTTGAACAGCGATTGGTAAAGCTCGCGCTCTTCATTCCACCTGTGATGATTGGTATCATAACTGGCGTCTCTTTGCCTGTGCTGTGGCTTTTGATTGCCATAGCACAGACAAGCAATCATTTACCGTTATTTTTCCAAAGTGTCTTAGGGACTAATATTCTGTTCTTTGGAACGATAGGGGCACTAGTTCTTTTCTCACTTTCTTGGGGCTGTTACGTTGGTCTTGCCAGTGCTTTCCTGGATCAGTGCCAGCCTCGATCGATACCAGAAGGGAAGTTCTCAACTGCGCTTAAAATGCTTGATCAGGAAGCTGCAAAAATAAGTGCCTTAGACTTTGAATTAGTCGATCGCTTTTATCTAAAACGCAATTACGAAGTCATTTTTTATACCTTAAAGCATCGCGAGAACAATATCTATTGGAGTTTGATCCATTTTGTAGGTCGTGCGACTTACTCAGAACTATCCTCTGAATTTGAAAATCAAGTTTTTCTCAGCACGGAATCATCAGGCAGTAGCGGTAATTTCCCAAAACCTGAAAATTTCTACATGCAGGTCTTTCCTAATACTCGTTATGACACATTCCTGAGTCACCATAGAGCAGCAATGGAAGTTTTCCGCGCAAACGGTTGCCATCCACCAGAAAATCCATTGCCATACGATCGATCGGAGTTCACTCGAATTGAGAATATGATTAATTGCCACGTCATACAATATCCCTTCTGGGCAATTCAAATCGTATTTTGGAGTCTTTCAAATCGTGGTAAGAAATACCGAAAATCGATTCAAGAACAACTTGATTCGAGAATGATTACTATCCCACCGAGTTCTCTATGAATTCCGACCGCGCCAGAGGTTGCGTCTATAACCACTAGGCTGATCTATTAGCAAAAATGCTAAACTAGGACCGATCGCTCCCCTCGCTCAATCCCCTCAGTCCATACTGCCACAGCACCTATGGTTCAAACCCTTAACAAAAATGCAAGCCCCCGCATCACCTTAGAGGCATTTCTGCAGATGCCTGAGACGCAACCTGCCAGCGAATATATTGACGGTCAAATCCTTCAGAAACCCATGCCTCAAGGTGAACACAGTACCCTGCAGCGAGATTTGCTATTCAAACTAGAGGGCACATTAAAACCAAATCAGATCGCCCGTGCCTTTCCTAAATTGCGATGTAAATTTGGAAATAAAGTACTGGTGCCTGATCTATCCGTCTTTCGGTGTGAGCGCATTCCACGTCAAGACAATGGCCGAATTGCAAATGTCTTTGAAATTGCACCGGATTGGGTGATTGAAATCCTGTCTCCAGATCAAGGTGAGGCCAAGGTTAGAAGCAAACTATTGCACTGTCTCGATTATGGTTGTGAAATGGGTTGGATGATTAACCCAGCCGAAAATGAAATCATCGCCTATCCCCACAACGATCGACCCCGCAGTTTTATAGCACCCGAGTCAAAGCTCCCCGTTCCAGAATGGGCCGCAACATTAGAACTCTCGGTCGGAGAACTCTTTAGTTGGCTGCTGGTTTAATGCGGGATGTCGCTTTTACAGACGATCGGGGCTACTATCTAAGAAGATATTAATCCCTGCCTCGCCATGTCCAGTAGTCCGTCCAAGCCTAGTAGCTCGACAACGCCCAACGTCTTCCAAACCGCATGGCGACGCCTTAAATTTTTCACCGTGACCCTCGGGACCCTCGGTGCCGGACTGACGATCGCGAACCTTCCATTGCCCGGTATGCGAGATGCGATCGCCCAGAAAGCCCCCGTCCTGCTACTGCCAAGCGTTGCAGCATGGGATTATCATTACCGCGAAGGCATGGTTGATTTTCAGCAGGCCGAACAATTGATTCAACAGGCCAAACATCCGAATGATTTGGATCAGGGCGATCGGAAACTCAAATCGGCCCAATCCCATTTAAATGCACTGCCGCTGCAAGGCTTTGAGCAGTATGGGGATACGTATTACTGTTCCTTTCGGAATTGCGGCTGGAACTTCAGTAGCCGTGAAATTCAACAGCGTAGAGAAGAGGCAGGTCGCATTGAAGCCGTCCTAACTCAAGAACGCAATCTTCAATTGCAACTGAAACAAATTACAGATACGATCGCCACTACAGAATCTGAATTTAAAACCACTAAAGACAACGCTAAAAAGCAAACTCTACTGGCAAAATGGGAACAAAATCTCAGTCAACTCGACATGCTGAAATCAAATAGCCTCATGGGTCGCATTGCTCGTACTGAGCATCTCCGAGTCAGCACAAACTACCAAAAGATCACCGGACTCACCCAAGCCCAGACCCAATCCGGCAATCTCCTCCAAGCTGCCGTTCCCTTCGCCCAAGCCGCCCAAAAACTCACCGCAGGCAAAAGCCATTCAGTAGCCGAGTGGGAAGCGATCGTCCGACAATGGGACAATGCAATTGAACAGATCCAATCCATTCCGGTTGACAACGCTGACTATGTCAAATCGCGAAAAGTGATCTCTGATTATCAACAGCAAGCCGATCGGGCCAAAATCCGCCTCACTGAAGAACGCAACGCCGCTGAATCCTTGCAAGCGATCGAAGCTCAGATCAATACTCTGGTTCAAAACCATTCAAGTTTGAATCGCGATCAAGCTAAAGCTCAACTCATGACGATCGAAGCGAAACTCAAGAAAATTCCCCAGGGCACCACAGCCTACGAGCAAGCCCAAGACTGGCTCCAGTCACTCCAAAAGCGATTAGCCACTTAGATTTACTCTAGTGAACAACTCCATAGGTTAGGATTTCATTTGATTCTAGGTTGCTATCCTCAACGTTCAACGGACTCAACTCTGTGGGTTCAAATAAAGTGAAGTCGGCAATGCGAAACAGAGGGAGGGAAGGGACTTTGGATTTCTCATCCACAAAATCTCCCATGCGATCGGAACCATTTTCCAGCCTATTTAGAATAGTTTTGATTGCCTCAGGACTGCGATCGACCCCAATCCACTTGCGCCCCAGTTTTGACGCGACAGTTAATGTGGTACCCGATCCCGCATAACAATCCAAAACCAAATCTCCAGGATTTGATGAAGCCTCAATAATTCGAGCGAGGAGAGCCGGATTTTTTTCAGTCGGATAGCCTGTTACATGGATATTTTGATTATGAGCATCCCGAAAATCCATCCAGATATCCTGAACGGGAATACCTGCGCTATTTTCAAGATAAATTTTACGGCGTGGATTTCCGGTTGGCGACCAGTACATCTCTCCACGCGCATCCATCTCATCTAAAGTTGTTGGTGTGTATTGCCAATGCTTTCCGGGTGGCGGTAACTGCCCTCGCCAAGGTTGACCCGTTTCTCCATTGCGAATACCTGGTGCATGGACGGGGACCTTCTTATACCGACGACCATCAGCCTCGACACAGGGGTATTCCTTAACGGATTTCACTTCATCCCAGGGTTCAATAGCACGATTCCACACATAACGATCGTTTTTTGTATAAAATAAGAGGTAGTCAGCTACATTACCGTAGGTTTTTCGGGTGTAGTTTTTCGGATTACATTTCTTGCGTGTAATACAATTGCGGAAATTACCCTCCCCAAAAATCTCATCTAAAATGACGCGCAAATGAGAAATCATCCTTCCATCAAGATGGAGATAGAGTGATCCATCATCTGCAAGTAAGTGGTGAAGGAAGATCAATCGTTCTCGTAATGTTTCCACAAAAGCAGGCCCGATCAAATGATCATCGTAAGCATGTTGCTGCTGACGAGATTCAAATGTTGCTGCTGTTGCAAACGGGGGATCGATATACACTAACCTTACTTTCCCCACTACTGATGGGTCTTGAGCGAGTGCTGCTAATACCTCTAAATTATCGGCATGATAGAGTCGGTTCTCTCCTCCACAATAGTTTGGATTTTCGCTGTATTGTCCCGCTGGGATCGAAAGGATATCCTCCTGCAATTTCTTGCCGGGGTACTCAAGACGAAACTGTGGTTCTTGAGAAGAAGAGTTACCTGTTCTCCTATTCAGACGCTTACCCTTACCGGAAACTGGAACTGCCATATTAAGACCTCAACCATGATGCCTTGATGCGATCGGGGACCATACGTAGCGTGACAACCTTGACGCGATTTGGCCACTGCTCTTCCAAGTAGGAATAGTCATTCCACATCGATCCAAGTAAAAGACCTGGACCATCATTGACATAGATGAGTTTGATTGATTGTGTCTCACATTGATCGACATATCCAAAAAATTCTTGAGCCACTTCACGGTACTGCCCCGTGCGATCGTCTTCCTGTGCGCCGCCTCGATCGGAATCATACCGGGCTAAGCCAATTGCTAAGACTTGCTTGCCATCATAGATCACAAAATCAACGGGACGATCGGGTCTTGGGTAGTTCTTGAAAACCTTGCCTAGCAATATGTCTTTTCCTGCTCTCTCGGGACCCATTACAACCAAGTCACCATGTTGACTACGCAGAACATCGAAGAGTCGTTCAGTTAAGTCATAGCCCTTCTTGCCCCGATCTTTATACTCCCATAGCACAGCGCAGAGTGACTCATCCGGTATTGGACGGCTGTTAAACTTCTGTTGTACTTCGACAATATTGCGGAACGCATCCCCGAACTGGGTACAAATCTTAGTTGTATCGGTCTTGCGCTTCAGCATCTCGACGGGCGTTTGTGGGCTGACATATTTTTTAAATACGCGACAGAGTTGAGTTCGCATCCACTGATTTCGAGTCTCCATGATAGAGGTGAAAAAGTTCGTGGATGAGTGTGACGCCTTCAACAGTCGGCCAAACTCAACTAGCACTGGCTCATACAGTCGGCAGGCATCTAGCAGAATATCTGGGTAATATTCACCTGAAGCGAGGGTAATCCACGCCTCAGCTTCGGATTTGTATTCGGCAAATGTCCGTTCTTTTTTCATTGTCATGAATGACAGGCAATAGTTGAGAGCTGATTTCGCTGGGTTATTTAAGTCGGCAACACACGTAATACGCTAGCAACTTTCGACAGCACATTCATCTTCTCAATCTCCGCCAAAGCCGATCGGAAATCACCTTCTTTGACCACATGTGTCACCACCACAATCTCTGCCAAACCATCCCGTTTATCCGCCTGGACAATTGATTCCAAACTCACGCGGTGATCGCCAAAACAGGTTCCCAATTTACCAATCACACCTGGTAAATCCTGGGTGAGAAATCTGGCATAAAACTTAGATTCCAAACTCTCAAGCGGGGCGATCGTAAACTCCTGACGATAAGCACAGGCCAGCAATGGATCGAGTAACGGCGTTCCATCGGCTTGTTTAACACCGTCCCGACCCACTTTCAACAAGGCCGCAATATTGAGCAAATCCGCCGTCACCGCACTGGCCGTCGGACCTGCCCCTGCACCGCGCCCGAAGAACATCACCTGCCCTACCGGATCGCCCTCCACCAAAATCGCATTGTAAACATCATTCACATTGGCCAAGGGATGACTCTTGGGAATCAATGTGGGATGAACTCTCACCGCGATCGTCTCCGCCGAAACCTCCGATCGTTCTGCAATACCCAACAGTTTGATCACAAATCCGAGTTTGTCCGCATAGGCAATCTCCGATCGGCCCACCTCCCGAATCCCTTCCGCTTTCACCTGATCCCGATCGACCCGTCCCCCAAAGGCCAACGCCGCCAAAATCGAAATCTTATCCGCCGCATCCAGTCCATCCACATCCGCCGTCGGATCCGCCTCCGCATAGCCCAAGCGCTGAGCATCCACCAGCACATCGGAAAACTCCGCGCCTTCATTCACCATGCGCGTCAGGATGTAATTTGTCGTGCCATTGATAATGCCGATGACCCGCTGAATTCGGTTAGAACAAAGCGACTGCTTCAACGGCTCGATTACCGGAATCCCGCCGCCCACAGCCGCTTCGAGCAGCACATACACGCCGTGCTTTTCCGCTGCGGTGAAAATCTCATCACTGTGTTTCGCAATCAGGGCTTTGTTAGCGGTGACAATATGTTTACCATTGGCGATCGCAGTTAAGATCAACGTCCGAGCAGGTTCGATGCCGCCCATGACTTCGACAATAATATCAATCTCAGGATCATTGACGATCGCATTCAGGTCAGTGGTCAACCGATCGCTAGGAAGCTCTACCGGACGGGGTTTGTCTAGATCTCTGACCCCCACCCGATGAATCTCTAATTCCCGTAACAGCGGATGTCTTTGGTTGGGTGTTTGTAAAATTTGCACCGCCCCAGCACCAACAGTCCCGAGTCCAAGCAGCCCGACTTTGAATCCCACGATCGTCCTTCCCAAGTCTTCTACAACGATGTCAATAGTTTCCCACGTTTTTGGGCTACATAGAAATAGGGAGGGTGAGGAAGTTGTCTAAAAAACCGACGGCTCCTATTTCTCAATAGAACCGCCATAAGCCTAAATGCCATGAACCTCAACGCGATCAACCCATCTAAAAATCAATCTGGGACATTCTGTTTCTGTACCTTAGCCGTTGGCGATCGATATCGAATTCATGCGCAAATATTGGCCCAAGACCTTCAAAACCAGATGCCGGATATTCCGCTGCTCATTCTCACCGATCGTCCTGAAGCCTTTCAACAATTTCCCCAGGTTCTAGCTTTTAAACACCAGATTCAAAGTATCAAAGGGTATCACGACAAGCGGTTTGTTTTGGACAAGGCACTCTCCCAATTTGAAAGCTGTCTATTTTTAGATTCGGATGTTCGGGTTTTGGGACCCATGCTGGACCTGAGTGCAGCCTCCCTCTGGAATCCTGGCATCACGGCCAGAGCCGGGACAGGCTTAGCAAACCATATGAAAAATATGAATGACCCCAAAATTCTCAAGGTCATTCACCAAGTCGCCCAAACCCTAGACATTGATCTTGAAACAGTCCAATGGCTCCATGAATTTATGTTCATCATGAAGCGAGAGGACGGACTAGAGCAGGAATTTTTTGAGCTATGGCAAACCCTGTCCTACGTTTTTGAATCCCAGGGAATCTATGGGGGCGAAAGCTTTTCGATCGGACTGGCGGCGGCAAAGGTGGGGATGAATTTTGAATTTATGCGGGAAGACCTGTTTCCATTCTTTAAGGACAATATTGAACGGGTCAGAGTCAAAAATGGCCAATCCAATCTTCAGGATAAACAGTCCTATTTTGACAGTCATGCCGCCATTGAGCATCCGCGACGATCGGTCTTCTGGAAAATCCGCAACAAGCTAACTCAACGAGCCATCTTCTATTTTCGGATACTCAGACTGAAAATTTGGATGAAGCAAGATCCCCACTTTTTGAGAACGTTCAAAGCCTGAACTTGCAAACGATGAACGTTCAAGCTCAAATCCTCAAGATCACGATGGGAGAATCTATGGGACAACCTGCTTCGTTCGGAAAATCCCAAACACAGAGGTAAATCCATGCAGATAGGTGTTTTCACCCACAGGTCCGATTTCACCGCTACAGAAAAATCCAGCCATGGGAATCAGGCCCAAGGCTGACGTAAACATTTGGGAATCAAAGTTTTTTTCCTCATATAAAGACTCGCCTCGCCCGAGACAAGCAAACATGAGCGCGCCGAGGGCCTTGGGCTTTCCGGTCGATTGCATCTGGTGGAGACTTAGTAGGGTTTTCAAGTCTTCCTCCGAGGTCGCCGCATCGCGCAAATGAAACTGAAGTCGTTGCCCAGGGCGGATCCGATCGCCGATCGCCAAGGCCCCTTCCTTCGGGTCATAGCCCATGAGATTGCGCACGAGAAAATCCCCCGCTTCCAAGGACAACTTAAACTCCGTCTGCGCCACCCCAACAAACAGTGACGTCTGAGCCAGCAGCTTGTCGTCCTCATCCAGCGACTGCACTAATTCTTGCAGTTGTTCTAGGGGACTGAGCCGAGAGCGGTTTTCATCCTCCGGCACCATCTTAATCACAATGTTTCGCTCACTTTCCACCACCCGAAACGCATTGCCAATGGGCCGACAGCCCTGAGCCACAATGGTCTCCATCTCCAAATTTCCACTCAGAGCCAGCCCTACCGTCCCCTCACGGTACATCCGCCTATGACAAAACAATCCCACGGATCCATTCACAATCCCTGAACTCGCCACCCCACCAATCTTAGGCGTACCGGGATAGGCATAGTCCAACCCCGCCAAGAAATCCTTAATCCCACGGGAAAAGGGATCGGACAGCAGCACAAAGCAGGGTGATTCGGCTGGATCCGCGCCGATTAGTCGTGACCAAGCCCCTGGTGAACCATCGAGATCGGGAAGCCGATCGGTATCCACATGGAAGGGCTGAACCTTCACCTCCGGAAAATAGGCCAACACCAAGCTAATCGCGACCTCATCCTCCACCTCCTGAATCTCACGCCCCTTCGTCCCAATGATGCCGCCGCCACTACAGCCAATCAAAGGCACTTGAGGCAGCATCTCCCCAATCAAGGGCATGACCCGTGAGTATTCACTGGTAAAAGCCGACGAAATATAAATAAATCCAAAGGTCGGCTCGGCATCCAGTTGCTTAAGACCTTGACTGACAACCTCCTGAAGTGCGGCCTCTAGGGAAGCTTTATGAGAGAGGGTGCTGACCCATTTCGAAGCATTAGGCGCAAAATCCATAGAACAAGGTCCAAAAGAGAGACGTTCAAAAAGAAGGGATGAAACCTAACAAAGGCATTAAGAATTTTAACGCCATAACTCTCAACAATCTTGAAATCCCGGACCGATCGTTCTCGGGGATCGATCGATCCCCGCCGTTTTCTAAACGACCTAGGAGCGTCCAATTATTTCAGTTGAATTTGAGAGAAAACTCTGATGTAGAGCGGGTTTTGAGGAGTGTTGAGGTCAGAAAAAAGCGGGGCTTTTGGGGTGGTCTTACGGTGAAAGTATAAAATTATTAATCGGTCACAATTCAGTATAGGGGTTAGCCCTACCCATCAGAGGGCGGTTTTCCCAATTCCACGGATTCAGAAAAGGCGGGGTAAAATAATGGAGTCTGATGAAGATTGTTGCGGCAGGTTTATTCATCATGTGTTCATCATGAACAACCTGCTACGAGCGATCGGCCTTAGGCTTTGATTGCTCAACGACATGACACGTAAAAATTGGTCTTTTAGAAGAGTGGATGGAATAACGCTATGAGCAAGAACGAACAACTGGAAAAGCAGATCGAAGCTGAACGGACCAATGCTCGCGAAACCTGCGACGTGAGTGGGACAAATTCGGGAGCCTGTGCGGCCGCTTGGGATGCTGTTGAAGAACTACAAGCGGAAGCGTCTCACCAACGTGAAAGCAAGACCGGAACTGAATTCAACCAGTACTGTGACAACAATCCCGATGCCGTCGAATGCCGAGTCTACGAAAACTAGACGTGCCAAACGCATGATCTAAATTTGGAATGTCCCCCTAACTGTTTACAACACGTGAACTTTTAGGGGGTATTTTTGTGGGGTATGTTATGTTATTGACCGTTTATACGTAGATCCTTCTTCACCATGGCACCCTGGATTTCTTCATTGGTCTGGACTGACTATCGCTTAGCAGTTCTCTTGACCGTTTTGGTGCCGTTGGGCATTTTGACGATCGCCTTCATCAAGCAAAACGAACCGATCACGCGGATGATGATCATTTATTGGCGGGTGTCGAGTTTGTTGGCCATTAGTGCCTATCTGCTGATTGCGGCCATGCCTGTTGGGTTTGTGACCGGGTGGCTGTCGCGGCTGTTGATTCCGATCGCGCTGTGGTTTTGGGTGGATATTAATGAATCACTGCAGGATCAGCAATCCAATCCGCTCAAGTTCAGCTTGCTGGCTTGGCGATGGTCAATTTCGGCCTACTGTCTGATTGGGGCGATCGGTCAACTGCCGATTTTGCGCTGTGCCTTTATGCCGAGCGCAGCGGTCCAAGATCCCAGCCGAGAAGCCTTGTGTTACCTCTGGATGCAACCGACCTGGGCCTTTAAGGAACTATTCCATCCCACGACGACCGCTTGGTTCTTAGGTGGCATCGGCATGGTGGGCTTAGGCGCGTATGTTTTGTATTTGGCGTATTTCTTGTTTGCACGATTGGGCAAGCGGAAACGCTCGGCTCTCGGTTGATGAATCGCCCAATGCCGTGCAAAACTAGAAACATTATTCAATATCTTGTCTAAAACTTACCTGTTAGAAGTGTCTCTCGACTAAGCCGTATTTTAATGCCGATCGTCATTTGGATTCAGTAGTAGCACAAGATATGACAGTTTCAGTGGGACTCCGGTTGGAACAGTACACGGTTCAATTTCCCCGTGAACTTCTTTTAGTGGACATTGAGGTGAACGGTCAGCCTGACCAGATTGCAATTTTTAAGGGATTTTCGAGTTCCTTGATGTGTCCAACGGCCTTTGATCCAGAGGTGCCGATGATTCCGCCTGAAGCCAAGATTTTGGGGATCGATCGTCTTCAAGGTCCCTATAACCCTAATTCTCCCCGATATATTGAACGAAAAATTTCTTGGGAGGCATTTGAGCAACTCTTAGAAAAAGCGGGGCTGTGAGGCTTCATAATAGGGTGGAATTTTCTGTTTTTGTTGAGTGGAACTATGGTTATGTCACCTGTGCAGGCTGCTGTTAACTCGTCTGGAGAACTGCCCTGGGGACAGTTGAATTTGCCAGAAGGGGCACTCTTCGGGACAGATGGGATCCGAGGCAAAGCAGGTGACTTATTGACGGCAGCGCTGGCCATGCGGGTGGGCTTTTGGGCGGGTCAAGTGCTGCGGGAAGTGTCAGGGGATCATGCGCCGATCGTCCTAGGTCGAGATTCTCGCAACTCTAGTGACATGTTAGCCACGGCATTATCCAGCGGTTTGACGTCAGCGGGTCTGGATGTGTGGGACTTGGGCATGTGCCCGACTCCGGTGGTGGCCCATGTGGCAAGCAGCACGGGGGCGATCGGCGGTGTGATGATTTCCGCTAGCCACAATCCACCGGGGGATAATGGGATTAAATTTTTCAGCGCCACAGGCAGCAAGCTCGAACCGACCCTGCAAAAACGGATTGAGCAGGCGATTCGCGGCGAGATTCATATTGAGTCCACCCATGGCGAGAATGTCTGGGGACAGCATATCTATCGGCCTGAACTGCTCGATGGCTATTTAAAAGCGTTAGTTCAGCCGTTAGTCCAGGAGAGTTCTACGCCATTTACAGGGTTAAAAGTCGTGCTGGATCTAGCTTGGGGGGCCGCGACGCGGACGGCGGTGGGCGTGTTTGAATCTCTCGGGGCAAAGGTGATCGCGCTCCATGAGAACCCGAACGGCGATCGGATTAATGTGCAGTGCGGCTCGACTCATCTGGAGAGTTTGCGGGAAGCGGTGAAGCTGCATGATGCGGATTTTGGGGTCGCGTTTGATGGGGATGCCGATCGGGCGTTGTGTGTGGATGGTCAAGGTCGGACAGTGGATGGCGACTATATTCTGTATTTCTGGGGCAAGCAGTTATTAGAGCGCGGGCAGTTGCCGGACCAAACGATCGTCTCCACGGTGATGTCGAATCTAGGCTTTGAGCGGGCTTGGGAAAAGTTGGGTGGCAAGCTGATTCGGGCAGCGGTGGGGGATCAGTATGTCCATGCGGAAATGGTGGCAACAGGTGCGGCCTTGGGCGGTGAACAGTCGGGGCATATTCTTTGTCCCAAGTTTGGGGTGAGTGGGGATGGTTTGATGACGGCGTTGCATATGGCGGATTTGGTGAAGCAGTCCGGTGGCAATTTGGCGAGTCTAGTCGATGCGAGCTTTAAGACCTATCCGCAGGTGTTGAAAAATGTGCGGGTTGAGGATCGGGCAACGCGCTTGAATTGGGAGAGCTGTAAACCTTTGATGGCGGCGATCGAAAAAGCTGAAAAAGCGATGGGCGATCGGGGTCGAATTTTGGTGCGGGCTTCGGGGACGGAACCTGTGATTCGGGTGATGGTGGAGGCGGAATCGATGGACCTGGTGACGGAATGGACGGAGACCTTAGTGAAAGTAGTCGAGCAAAATCTTGCGTAGTAAGATTAGAGTAGCGTCAAACTTCTAGGAGCCTCGCCGATGGTTGTCTCGAACCTGTCATCGAAGGATTCAGTGACTTACGACTTCGATCCGAATGCTGCGTCTTTTTCTCCAGCGCAGTTTGAAGCCTTAATGCCCGATCCAAAGCTTCGGGAGACGCTGTCCCCAGAAGATTACGCGGCGTTGATGCCCGATTGGAGTCGTTTAGAGAGTGATGAGCCTGAGATGGAAAGTTCGCAGCACTATATGCAACTCCTGCTATTAGTCAGTTGTCTGGAATATCTCTGGCGCGATCGACTTGACTTCTTTATCGGTGCGAATTTGACGATTTATTACAGCCCTGACCAAGTCAAGACTCGTGATTATCGCGGGCCAGACTTTTTCTTGGTCAAGAATACAGAACATAAACCGCGTCGATCGTGGGTGATTTGGGAAGAGAACGACCAATTTCCCAACGTGATTATTGAATTGCTGTCACCCAGTACTAAGGGAGCCGATCGCAATCCCAAGAAAGTTCTCTATGCTGAAACCTTTAAAACACCTGAATATTTCTGGTTTGATCCTGATCCTGAAAAACTGGAATTCAAAGGGTTTCGGCTGGTAGATGGGCAGTATGTTGCGATCGTTCCCAATGCTCAAGGTCATCTTTGGAGTGAAGAATTAGGTTTATTTTTGGGTCTAGAAGGCGTCAAACTTCGTTACTTTTATCTGACAGGTGCGATCGTTCGGACCCCTGAAGAGGAGGCGATTCAGCTCGCTGCTGATGTAGACCAACAGTTACGACTTATAGACCAGCAGAGACTACTTGCTGAACAAGCCTCGCAACGTGCTGAACAAGCCTCGCAACATGCTGAACAAGCCTCGCAACGTGCTGAACAGGAGACTGCTCGGGCCGATCGGCTTGCAGAACAACTCCGATCGCTCGGCATTGAACCTGAGTAGATCCAACCCCCATTCCCCTGATGTTAATGTGGTTACAACAATTACAAAAACGTTACAAACCGCGCTCCGTCTGCCGATCGCACGCCTCAGAGTGATAATCTAACTCTGTAGAAAACGTTAAAAAAGAGTTAAAGAGGCGGACATGACTGGGGCAAACGACATTCCTTATCTCCTTCGAGCCACGAAAGGTGAAATCCTCGATCGCCCGCCCGTGTGGATGATGCGGCAGGCTGGACGCTACATGAAGGTCTACCGCGACCTGCGTGAAAAATATCCTTCTTTTAGAGAACGATCGGAAAATCCCGATCTCTCCATCGAAATCTCACTTCAACCCTGGAAAGCGTTTCAGCCCGACGGCGTGATCATGTTTTCCGACATTTTGACCCCGCTTCCCGGCATGGGCATCCCCTTTGACATCATCGAAAGCAAAGGCCCCATCATTGACCCACCCATCCGCACGGCCGAACAGGTCAATGCACTGCGTACCCTGGATCCTGAAGAATCTCTCCCCTTCGTCAAAACAGTTCTGCAAACCCTACGTCAGGAAGTGGGCAATAAAGCCGCTGTCCTAGGATTTGTCGGATCGCCTTGGACCTTGGCCGCCTACGCGATCGAAGGCAAATCCTCCAAAGACTACGCCAATATCAAACGCATGGCGTTCTCTGAACCGGAATTGCTTCACAAATTGCTGGGCAAAATTGCCGATTCGATCGCGATCTATGTGCGTTACCAAATCGACTCCGGCGCACAGATGGTTCAGCTTTTCGACTCCTGGGCTGGGAATCTAAGTCCGATCGACTACGACACCTTCGCCCTTCCCTACCAACAGCGGGTCGTCCAACAGGTCAAGCAGACTCACCCCGACACGCCCTTAGTCATGTACATCAGCGGCAGCGCAGGTGTCCTCGAACGCATGGGCCAAACTGGTGTAGATATTGTCAGCGTGGACTGGACCGTAGACATGGCTGATGCCCGTCGTCGCCTGGGACCCAATATGGTGGTTCAAGGCAATATGGATCCGGGTGCTTTGTTTGGGTCTAAGCAATTCATCTACGATCGGATTCTCGACACAGTGAAAAAAGCAGGCAACAAAGGCCACATTCTCAACCTCGGTCACGGCATCTTGCCCGGAACCCCAGAGGAGAATGCGGCTTACTTCTTTGAAACCGCCAAAAACTTAGATCAAATCTTAGCGAAAGTCTAGATTTAGAGATATAAAACGCCCATCAAAACGCCTGTCAAAACGCCCTGAAGAATTCTTCAGGGCGTTTTGATTAATGGGGAAATAAACATAAAAAGCAACAAAAAAGGGATGCAAAAAATGCATCCCAACTCAGAGTTATTCACTAAAGATGGAAATCTTAGATTACTCAGCAGCAGCGCCTTCTTCAGCACCGCCCTTCCCAGCTTCATTTTCCGTCTCATCAAG
>JAAFJU010000154.1 GCA_013298165.1 Synechococcales cyanobacterium bin31.maxbin.ball.101 | reverse complement strand
ATGGGGTCTTGGGCAAGGAGTACGTCTTATGCCCTACTTTTTAGGGAAAATTGACGTATTTCAAATGCTCAGTTCACTGGCTTGAAAAGATTTACGGTTGGGAAATAATCATATGACTTCACAAACTGCACTGACGACTGTATTACCTCCTGCGAATCCTACGTTGGACTTGGGTCTTCCGACAGGGAGCTACACTGCCTCTGGTTTCACCAGGTTTGCTCAAAATGCCACTATCAGCAGTGATGGCACTGTTAAAATTCAGGGCCTGCAAGTTCGCATCGAGACGCCAAATAATCCTGCATCTTTGAGTTTCGTGGATGCGAGCGGTGCCCTTGATGCTGATGGTAATGGGACGATCGGTAACATTACCTTCTCATACAACAATACGACCAAGCTATTGCGTCTATCGGACAATACGGGGGCAGGGCAGACTGCAACTGCTGCTGATTTCCAGACTGCATTGCGTAGTGTGGCGATCTCTGGTGCAACTGGAGCCGTCAAGATTTCTGCAAACTTGGGTAGACCCGTCTATCGGTCTGAAAATGGTAACTATTACGACTTCGTGACTGAGGGAGATTTTGCAACCGAAGGCGGGCAACTGACAACCTGGACTCAAGCCAATACGAAAGCATCTGCCAGCACATTCCTTGGCTTACAGGGATATCTCGCAACCATCACATCTCAAACAGAAAATGACTTCTTGTCGTCTACGTTTGATAGTCGAGGCTGGATTGGTGGGCAGGTTACTGCAGCCAATCAGGGTACTCGCACATGGACTTGGACGGGTGGTCCCGACGCAGGTAAGTCCTTCTGGATTGGTGGTGCGAATGGCGCTTCTACAGGAGCTCAAATTAACTACGCTAATTGGGATACAGCAGAACCTAACAACTTTGTTGTTGCATCCGATCCTCGTGGTGCTAATGGTGAATCCTATGCACAGTTCACGGCGGGCGGTAAGTGGAATGACCTAGCAGATGACCCTAGCTATCAATCCGTGGGTCAAGGTCTGTACCGACCTAATGGTTACTGGGTTGAGTACGGTCTTGGCGATAGCAGTGCAGGACTATCAGGGACTCGTGACTCGATCAACCTTACCGTCGGAAATGGCAACGTAACGACTCCACTTGATCTGGTTTTCTACGATCCGATTAAAGGTCAAGCTAGCTTTGCATTCACAGGAAGTACCTTCAGTAACATTACGACTGAGGGGGCAGATACTCCCGCGTTGACTCGAAATTCAACTGGGGCAACCCCCGAATTCGGTTCAGTTTGGAAGATTATTTCTGCTAACGTTGACGTCGATAAAGACGGCGTGAAAGATATTATCTTCGCCAACAGAACGGATAATGCCGTTGCCATTCTGTTCGGAGAAGCCCGAACAGGCACTGACAGACAGTTTGCTTATCGAAATTCTGCATTTGCAACAATCAACGGGACGCCTCTGGTTCCTGGACTTAGCTGGACGATCGATTTTGCATCTAACAAGCTAGGTGCCAATAACGAAGCGGGTATTTTCTGGCGTAGCACGGCTGGAGAAACAGCCATTTGGTCCTTTACCACGACTACCGTCAATGGTGCAACGAGCGTCGCCGTTGTCAACTCTGGAGTTATCGCTTCCGTCGGAGCGAATTCTGGTTGGAGAGCGGTAGGCGATGGCGAATTTAACCAGGATGCTGCCACAAGAGAAGTCTTCTGGGTGAATGATACTAATGGAAGCGTTGCCACTTGGTCTCTAGGTGCGAACAGAACGACTCGGACCAGTCAATTCGCTTGGGGTGACAACAAAGTTCCAACTTCAACATGGGATGTTGTTGGAATTGGTAAGGTTGCTGGGACAGGTGTCAATGACAACATCGTCTGGCAACAGAAAGGTGGTGCTGTGATGGTCAACTGGACGATGCTGAATGGATCACGGACGACGCCTCCTGCCGGATCTGCTGAGGTGATCACGTTGACTGCAACCGATCGGATTAAGGCCGTAGTCGATGTCGATGGTGATGGCGTCCTGGATCTCGTTGGACAGTTCGACGGAAATGGTACCATCGGAGCGTATGCATTGACTGCTGGCTTTACTCTGAAAAATACGGCAGCACCACGGACCCAGTACAGCTCTAATAATCCTACAGGGTACCGTCCAGCTAAGGGAGGATTAAATGCTTCTAACTTAGAGTTGGTGAATGTCGCCCAGTACAACGCATAATGCGTTTGGGCGTTAACTGTGGTTCGATTTAGTTCTTATCACTCACCATAATCTCTGAATAAAATAGCCGATTCAGTTTCTAGAAACTGAATCGGCTATTTCATTTCAAGTAATGAACTGCTCTTGTTCTCAATTCTTATATTCAACAGTCGTAATTTTCTTTCTCAGTAGCCATACTTTATCTTCTATCAGGTAAGATGCAAAAGCAGACAACAGAGTCGAAGTAATCATAACAAATAGAAAAGATCGTTTGCTGTCGATGGGAATTTTGAAAAAGTATTCAAAAGCCCAAGAAACAGGCATGTGAATTAGAAAAAGACCATAGGATAACTGGCCCAATACACGATCAAAGGGTACTCGTAGAGAAGAGTTTGATGTAAAAGAAACAATCGGCAGACCTAACAAGAATCCTAAGATTGTTGCACTAGAAAATGGATGCAGACGATTTGTCATAGCATCCGAGAAGATAATTAATCCGATCGATAAGACTAGTAGCCAAATCCAGCACACAATTGGAAATCGACGATCGAAACTATCAGAAAGCTTTGGAGTTTTAACCGTCCTGCAGATTGCGGCACCACTCAGGAAAATGAAGAGAATACCCGGCAAAAGACGATAGCCCCAAATATCAGCATTCAGAATACCGATCGCAGATGCTGAAAATATGAGCAATGAGAGTAATCCGAGACTCCACTTAGATAACAAAGATCGAATGATTAGAGGTAAAAGGAGATATGCCTGCATCTCGACACCCAATGACCACGCTGGCGGTAAGATGCAAAACTCCCGGACAACAGCGACATCAATGAACATAAAATAATTTAAAGGAATTATAATTAAGTTCGCTAATATTTTCGAGGGAGTTAGATGAGGAGAACTATAGTCTGTAAAGTATAGGAATAGTCCTGTTAGGAGTAGAAAAAAGAGATAGGCTGGATAAATTCGTAATAGTCGTTCCATGTAAAAGAATTTAAGTCTATCCGGAGGGAAATACTTTTGGATTAGATGTGTTACTACATACCCAGAAAGAATGTAGAAGACCACAACAGCAGGAATTCCAACGTTGATGTACCCAGTATTGCGAAGATGCGATATGACCACTAGGGTGGCGAGGCAATATCGAAGAAGTCCATGCATAGATTTGAAACTATAGAAGTAGCGCTAACTATAAAATAGGATGAACTGATGAACTATGGCCCTTGGATCAATCAACTCGTTTAGGACAGCTTCATATTTCTAAGTCAAGCCTAGCTATCCTATTGCAAACAGTCCTCCATAGGTATGTCTACGAAGAACTGACTGCTGTAAGGGTCAAGATTCGTTAAAACGGGATGTCGTCAAAGTCAGGTTCAGCCGCAGGGGGCGGACTGGCTTTAGGCGCTTTCGATCGCGTCGAAGTGGCCGCAGGAGTCGCGGCTGCGGGCGGTGCTGAAGAAAGAGGCGGACTGCTGATATCCGTTACACCCAGACTATAAATCTTCGAAGCCGTCAATTCAGCCTGCTTTTCCTTAAAGCCCTCAGGCCGATCGACCGAATTAATTCCCAGACGACCTTCAATGACCACCTGATCGCCGATGCTGTAGGCCGTTTGCATCTCTTGGGCGAGGAGACCCCAGCCGATGACTTTGAGCTTGGACGGGGGATCTTCCGGGCGGAGTCCCGTGAATTGGACTTCCATATCGGCGATCGCAGTTTGGTTATCCTGGGTGTAACGCAATTGGGGCGGGCGGATGACTTCCGCCATGATGACGCAGGTATTCATAAACTCAAAGAAAGTGATGGGACAGCTTGATGGGAGAGAAAGAAATCTCCCCCATGATGACATGTGGAAAATGATCTGAGAGAGAAATTAGCGTTAATCCTAGATCAAAACGGGACCTAAGCCTGGGGGTTACGGACCCGATGGCCGATGTCCCGGCGATAGTACAGCCCTTCAAATTCGATCGACTTCATGGCCTCGTACGCCTGACCAAATGCCTCATCAAAACTGGGCGCGATCGCCGTAACGCCCAAAACTCTTCCGCCATCACTCACCAGCACATCTTTCTTCTGAGTCGTGCCCGCATGGAACACCAGACTCCCTTTGGACTGGGCTTCTGGAATACCCGTAATCGGCAGGCCCTTTTTGTAAGCACCGGGATAGCCTCCGGAGGCCGCCACAACACAAGCAGATACGGCAGACTTCCAAGCCAAAGGTCCAAAGTCTGCGAGTTTGCCCTCGGCGCAGGCCAAGAGAAGTTTGTGGAACGGGCCTTCTAAGAGGGGCAGCACGGCTTGGGTTTCGGGGTCGCCAAAGCGGCAGTTGAACTCAATCACTTTGGCTTCCCCCGTGGGGGTAATCATTAGCCCCGCATAGAGAACGCCACAGAACTGAATCCCTCGGCGCTTGAGTTCGGCGATCGCAGGCTCCAAAACCTGCACTTGCACCTGCGCCATAATTTCCGGCGTGGCCACGGGAGCCGGAGCATAAACGCCCATGCCACCAGTGTTTTCTCCTGTGTCTCCTTCGCCAATGCGTTTGTGATCTTGGGCGGGCAGGAGCGGCACAATGGTTTCGCCATCGGTCAGGGCCAGGACTGATGCTTCTTCCCCGAATAAGCATTCCTCGATCACGACCTGTGCGCCCGCTGAGCCAAAGGCACCGCTGAAGCAGT
The DNA here is from genome assembly GCA_013298165.1 of Synechococcales cyanobacterium bin31.maxbin.ball.101. Taxonomy (GTDB): domain Bacteria; phylum Cyanobacteriota; class Cyanobacteriia; order Leptolyngbyales; family Leptolyngbyaceae; genus JAAFJU01. Next base: position 4,744 of record JAAFJU010000154.1, on the reverse strand, counting down.
TTTCTAGAGCTGCGATCGCCTCTGCTACGGTCGTCGCCACCGTTACTCCTTTTCCTGCTGCTAAGCCATCGGCTTTGATGACGATCGGTGCGCCTTCGGCTTCCACATAGGATTTGGCACTCGCTAAGTCGGTAAAGACGGCTGACTTCGAGGTGGGGATATTGGCTGCCACCATCAGCTCTTTGGCCCAGGCTTTACTCGCTTCGATCTGCGCGCCTTCTTGGCTGGGTCCAAAGACCTTGATGTTTTTGCGTTGTAAAAAGTCGGTAATCCCTGCCGCTAAAGGAATTTCGGGACCCACGACGACCAGATGAACATTATTCACTGTGCAAAACCGGGCAATCCCTTCAAAATCATCTTGATTCAGCGCGAGATTTTGGCAGTTCGGCAAGGTCGCCGTCCCCCCATTCCCCGGAACGCAGACCACTTGCACCGAAGCATCCTGCACCAGCCGCCAAGCGATCGCATGTTCCCGACCGCCATTACCCACCACCAAAACTTTCACGGTTTCACTCCGAATCTAAAAAATCCAGGAACTTCAAGCCCAGCTCAAAGCTCATCAATAGTATCATCGGACCGCAGGGGATCATCAGCGCGTCTGATGGACTTTACCTGACAGAACCGATCGCTAGAGTCACAAAAATCCGCCCCTATGAAGATGCCATCTCTCATCAAATCCTTAATGTTCTTAACCCCGATTCTCCTGGGTTTGGGACCGCTGACCGTGATGGCACTTCCAGCCCGTGATTTTGATTATCCTACGGTGGCTCCGATCGATCCCCGCCGATTCCCCCCGAACCCGTTGGGTATTCTCACACCGGATCCACTTCTGCCGGATCCTAAAAAAGCCTTGAGTGAACTGGAAAAAGATCAACTCCGATCGGCTCTGGATACTCTCCACCAAGAAGGCCAGCAGCAATTTGCGCAGAAAAAAGCCGATGGTGCCTTCCTTACTTGGTTTCGAGAACTGCGTCTGCGCCAAGCCCTAGGATTTCGCGAAGAAATCTTTGCCCTGGCCAAAGTTGGAGAAACCGCATGGCAAAACAACCGCACCCGCGACCTACGCGACATCACCGAACGCCTCCAAGCCATTCAAGCTCAAATCACCCCCGGCCCCACCGCGCAAACCCTCGACAACTCTGAACTCAATGAATACCTTGCTCTTGCCTATCAAGTGGTCCGATCGCCCCAACTCGCTCTCTCCGTTTATGAACCGCGCTTAACAAAACTCCGATCGGATACTGCTAGCCAAAACCCAATCGAGATTTTCAAAACCCTGAACGCCGTCGGCCAAATTCATCTCGACTGGTTTCGCTACGGTAAGGCTCAACGGACTTACGAAGATCTTCGTGATCTTTCTCGCCTAGCTCAAGACCGCACCAGCGAGGCCCTCTACCTGATTCAACTTACCTACATCGCCGAGCAACGTCGCCAGCCTCAAGATGCGATCGGCCCTCTCCAAGACCTAATCCAGCTCTATGCCACTCAACCTGAAGTTCAGCCTGCCCTAAACCTTCGCCTCGCCCAAAACTACGCCGCCACCAAAGACTGGCCGAACGCCGAACGCATTTACCAAACCACCTTCAATCTCAGCCAAAGCCTCAGCCAAAACTCCTACGGCTCCACCGCCCTGTTTGAACTGGCCGAATTGTACAAACGCACCGATCGCTTCAAAGATGCCGAACAGGTCTATGACTACCTCGTGGACTCAGAACAGGCAGTCTACAACCTCCATAACGCCATGAAAGCCTCAGACTTCCTGGGTCAAATGCGCGATCGACAGCAAAACTTCCCCGGTGCGATCGTCGCCTACGAACAAGCCAAATCCCTCGCTCAACGCCTCGCCCTCACCCCAGACCAAATGCAACCGCTCCAAACCCGCCTCGACAACAGCCGCAAAAAAGTCACCCCATCACCCGCCACCCCATCACCCGCTACTCTTCCATGAAGCAAAGATGAAGAATCTCCAACTTCAAACCATCTACACAACTCCTGCATTCCCTCGTGACACCCTGAAGTCATGGTTGGTTGTGTGGAATCCCTAAAAAAGCGGCTCTATTCCTAAATTAGGAACAGAGCCGCTTTTTAACGTTCATTCAGCTAGTTCATTAAGCCATGCTGTTCTCGATCGCCCAGCGGGCCAATTCCGTCCGGTTGTGCAGTCCCGTTTTGCCGAGCATGTTGCTGACGTGACTTTCGATCGTCCGTTGACTGACATTCAGCTCTTGAGCAATCTCGCGGTTCGCCATGCCTCTGGCCACGAACTGCACGACCCGAAGTTCCGTCGGCGTTAACTCCACATCGAACGGCACCTGAATCTTCGGAGAACCCTCGCCCCCCTTAGAATCCTTGTGCTGAATCAAGCGTGACGCTTGTTTGAGGGACGACTCGACCTGAGCGACCAATTCCTCCGGTTCGAAGGGCTTGACCATGTAGACATCAGCCCCGATATTCAGGCCCTTGACCCGATCTTGGCTCTGGCCCTTAGCGGATAAGAATAGGACTGGAATCCAGCTCGTCTTGGAGTCCGATCGAATCGCACTCACCAACGAATATCCATCCATCTCCGGCATCATGACATCACAAATGATCATGTCCGGCGTTTGCTTCTCCAAGACCTCTAGTGCTTCCCGACCATTTTCAGCCGTGACGACCTCATAGCCTCGAAACTCCAGGTAGTCTTTCACCAACAAAATGAGGTTTGGATCATCGTCGATGAGGAGTAGCTTTTTTTGGTTCCCAGTGTTGGTATCCTTCATTTTGACTTGCTTTACCTGGATCTCAAAGAGGTTTACGAGTGTAGACAGGGGTGTCCACGGTGCTGACAGGTCCTAAAACCCCACTTGGGAGATTACGGATGTCAGAGTTTTGATTTTCTGCCATGCTAGTGCAGATATCTATAAAGATGCCCAAACTGCGAAAAAATATCCCACAGCAGTAAAACGATCGTCAGCGTCTCCCTACAAATCAGCACTGACATCTAGCGATTTTCGCCAAAAACCAGCAAACCTGACTTAAAAACAGCGCTCACAATTTATCACGATTGGTACTGAGTAGTATTGTATACGGCTCCACCGAAATATATCCCGAACCCTAGGATAGATTTACGCCCTAGAGCTATTCCTGCAATTTTCTATTGTAGATTCTTATTGCAAGTCAGGATTCGGTAAGGGCTGCTCTAAGAAGGCAAACTCTTGAACTACCTGATCATTTAAAAGGTGCTCCTGAATAATCCGCTCAATCACCTGTGGCGTCGTGGCCCGATACCAGACCCCTTCAGGATAGACCACTAGAATGGGACCTTGGGTACAAACGCGCAAACAGTTGGCCTTGGTCCGAAAGACACAGCTTGGACGATCGGCTTGAGGCTGGTCTAGCTTCAGTTCTTGCAGACGCCGCTTGAGATAATCCCAGGCTTCAACGCCCTCGGCTTGGCTACAGCAAATGGGTTTACTGGGATCAGCGCAGATCAAAATGTGGCGTTGAATCGTTTTAAGTCCCAGCTTTTCCACTCGCGAATTCAAAAATGCTTCATCGTCGGAATTGAGTGCAATAGGTGTCATCTTTGTGGAATTTTGAAGAACAACAGGAAACGAGAGTGATTTTAGCCGATCGGGACTTGGGCCAGTAACCGATCGATGACTGTCCCGGCACGACGACCACTGGCAGGAATCAGTCGATGGGCCAGGACGTAGGGGGCAAGAACTTTGACATCATCGGGAATGCCGTAGTCTCTTCCCTTGAGGTAGGCATAGGCTTGCACACAGCGCACCAGCGCCACCGTTCCTCTGGGGCTAGATCCTAGGGTTAACTCTTCGTCGCCTCGGGTCGATCGCACCAAGCGTAAGATGTAGTGCTGCAGCGAATCTTCAATCTTGACCTGACGGCAGGCCAGTTGGATTTCGTGGAGTTCTTCGGGGGTGATGCAGGGTTGAATTTCAGGATTGAGCTGAGAGGCTTGCAGGCGCTGGATCATCTGGAGTTCTTCTCGCTCTTCGGGATAGCCTAGAGAGAGAGACAGGGCAAAGCGATCCATTTGGGCTTCGGGAAGGGGGAAGGTGCCTTGATATTCCACCGGGTTTTGGGTGGCGATCGTGAAGAAGGGCGAGGGGACGGGGCGAGAGAGTCCATCGATGGTGACTTGATGCTCTTCCATGACTTCCAGCAAGGCCGCTTGAGTCCGTGGGGTGGCTCGATTAATTTCATCCGCCAATAGGACGTGACTAAAGACAGGTCCCGGTAAAAACTCGAACTCGCCCTGTTTTGGATTCCAAATATTGGTTCCCGTGACGTCCGTGGGCATCAGGTCCGGCGTGCATTGGAGTCGTTGGAACTTGCCTGCGATCGACTTTGCCAAGGATTTGGCCAGCAAGGTTTTGCCGACGCCGGGGACATCTTCGAGGAGGACATGACCGCCAGACAGTAATCCAACCAAGACTAATTCAATGGCTTCATTTTTTCCAACGATCGCAACATGGAGGTTTTCAGTCAGACGGTGAAGGCGATCGCGCATGGGGTTCTCCGGGAAGGCGTAAGACGATGAGTCAAGACTACGAGTTCAGGCTACTTATCATAGCCAGTCATCACCCAAAAGCTTCAGAGCGTTCTGAAAATAATCACTTTGACCGGAAGAATAGCGAATATCATCTACAAAATGGGAAATATAAGCCCACCAATCAGGGAGATTTAGGGAGTCTACGCTATGGGTACTCAAGCGGGCGTCGGAATGAGTCATCATCGCAAC
>JAAFJU010000243.1 GCA_013298165.1 Synechococcales cyanobacterium bin31.maxbin.ball.101 | reverse complement strand
TAGAAGGAGTCTTGCTGATTATGTCTGATTTAAATCGTGGCATCATGAAATTTGATGGTGCTGATAGTCCTGCGGGCATTGCGTTGTCGGCGGTGGTGATTTTGGGTGCGATCGGATTGTTGGTCCTGTGGTCCGTCCGATCGGCTTACCTGTTCTAATCATTCCCTGAATTTTTAAATATTCAATGGTTTGATCTAAGAAACCCCGTGAAATATCCGATTTTGGATATTTTACGGGGTTTCTTATTGAGTAACCTTACGAACCGCCCCCCAGCCCCCAATTCTGGGGGTGCCGGAATTAGCCGCGTAGTTTTTCCAATACGCTCATGTCTTCTAGGGTTGAAGTGTCGCCGGAGACTTCTTGACCTGCGGCTAAAGCTCGAAGCAGTCGTCGCATGATTTTGCCCGATCGGGTCTTGGGCAAGGCGTCGGCAAAGCGAATTTCACCCGGACGGGCGATCGCGCCGATTTCACCCACGACATGTTTTTTGAGTTCTTTCATCAACTCATCGCTGGCGGTGTAGGTTCCTTCTAACGTGACAAACGCGACGATTTCCTCGCCCTTGAGGTCATCGGGTTTACCCACGACCGCCGCCTCTGCCACTGCTGGGTGGGAAACCAGGGCCGATTCAATCTCCATGGTGCCTAGGCGGTGGCCTGCGACGTTGATTACATCATCCACCCGGCCCATCACCCAGAAGTAGCCATCTTCATCCCTGCGGGCACCATCTCCAGCGAAGTAGAGGTATTTGCCATCCACAGGCGCGATATGTTCCCAGTAGGTTTTGCGGAAGCGATCGTCGTCGCCGTAGACCGTGCGCATCATTCCCGGCCAAGGGTGACGCACCGCGAGATAGCCCCCTTCATTGGCCGGAACGCTATTGCCATCCATATCCACAACGTCCGCCAGAATTCCAGGGAATGGGAGGGTGGCTGATCCGGGTTTCGTGGGGATCGCTCCGGGCAGCGGGGTAATCATGATCCCGCCTGTTTCGGTTTGCCACCAGGTATCCACGATCGGGCAGCGCTCTTTCCCAATGACCGTGTGATACCACATCCAGGCTTCGGGGTTAATCGGTTCGCCGACGGTGCCGAGCAATCGCAGGGAGGACAAATCACGAGATTTCGGATGGTCGTCGCCCATTTTAATAAAGGCGCGAATGGCCGTGGGAGCCGTGTAGAAAATGCTGACCTTGTGCTTATCAATCACGTCCCAGAATGCCCCTGGGTTGGACGGTCTGGGTGCGCCTTCGTACATGACGCTGGTGGCTCCGTTGGACAGTGGGCCGTAGACGACGTAGCTGTGGCCTGTGATCCAGCCGACATCAGCCGTACACCAGAAGACATCGTTGGCTTGCAAATCAAAAATCCATTTGCAGGTCATGTGGGCGTAGAGGTTGTAGCCGCCCGTGGTGTGAACGACGCCCTTGGGTTTGCCTGTGGAACCGGAGGTGTACAGCACAAATAGATTATCTTCTGCGTCCAGTTCTGCGGCGGGGCAATCGCTGTTCACGGTTGCTGCTAAGTCATGCCACCAATGATCGCGGCCCTCGACCATCGTGACCTCTTGCGCGGTGCGTTTAGCAACGATGACGGTGGTGACTTGGGTTTGGCCATTGGCGATCGCGGCATCAACCGCAGGCTTCAGGGGCACGATCGCATCCTTGCGCCAGCCGCCATCAGCCGTGATCACGACCTTCGCCGCCGCATCCACGAGTCGATCGCGCAGGGCTTCTGCACTAAATCCACCAAAGACCACACCATGCACCGCCCCAATTCGGGCACAGGCTAGCATTGCCACAGCGGCTTCAGGAATCATCGGCATATAGATCCCGACCCGATCGCCTTTCTGAACGCCCATTTTTTTCAGGACGTTGGCAAACTGACAGACTTGCTGATGCAGTTCACGGTAGGTCAGCGTCACCGAATCACCGGGTTCGCCTTCCCAAATGATGGCGGGTTTGTCGCCTTGGGATTCGAGATGACGATCGAGACAGTTATAGGACAGGTTCGTCTTCCCATTGACAAACCACTTCGCAAAGGGTGGGTTGCTCCAATCGAGGGCTTGGGTCCAGGGCTTGAACCAATGCAATTCTGTTTTGGCTAACGCTTCCCAAAACGCAACCGGATCAGCCGCAGCCCGATCGTACAGCGCTTTATACTCATCAAAACTTTTCACCGCCGCCTGGGCCGAAAATTCAGCGCTAGGGGCAAAAGTACGGTTTTCTTGCAGGATGGATTCGATCGTGGGTTGCGACATGGGACGAATACACTGGGTTGTATATATGGGTGGACAAAACTTGACAGTTATTACCACGATACTCGGTCCCGTTGTCCGATCGCCTGACTATTTCGTTTCGTGAACCCATAATCTACCGATCGGGCGACGCTGGGTGCCACGATCGGATTTGTAGTTCTTAACGAACTCACTCAGCTTGTAATTTCTGGATTTGTTCAAGGGTGAGATTCGTGAGTTCGATGATGTCATCGATCGCAAATCCTTTTTTCAGCATCTTGAGTGCAGTCTCACCTTTCTGTCTAATTTTCCCAGTCTCAATACCTTGCCCAATACCTTGCTCGATACCTTGCTCGATACCTTCTTTAAGAATGACCTGGTAGGTTGTAGATTCTTGCATGATGTCTCTCCGAATGACTTGTGAGATCAGTTCTGGTTTCAATTTTAGCCCAGCTAGGATGTAACTGGCAGCCATGGCTTCATGTTGTTGGTCTTCGTCGGGAAGTTTGGTGATGTTTTTGACGGCGGAGCGCAGAGTTTGTGTTGCATTTTGAGTTTGGCCAAGAACGGCAAAAGGCGTGAGTCCTGGGTATTTCAGAAGCGTCTCGGAGGGAACTTCCCAAATGCGGATGACATCAAAGTAGGCCGTCATTCCTGCGATTTGGAAGAAATCTTGGTAGACTTTTTTAGATTTTGTCCTGCGGAGGTAGATGACGACTTGGTGGATTCGTTTATTTGGAAAACGGCGGTGAATTCGCAAGCGATAGTCTGCCAACCGCATGGGCAAGGAGTCTTTGTAGATTGTTTGGAATTCGATGTGGAGAATTTCGTTGCTGTTCTGGAGCAAAATGAGGCTGTCGGCACGAATGAATTCCGTCGAAAGCTCAGTTGGGCTGAGTTCGGTATAAGTTACTTTTCGACCGAGAACCCAACTGGCAAAATCAGAAGGGAATAGTTCGGCGAGGCGACGGCAGGTGTTATCAAAACTCATGGAAGGACTCTCCTTTAAATGACTTCGGTGAGCCATGCTTTAAACTCTCGAATAGCCTGCATCTCACCGATCGCTAGACGCCGCTGTAAATAGCTGACGAGGATATCGGCAAAGACGATCGGAAACGCCAGACTAATCTGTACCGGAACATACTCATCATCCTGCAAGACATAATACTGAATATCTTTCCCGTTGTACTGCCATAACTCCGGAACGCCCAATCGAGCATAAATCGGAAACCGTCGGTCGGATGAACTGGTAATATCCACTTCCACCACTAAATCGGGCGGCGGATCTTTCTTTAAATCCAACTCATCGAGATGGCGAATTAACGGTTCACTCTGAATATAGAATGACGAATCCGGTTCAGCACCCGCTCGCTTGGGCTGTAAACGCAACGTCACTGAACCCGCTCGACGTAAATTCATCTCCATCACCTCTGCTGCTGCACCAATCAAAGCCTCAATAAATCGATTGCTGCCCTCATGAATAAACAGTGGTGACATGATTTCTAAGGTTCCATCTAGATAGTAAAAGCGCGTATTCCGTTTATCGCCCGCTTCTTCAAGGAGGCGATCGAAGGTTTCCCAACTAATATTTCTCAACACAACCCGTTCCTCGCCCAGGATAACGGAGGGCGCGATCGGAAATTCCGGGATTGAAACTTGTGTGACCATGAGGACATGACCCAGATCTGGATGTCATTTAACTATAGCGAAGATTCACGCGCATTAGATTTTGCTGAATATCTACATCAATTCGGCAAGTTCCATCCATCGTTCGGTTGATGTCTCAATCTCACTATTAATCGCTGCAAGCCGATCGCCCATCTTTTGGACATCGCTATACCCAGCATTGGAATTGTTGTAGAGCTTGGCTTCAAGTTCTGCTTTTTCCGCTTCCAGTTTTGGAATTGCAGCTTCGAGTTGCTCATACTCGCGCTTCTCTTTGAACGATGCCTTGCGAGCTTTAGCCGCAGGCGTTGCGGGAGGCGTAGCAGGAGCGACGGGTTCGGGATTTTTAGGGCCGACTTGAATCGTGGGCGCGGCATTCTCTTTTTTCTCGTCTTTTTTGTAGTCTAAATAGATGGAATAGTTGCCGGGATAGCGACGGACATTACCACCGGGTTCGAGGGCAAAAATAGTCTCCACCGTGCGATCGAGGAAGTAGCGATCGTGAGACACCACAATCACCGCCCCTTTAAAATCTTCCAGGTATTCTTCCAAAACTCCCAACGTCTGCACATCAAGATCATTGGTCGGTTCGTCTAGGATCAAGACGTTCGGGGCAGAGAGCAGAACTTGTAGTAAAAAGAGGCGACGCTTCTCACCACCCGAGAGTTTGCCGATCGGCGCATATTGCTGATTTGGGGTAAAGAGGAATCGCTCCAACATTTGGGAAGCGGTGATGATCGAACCGTCTGAAGTCTTGACCAGTTCTGCAATGTCCTTGAGATATTCAATCACGCGCCGATTGTTATTAATCCCACTTTGCAAATCATCCGAATGTTGGTCAAAATAGCCAAACTGAATCGTCGAACCAATGTCTACTGTGCCCGAATCCGGCTCAATCCGACCTGTGATCAGATTCATTAACGTGGATTTCCCAGCCCCATTCATGCCGATGATGCCGATGCGATCGTCCGGGCTAAACTCGTAGGTGAAGTCTTTGATTAACGTTCGACCGTCATAGCCTTTACAAACATCGGTGAGTTCTGCCACCTTCTTGCCAATGCGCCGCCCCATGGTGGAAATTTCAACCTTGCCTTGAGCCGATTTGAATTCAGTTTCGCGCATTTCTTCGACGCGACCAATGCGGGCTTTTTGCTTCGTGCTGCGGGCCTTGGGTCCCTTT
>JAAFJU010000257.1 GCA_013298165.1 Synechococcales cyanobacterium bin31.maxbin.ball.101 | reverse complement strand
CGTTCTACATGTTCCGCATGTATTTCCAAACCTTTGAAGGAGAACTGCGGGCTGATGATGCGATGATTCTCAGCACGATCGAGGGCGAACAGCTTCGCAAAATGGGCATCGCGGCAGGTCCGGGTGCGATGAATGCGAAGGAATTGGGTGCGATCGGTACCCTAGCCCACGACGATCACGGCGACGATCACGGCGACGGTCATCACGGCGGCAAACCCCATGAGTCTCCTCTGACCATGACCTTGCCTCTCATGGTGTTGGCGATTCCGTCGATGTTCATTGGTCTTTTGGGGACACCCTTTGCCAACTACTTCGAAGCCTTTATTCATGCGCCCGGTGAAACGTTCCACCAAGAAGCGGTGGATTTGCCGGAGTTCTTGATCATGGGCGGCAGTTCCGTCGGCATTGGTCTGGTGGGGATTTCGATCGCTATCCTGATGTATCTCCAACGGAAAGTGGATCCGACAGTCTGGGCCGATCGGTTCCCGACGCTGTATGCGCTCTCGAAGAACAAGTGGTATTTCGATGAGATTTACGACACGGTCTTCGTCCGCAGTTCCCGTCGTCTAGCGCGTCAGGTGCTGGAAGTGGACTACAAAGTGGTGGATGGCGTGGTCAACTTGACGGGCTTCCTCACGTTGCTCACAGGCGAAGGTCTGAAGTACATCGAAAACGGTCGAGCGCAGTTCTATGCGTTGATCGTCTTTGGAGCAGTCATCGTCTTTGTAATTGCGTCTGGCTTTGCTTAAGCTTGGCTGATTGGATTCCAAACTAAGCCGGGGACTGAACGATCGGTCCCCGGCTTTTTGATGGGCGATCGATTAACATTGAGATTGTCCGAAGTTGTGTTTTGAGAAAAGACTATATGACTCAAACCTTACCTAATACTGTTTCGCGTTATGTGGTGCGAGATCCTGAGACGTTTCGTCAAGAGCCGACGATCGTGGGAACGAGGGTGATGGTGCGAGATATTGTAGAACTTTGGCGATCGGGCACAGCTCCTGAAAAAATTTCCTCACGATTGTTTAATTTGGTTTCTGCAGCACAGGTTTTTGATGCGATCGGATTTTATTTGGATAACCAGCTAGAGATTGATGAGTACATTGAGTGGTACCGCAGCCGTCCACCGTTGAACGTTCCAGCGGGATTGCGATTAAATCCATTGAGAGAAGGCGTTACACGGGCGATCGAAGATGCCCGCATGTTGCAAGATGACGCATCTGAATGGGTTGAAGCGTCATGATTCGTTATGTCCTGGATACGGATCATGTGACGTTTTTAGAGAATTCGGATTTGGCTTGTTTAACGAGATTGGCCGCGATCGATTATTCGTTGGTTGCTTTGTCTGCTGTAACAGTGGAGGAACGACTTCAAGGTTGGATGAATTCCATTCGTCAGGCATCGGTTCCGAAGCAGGCAGAGCGTTTGGTTTGGGCGTATGCAGGATTACGATCGACGGTTCAGCATGTGGCTGGATTTCAAATTGTGGATTGGACGGATGAGGCAAGCGATCGGTTTCGTGAGATGAGACGAAAAGGCGTGAGAATTGGGACTCAGGACTTACGGATCGCCTGCATTGCGCTGTCCTTGGATGCGATCGTTGTGACCCGAAATCAACGAGATTTTGAGCAAGTGCCAGGATTGACGATTGAGGATTGGACTGTTTGAACGATCGGTCCCCAGCTTTTTGATGGACAGGCTTTTTGATGGGCGATCGATTACGATGGAAGCACCGGATTTGAAACGTTGAGATGCGCGGCTTATGACGATCGCAATGGCACAACGAATGACCCTGGAGGCGTTCCTGCACTATGAGGATGGGACGGGAAATCGCTATGAGTTGGTGGATGGGGTCTTAGTTGAGATGGGCGCAGAAAGTACAGATAACACGTCGATCGCCATGGCATTGGCGTTTTTTTTCATGCAGCAGTTAGGAATTCCTGCCTATCGTGTTGCGATCAAACATCTCATCCGTGTCAGCAGTACTAAAGTCACTGCCCGAGATCCCGATCTGATCGTTCATTCAGTTGACTCCTATGCGGCGATCGCTGGGGCCACCGAATCCCTTCTGAAACCTGAACATCCCTTGCCATTGCTGGTCGTCGAAGTGGTTTCACCGGGCAAACCCGGTTCTGTAAATTACGATCGTGACTACGTGGATAAACGAGTTGAATACGCCGAGCGAGGAATTCCTGAATATTGGATTGTTGATCCGCAGCGAGACGTGGTTTGGGTGTTGAGTTTGGAGGGTCGCGACTATCGATCGACTCGGTTCGCCGGAGACCAGGCGATCGTCTCTCCTACCTTCTCGGACATGACGCTAACCGTTAGCCGGATTTTGAATCCGTTTTAGTGCATCGTTAGTGCATCCATGACCGAAGAAATTAAGACCTTGGCACAACTAGAGCGTCATCTGGGCATTCGATTGTCCGATGACGCTGATTTTTTCCAGGAATGGTTGGGAGAGCTTGAGCCGATCGACCAGACCGATCGTCAGCGCTTGGATCAGGTGCGGCGGAATTACTTGTATCAAAGTGCCGATGGCCCCTTATTGGAAGAGATAATCAAACTGGTGATGCTGTCGCCGATTTTGGAATTGGCAGGATTTTATCAAGCGCCTTATAAGTTTCGGGCAGAGGTCAGTGTCGCGGTAGAGACGATCGGCGACGAAGATGAGCTGTTACGCGGACGGATTGACGGATTGGTGTTGCTCGATCGGCTTTGGATTGTGTTGATTGAGGCAAAGAAGGCGACGTTGGATTTGGAAGTGGCTTTACCACAGGCGTTGGCTTATATGGCGGCTAATCCTGACGCAGATCCAAGCCGTCCGAGGTTTGGGATGGTGACGAATGGGAGCAGCACGATTTTTGTCAAATTAGTGGGGCGAGACTATGGCGTTTCGGATGTGTTTGGGACTCGATCGCAGGCTCGGACTAATCTCTATGAAGTATTGCGAATTTTAAAAACCTTGGGCCGATCGATTTTGTGACTGTTTCAGATTCCTTCCGTGAACATTGACCCGATCGTTAGAAACCGATCGCCCTGGAATCCATCGGCTCAGACTCGATCGCGCTGTTGGCAATTTTGACCAGCACAGGTTGCTCCCGATATTGGGCTTGAATTTCGTAGAGGATACCGTTCTGTTTCCATTGCACGACGGATAGACAGCGCTGACCGACACAATTTTCCAGGTAGACCCCTGGCGTGTGGTTGGCGAGTTGAACAGGTCGATAGACTGCACCGGGAGCCAGCGTTTTTGGCTCGTAAAACGCGCCGCCCTTCCGCCCCGTCATCTGTTGAAACCCGTAGGCCCGCGATCGATCGCAGTCTCCCTGAGCCGTCGCCGGACAGAGTTGATAGCCCTCATCGGTCCCCTTTAAGACAAAACGATCGGCCACTTTCATCACCTGTGGGATGTCTTGAGGAAGCTTGATGGGAATCGTGGGTTTAACTGAGCTTTGAACCATCCGATCGGTGGGAAATGCCTGCATTTGCGCCAGTCGCCGCTGTGCCGGGGAAAACACAGGCCGAATTGTCTGCACATAGTCCATCCATCGCTCGGCCTTTCCTCCCACGATATGAAGCGTTGGAAGGCTCACAGTTTCCCGTTGAATCGCCCCGTTCATCAGAGATTGAGTCTGGATGATCTGCCGATCGGACATTTCTAGGTGATAGCCCGAGACCACTTCACGGGCCGTCTGACAGCTTAGGCGAAATTCTCCCATGGGAATATTGCCATTGGCCGCCTCATATTGCCAGTTCATGCCTTTTAAGGCGGATTTTTTTTCACATTGCTGGTAGGTATTCTCAAAGAGGCGAGCAACATGACGATCGTAGTTGCGCAGCGGACTGCCCGCTTGGGTCAACTTTGTCGTATCCAGGTCGGGCACCGTCAAACGCCCCATTTCCCAGGTTGTATCCTGAGGCGCGACCCAAAGATGAACTTCGGTAATCGGAAGCTGGGACGGCTGCGACTTGCTTTGCGGCTTGGGCTGAGAAGTGGGTTGAGGCGTGGGCTGAGAAATGGCGGAAGCGATCGTGAGCAGAAGGACGGTGGGGATAGTCCCTGTAATAAGCCGAATCATGATAAAACCCTGATGTCTAGCGCGAAATAGGCCAATTTTGCAACAAAATGAAGTGTGAGTTTGATGACAACTCTATGAACGTCTTCACTATGCTGATCCCCAATCCGGATTGCAAGCCTTCAAACCCAAATTTTATAAAAACCTGATCGCCTGAGAGTACGGGGTCTAAAAATCATAAAAAACTGGGCAAAAAACAAGGGATAGAGCCGATCGACTCTATCCCTTGTTTTGATTTTGTGCAGGCTGTGTAGTGGCTACAAAACCCTCACGTTTCGATCGGTCCGTTAGAGATACTTGTCTAGCGTGTTCGCCAGAGTCGTCTTGGGTACAGCACCCACGACCATATCCACCTTTTGACCGCCTTTGAAAATCATCAGCGTTGGAATACTGCGAATGCCGTACTTGTTGGCAACGCTGGGATTCTTATCGGTGTCTAACTTCACGACCTTAACGCGGCCTTCGTAATCCTTCGAAATTTCTTCGACCACAGGTGCCACCATC
>JAAFJU010000119.1 GCA_013298165.1 Synechococcales cyanobacterium bin31.maxbin.ball.101 | reverse complement strand
TTGAAGGGGTCGCTTCAGACAAATCAGAGGACAGCGTGGTGGGAAGGTCAAGTGCAAGGTTCATAGGACAGTGTGTTTGGGAGATTACAGCGGTTGAGACTGAAAGACGGCTTGAAGAAAAACAGAGATTTGAATCTGAGGCATTTAGGTCGTGAGGCTGGATTTTGATCAAAATTTGGTCTGATCAAGACATTGCCAAACGTTCTAAAAAAGCGCTGGAGCGATCGTGGTAGGAACTCAACAACGACAGACCTCACCCACTCAAACCCATTCCAGACGAGGCATTCAGCACTAGATAGAAAGCACCATTAGCTTAGTACAACTATAGTACAAAACGTCTTTTGTCGGTCAAGGGAACTATAGGATTCGGTGGAATTTGGTGGAATCGATCGAAACTGATCCATAAGGTACAGGATCTCTGGCGTTTTGGGACAAGATTCATCGAAATAACAGGGGGCGGCAGGCAGAAATTGTCCTGTCACCTGTCCTGTGACCGCAAGACTGTCCTCCAAATTACCAAGATTCCGGGGAACTATTGGTATAGTGAACTCAATCTCCTAGTTCTTAAAAATATCTATACCTTGTAGTACACAAGAGTCTTTTTTGATAGGATAATGAGTTTACTTGAATCTATACCTGTAGAAAAGTTCTTTTAATTCCGGTGATGGAGTGTCGTTTGTAAAATGGTTTTTAGAAGTGCCGTGGTGAACAATCCAGAACCGATTCGAGTCAATTTCGATCGACAGCTCAAGCGAGTCCAGCGGGATGTCCTGCGCATGGGTGCCCTCGTCGAAACCTCCTGCCAGTTTGCCCGTCAGGCGATGTTCGAGCGAGACCTAGAAGCTGCCGATCAAATTATTGTCCTCGATCGGGAGATCGACAGTCTCTATCGCCAAATCGAAGTGGACTGCGTCAATCTGATCGCCCTTCAGTCCCCAGTGGCGCAGGATTTACGACTGCTGAGTGCCTTGATGCAACTGGTCCGTGACATTGAGCGCATCGGCGACTACGCTAAAAATCTCGGTGAAGTCTCTGTGCGACTGTTTCCCTACGAAGCTCAGTCCCAGATGCCTCAGATTCGGGTCATGTTCGATCGCTGTCGGGCCATGCTGGCAACGGGATTGAAAGCGCTCTCGGACCTGGATGCAAAGTCCGCTGAAGACATGCAGTCCTTGGATGATGCGGTGGATGCGGACTATGAAAATCTCTACACGTTACTTACCCAGAAAAGTGAAGTGCAGGGACCTGTGGAGCCGATCGTTCTGATGGTGTTGGCGATTCGACATATTGAGCGGATGGCGGATCACTCAACCAATATTGGAAAACGGGTTAGTTATATTGTGACGGGGGAGCGGTAGATTGGGTTTGGGGGTGATGGCGTTCTAGGGGTGAGGGGAAATCTCGGAGTTTCGCGTTGGTTTCGGCCTCAAAGTGATTTAATATTCAGTGGGCTGGGACCGATCGCGCTTCAACTGCCTGATTCCCACCGCTGCATATCACTCTAGGACTAGACGCTCCAATGGAATTTTCGATCGCTGAACTTCTGGTTAATCTCGATAATGAAAAGCTCGTTGCTCCTAAAACGTTAGAGCAAAAATTGGAATGTCAAGTCGAAGGTGATGTCCGAAAGCTTCAGGTCGCCTTGGATGCCCTAGAAAAAATTGGTCTGGTGGAGAAGGAGCGCGGCAAGTACCGTCGCCTCTCCGAGGACGGCATTGTGGAAGGCAAATTGCGCTGCTCCAGTAAGGGCTTTTGCTTTGCCATTCAGGACGTTGAGGAAGCGGAAGATATCTACATCCGTGAAAGCCATCTCAATAGCGCATGGAACGGCGATCGGGTCATGGTGCGAGTCACCAAGGAAGGCACCCGTCGTCGCTCTCCTGAAGGGGAAGTGCGCTTGATCCTGGAGCGATCGAATCCCTCCATCCTGGCTCGGTTGAAAAAAATGGACGATGGCACGTTCCGAGCGGTGCCTCTGGACGATCGGCTCCTCTTTGAAGTCCGACTAGAACCCACAGACCTCGACCTAGAATCCGCCCTAGAGCAACTGGTCCATGTCGAAGTCATTCGCTATCCCCTCGGCAGCAGCGGACCCAATGGCCGCGTGGTGAAGCTGCTGGGCACAGATGATGCGGCGGATGACATTGACATTGTCTGCTGTAAGCATGACCTTAGCCCCGTCTTCCAGCCCCACGTCCAAGCCGCCGCCAACGCCCTCTCGACTAAGATCTCCAAGGTGGAAATCAAGCGTCGGATGGACTTGCGGAAGGTGACGACCCTGACCATCAAGGCCAACGCCGAAGACAGTGCAGACGATGCCATCACCCTAGAAGACCTCCCCAGCGGCAACTGGCGCTTAGGGATTCACATTGCCGATGTGGCCCACTACGTTCAAGCCAACACGCCCCTCGATCGGGCGGCTCAAAAGCGCGGTGTGTCGGTCTACCTCGGCGAAGTGGTGATCCCCATGCTGCCGGAGGCAATCACCGACGATCTCTGCTCCTTACAGGTGGGCAAAGACCGATTTGCGGTTTCTGTCCTGATCACCCTGACACCGGGTGGTCAAGTCGTGGAGTACGAAATCCAACCCACAGTGATTTCGGTCAACTACGCCCTGAGCTACGCCGAAGCCACGGCCTTGGTGAACCAAGAAGACTATCCCGGTCTCGAAGAATGCGGCCCGATCGCCGACACCTTGGTTCAACTCGACATCCTCAGCCACGCCATCAAAGAACAACGCCGATCGCGGGGTGCCTTTGAACTGAACCTGCCTGAAAAAATCTACGCCCGCGCCGACGGAATCGAGTCGCCGGAAGATGCCGATCGCTACACCTTCAGCAAGTTCCACTACGACGATGAAGGAGCCTTGGGGGCCGTTGTGGTCTCCGCCACCTTGCCCATGCACTCCATGATCGTCGAGTTCATGCTGCTGGCCAACCAGACCGTCGCAGAGCATCTGCAAGAGCTGAAGATCCCTGCCGTCTACCGCGTCCATCCACAGCCCGATCTAGCCGCAGTCCAGGACTTGATCAAGCTCTCCGCAGGCATGGGTCTCGATCTGCAACTGCTGAACGAAGAAGAAGTCACCTCCCAGGACTACCAAAGCTTCACCCAGAAGTTTGCGGAATCCAGCGCCGAAAGGGTCTTGACCTATCTTCTGCTCTCAACCTTAAAACCTGCCTTCTACAGCACCACCCCCAAACCTCACTTTGGCCTCTCTCTA
The DNA here is from genome assembly GCA_013298165.1 of Synechococcales cyanobacterium bin31.maxbin.ball.101. Classification (GTDB taxonomy): domain Bacteria; phylum Cyanobacteriota; class Cyanobacteriia; order Leptolyngbyales; family Leptolyngbyaceae; genus JAAFJU01. The sequence goes on along the minus strand of JAAFJU010000119.1, from coordinate 10,530 downwards.
GACCAAGGCTATATTCACTTCACCTCTCCCGTGCGGCGCTATCCCGATCTCTTGATTCATCGGGCACTCCATGCGGTCTTTGAGGAAGGGCGCGATCGGAAATCTGCGCGCTCTAAGGAAGGCATCGACATCCGCCACAACGGCTGCCACGGCGAAATCGGCTGGAACGTCCTCCCCGACAAGCTCCAGCAGGAACTCGACAACTACTTCAACATGGTGGTCAACCACCTCAGCGAACGGGAAAAAGTGGCCCAAGACGCTGAGAACGATCTCGAAGGCTTAAAAAAAGCCGAACTCATGCGGGAACGCACAGGCGAGACCTTCCATGGCGTGATCACAGGCGTTCAATCCTACGGGTTGTTTGTGGAAATCGAAGAACTCTTGGTGGAAGGCTTGGTCCATGTCAGCTCCCTCAAGGACGACTGGTACGAGTTCCGATCGCGCCAACAGATCCTCGTCGGACGCAAAAACCGAAATCAGTTCCGCCTGGGCGATCGGATTGAAGTCCAAGTGAAAAGCGTCGATTACTACCGCCAGCAGATCGATTTGATTGCGGTGAGCGGTGGAACCCAAGTGGCCGAAGACTACTTCAACGCCCCCGAAGAGGAAGAGTACGAAGAGCGAAACCAAGATTTTGACTCTGATGACGAATAACCCAATAATGAACTCAATGATGAACGGATAACTCCTAGGAAGAAAACATATGACTCGTCCGTTGATTTTGGGGGTTTCGGGGGCGTCAGGCTTGATCTATGCGGTGCGGGCACTGACGCATCTGCTTCGCGCTGACTACACGATCGAACTCGTAGCATCCAAAGCCGCCTACATGGTTTGGTTTGAGGAAGAGGGCGTCAAGATCCCCATGGATCCGATCCAGCAGGAACAGTTTTGGCGAGAGAAATGTGGGGTTTTGACGGGAGGAAAACTGACTTGTCATGCCTTTGGCAATGTGGGCGCAAATATTGCGAGCGGATCGTTTCGGACCTTAGGAATGCTGGTGATCCCCTGTAGCATGAGCACCGTGGGCAAAATAGCCGCAGGGTTAAGCGCTGACCTACTCGGACGGGCGGCGGATGTGCAGCTAAAGGAAGGCCGCAAGCTCGTCATCGTGCCCCGTGAGACGCCTCTGAACTTGATTCATCTGCGCAACCTTACGACCCTGGCCGAAGCAGGGGCCAGCATTGTTCCAGCGACTCCGGCTTGGTATCACCATCCCAAGACCATTGAAGATCTGGTGGATTTTGTGGTGGCGCGGGCCTTGGATCAGTTTGATATTGACTGCGTGAAGATCGATCGGTGGAAAGAATCCACGGGGTTGGATGAAGATTTAGATTAGGGCTTGTTCTGAATCGCTTCTGAGTTAAGACCGATTGTTAGAAGGAATATGGTGATCTTCGTTGAATGGTGAGAAAAACTGTGACAGTCGGACAACTCCTTCTTGATTTTCCATATGACAGTATCGGATTGCAGTCAATTTCACTGAATGATGCTGTTGAGGTTTTGGCTAATCAGGGCAGTTCAGACTCTCGTGGAGCGGTATTCACGAGATTGGAAGTAGTTGAATTTATCCTGAACCTGGCTGGATATACTGAGAATCAGCCCCTTTATGAAAAGCGACTTTTAGAGCCTTCATTTGGTGGAGGGCAATTTTTGTTACCGATCATTAAAAGGCTGTTTGTGGCATGGCGAAAAACACAAAGAACCAGACCCGTATTAGAGGCTTTAGGGGATGCTATTCGAGCTGTCGAACTACATCACAAGACATTCGATACCACTCGTTCGGCAGTGATTGAGTGGCTCATCTGTGAAGAAGAACTATCCACAAAAACAGCCCTAGCCTTGGCCGATCAATGGCTGATTCAAGGTGATTTTCTCCTAACTCCCTTAGAAGATCAATTTGATTTTGTAGTCGGCAACCCACCTTATGTTCGTCAAGAGATGATTCCCTCGCCTCTGCTCGCAGAGTACCGACGTCGCTACAAAACTCTCTACGATCGCGCTGATCTCTATATCCCATTCATCGAGCGATCGCTGTCACTGCTAACCCAAGGTGGCTGTCTGGGGTTGATCTGTGCCGATCGGTGGATGAAAAATCGCTATGGTGGTCCGCTCCGTAATCTGGTCTCGGAGCAGTTCCACTTAAAAATTTATGTCGATATGGTGGACACTTCAGCCTTCCAGTCTGATGTCATGACTTACCCCGCCATCACGATCATTAGCCGAGAATCCCCAGGACCAACCCGCATTGCCCGTCGTCCCAAGCTTGATCCCCTAACCTTAGCTAAGCTGTCAGATACTCTCTGTTTGCAGCCATTTCAAAAGAATATCCTGGTCCGCGAATTAGCAAAAGTCCCCAATGGAACAGAGCCATGGCTGCTAGAATCCATCGACCAAACGTCACTGATTCGACGACTAGAGCAAGAGTTCCCAAGCTTAGAAGCCGTGGGCTGTAAAGTTGGCATTGGAGTGGCAACGGGCGCAGATCGAGCCTTTATCGGCAATTTTGATGCGCTGGATGTGGAGGACGATCGTAAGCTGCCATTGGTCATGACGAAAGACATTCGATCGGGGGAAGTGGTATGGGGCGGACAGGGAGTTATTAATCCGTTTTCTGACGGGGGCGGTCTAGTTCAGCTTCAAGATTATCCACGCTTGCGCCATTACTTGGAAGCAAGACGTGAAGTCATCGCACAACGACATTGCGCCCAGAAAGCACCAGACAATTGGTATCGCACAATCGATCGGATTAACCCAAGGCTTGCACAGCAACCAAAGCTCTTGATTCCTGATATCAAAGGGGAAGCCCATATTGTATTCGAGGAAGGGAAATTATATCCACACCATAATCTCTACTACGTCACATCCAATGAATGGGAATTACGCGCCTTGCAAGCGGTGATGCTGTCTGCTATTTCCCAGCTTTTCGTAGCCACATATTCAATTAGAATGCGTGGAGGATCGCTCCGGTTTCAAGCACAGTATCTGCGGCGTATTCGCATTCCAATGTGGTCTCAGGTTCCTCCGATGTTGCGGGCTGAGTTAGCAGAAGCAGCACTCAAATTAGATGTGAAGCGCTGTAACCGTGCTGTGTTCAAGCTGTACGGTCTGAGCATAGAAGAACAATCTGTCCTGGGTGGAAATGGAGAATAGAGGGTGCTTGATTTAGTTAATTATGAACAAAAGGCACAAGAAGCTGTTCAGGCGTTCTGGGGGAACCGCGACGTCGCCAGACGGAAACAACTTGAGGCTGGGAAGGTTGACCAAGGTGAACGCGCGGGCGTGACTTCAGGGAAGAACATGGATGGATTCTTAGCGTTGATCCTTGATATTGTGAGAGCCAATGGGCTGGCCCATGCTCAGATTCATCAGCACCGTTCAGTGTTGACGTTACCCGGTTATTTTCGTCCGACGAAGCTCTGGGATCTTCTGGTAACGCATCAGGATGAGTTGATTGTCGCCATTGAACTCAAGAGTCAGGTCGGTCCCTCGTTTGGGAACAACTTCAACAATCGGACAGAAGAAGCGATCGGAACGGCCCATGATTTTTGGACAGCCTACCGAGAAGAGGCTTTTGGGAAACAGCCCCGTCCATTCGTGGGATGGCTAATGCTCGTTGAGGATGCACCGAGATCACGTTCGCCCATTAAGGACAAATCTCCCCACTTTCCCGTCTTTACAGAATTCAACGGTGCGTCATATCTCGATCGGTATGACTTATTGTGTCAGAAGCTCGTACAAGAGCAGCTTTACACAACGGCTGCGCTCATCACATCACCACGCAGTGCTACTGAGAGCGGGCAGTTTGCTGAAATATCACCCATGACAGGTCTTAGGACTTTCGTTACGGCGCTAGCAGGACATGTTGCCGCAGCATCTGCACGGCTGGATTAGGATTTTTTAAAATTAAGATCCGTCATCTTGGAGACGAAAACAGGCTGAAGATCCGGAATAATAAAAAGAGTGAATGTAGCCCTGGGTGACGTTCCCTTTCTGAATGAAAATGGCTCGGTATCTATGCGATCGCGATCGACTCCATTAGAAAGTTTCTCAACTTTTTTGCAATTTGAAGATGACCTTCCCAGACAATGGATCCCCGAAGGCCGACTTCAGCGCAACATGCAGCGCCATCTTCAACAACTTCAAGAGGATCAAACCCAAAGCAAAACCGATCGGTTTTGGGCTTTGTATTGGCATAAAGCCTGGGCCTTGCAGACTGAGAAACCGGACGAAGCTTCGGCCAAACCTCTGCGCAATCTGCCCCTGGACCACCTCAACGCCTACCTTCAGGAAACCTGCTTTTGGGCCGTGAATCGACTGCGATCGCAATTTGCCCAAACCCAGTACAACCTCTCCGATTGCTTCCAAATCGCCATTCTCCGCGTTCCTAAAATTCTCCAAGGCTTTGAGGCGAAACAGGGATTTGGGCTGACGAATTACGCCAGTATGCTGTTCAGCACAACTTTGCGAGATGCGCTGCGGCAACAGCAGGAAGTGGATATTTGTACCCATTGGGCTTTACTGCGAAAAACCAGCCAAAAGCGGACGATCGAAGCCTTGACCAAAGCCGGACTCTCTTCAGACACGGTCACGAACTATGGTTTAGCTTGCCAAAGTTTTCGATTGCTCTACGCGCCCGCACAAGCCAGTGGCACCAGGAAACTGCCGCCCCCCGATGCTGAGACTTGGGAGGCGATCGTTCAGATGTACAACCAACAGGCGATCGTTAAAGCCGATGTCAAAACAATCGAGCAATGGCTGAATAAGACCGCCCAAGCCATTCGCAACTACCTGAATCCCAGCACGGTTTCCCTGAATGCGCCGCGCCCTGGGCAAGAGGAGGGTGAGTGGCAGGATCACTTGGCGGATACGGAGTCGGAGTCGCTGCTGAGTGGGTTGATTCAGGATGAGGAGTTGCAGGCGCGTCTGGTGCAGCGCAGTCAGTTGGGTGATATTTTGCAGGCAGGACTGGCGCAATGTGATGGGGAGACGCGATCGATTTTGCCGCTGTATTACGGCAGAGGCTGCACCCAGCAACAGATTGCCAGTGAGTTGGGGATCAAGCAATACACCATTTCTCGACGACTGACCCGATCGAAGGAACTCTTGCTGAAACAACTCGCCACCTGGACCCGCGATGACCTGCATATTTCTCTAACCCCGGAGGTACTGCAAGCCATGGGTTCGATGTTGGAGGATTGGCTTCAGACGCACTATCAAGAACCGCAGTCTCAAATGTAATCTTGGCTCAAACACAATCTTGGCTCAAACGTAATCTTGGCTCAAACGTAATCTCGGGGAGAATCACAATGCTAACCACGACCTTTCAATTGCCGGACCTAAGCGCCTGCTGGGATCAGAGCCAAGGATTTCGACAAACGAACGATCGGTGGACGGCCTATTGTAATCAATTGGCGATCGCGGTGGTGAAGCCCTTTTTAGCGGAAGTGGCGGCTCCGTTGCAGGTGCGATCGGCGCTCTCGGGCTTGGCGCAAGCGAGTCAATGGTCCTGTGTGACGGGAACGGTATTACGGGTGGGAGATCAGCGATTTCTGGTTTTACCGACGGAACAGATCGATGACGATGAGATTGAGATCCCGCAGGAGTGGGTGGATATTGCGGAGTGGGCCATTGATACAGTTGTTGCCGTAGCGGTCAATCCCGATGATTTGAGTGCGCGGATTGTGGGGTTTGCTCATGGTTCAACGGTGCGATCGAATGGGGTCTACCATCCGATGTCTCGGACTTATGCGCTCGATCGGGAGCATTGGGTTTCAGATTTTGCGACGTTGCAGGTGATTGAGCAATTGGCAGATGTTGTGGATTTGACGGTTGAAACCAATCCCTTGATCGCGCTTCCGACGTTAACCATTCCCCAAGCTCAAAACTTGATTCCTCGGGTGGCTGAGGCAAGATTGCCGCGTTTGGCCATCCCGTTTACCAATTGGGCCGCGCTGATTCAGAATCCGGGTTGGCGGCAGCAGTATCATCAATTGCGTCAAACGGGGGAAGCGCCTCGATCGGTGATGCAATGGCTGCGATCGGGTTTGGACGGGTTTTCTATCGATCTCGGTTGGCAGTCGTTGAATGTGGCGATGGCGGGGACAAGAAGTGCGGGGGCTTTGGCGTTGATGCGGGTGTTGACGATCGAGGGATTGCGCTATGAGTTACGGATTGTGCCGGGGACGGAAGCAGGTGAATGGCGGTTTGAATTGCGGAGTTTGGACGCCGATCGGGGTCGGGGGATTCCTGTGGGGTTGGTGCTGCGATTGATGACGGAGGATTTGCAGGGGTTTGAGGGGAATGAGGCGATCGCGACGGAGGTGGTGGATTGCTTGTGGATCGAGGTGTCGTTGGAGCCGGGGGAGGCGTTGATTTGGGAGATTGAGCCGACGCCGGAAGAGGGCGATCGGGAACTGGTTTTGTTTTAGTGGGGAGATCCCCCTAGCCCCCTTGGGAAGGGGGAACCGGAGAACGTCGCCTAGCTGTTTAGTTCTTTCCATCGAGCTTGGAGATCGCGGATGTTGTAAACCGCATGGAATTCAATGCCTTGTTCTGCGTAGTATTCTGCGCCGCCTTGTTCACGATCGAGCAATGAAATCACTTGGGTCACGACGTATCCGGCTCCGCGCAGGCGATCGACGGCTTTCATGGCGGATTGGCCCGTTGTGACGACATCTTCTAGCACCACGACCGGACTGCCTTCGGGTAGGGTGGGACCTTCGATGTAGGCTTGGGTACCGTGGCCTTTGGCTTCTTTGCGGACGATGAGGGCGGTGAGAGATCGGCCTTCGTAGGCGGCGACGACGCTGGCGGCGGTGACGATCGGGTCGGCTCCGAGGGTGAGTCCGGCGACGGCGACGGTTGTTTCAGGAATGTATTCTAGGAGGACACGACCGACGGCTAGACCGCCTTGGGGGTGGAGGGTGACTTGTTTTCCGTTGATGTAGTAGGTGCTGCGCTGACCGGAGGAGAGGAGAAAATCGCCTTCTTTGTAGGCGACTTGGCAGAGGAGGGTGAGGAGTTGATCTTTCAGCGTGGGACGATCGATCGTGGTCCAGGCGGAGAGTTGAATGGAGGGCTGGGTCATAGAAAACCAATGGGTAATAGAAATCCCGTTAGGGGCAAACTAAATCATTATCTGAAATGTCGGCTACCATGAATCGAAAACTTACAGGATTTAAGTTTGTTATGAGCATGAAATTGAGAATTTTGGCCAGTTTATTAGTTGGTAGCACGATCGGTCTGAGTGCCGGGACTGCTTCTGCACAGGAGATGAATGGAGAGCTTTTCCGACCTCAGGAAACGCCCCAGGAAGCCATGGAGCGGGAATTTTTTGACCACGATAAGAGTACCTTGAAGAGTCGTGATTTGGGTGGGGTTTTAGATCCTGCTCACTTGATCGGGCTTCCCGGCTACAACGATAATCAGATTCTTTTGGATGCAAAGAGCATCAATCGGATGCATCGTTATCTGCAAGAGCAGCAGACCTACTCCAACCCCACCCTGCGGGTTCCGGACCTAGTGTCTCCGTTCAACAGCTCCGTGCAGCTTCTCCCAACGCAATCCAACATTTCTCCTGTGAGCAATGGCCTGCCCGGTTTTGAGCGCCCCAGCGTCCCAGACGCGATCGCCCAGCCCCCCGCTCAGCCCCCTGCACCGATCGCAGCCCCTCCCACGCCTCGCCAACCCGTCGAAGCAAAATTCTAACGCACTAGGCTTAACCCCCTAAACAACCCAAACCCCCTGTTTTTTCTAGAAAAAACAGGGGGTTTATCACAAAAATCTCAAGAAGAAGCGTTCTCGCTTATGCAGGGGGTCCGGGGGAGACATATGTCCCCCGGTGGGGGTGCGGGGGCCAAGCCCCCGAGACAACTGCGCAGCAGTCCCAAGATCTCCGCCACAACGAGACCTAAACCGCCTGCAATGATCGCGACAAATCATCCAACATGACCTGATAAGAACCCAAATCATGGTCCTTAACAAACTCAAAATCCGGGTCCAAATACTCCTCCAACTCATCCTTAGCATGGCTCAAAAAGCTATACTCACTCGGCATCATCCGCTCCAACCGCCCCGATGCATCAAAACGGCACTTTTGCCCCACATGACAATAGCCCAACATCTTCATCGGCAACCGAGTCACCCCATCCTCATCATTCACAAACCGAAACGCCCGATCAAGCAGCACATCATTAAACTCCGTCCGAAACGCCCGATCGCCCACCCGAGGCGAACCAAAGGTATAGACCCCCGCCACAGGCAACTTCGCCCTCACCAGACGCAAACTCGCCACCGTCGCCAAAGCCCCCCCCAAACTATGCCCCGTCACAAAAATAGGTTGATCCTGCTTACGAAACTGCAAAATCGTCACAAAGAGCGACTCCCAAACATGGTCGATCGCCAGTTTGAACCCCCTATGGGCCTTTCCCCCAGATTCCGGCGTCAGACCCGCTTTTAGATCCGTCATCCAGTCCTGCATCTTCTTCATCTCAGTCCCGCGAAACGCCAGCACGATCGCCCGATCGTTCCCCATCACATAAGCCTGAGTCGTCTCACAGTCAAAAAATTTAAATTGAGAAAACCCCCAAGACCAGACCTGCTTCGTGATCTCTTGAGGCGACTGATAGCTCAGCCTTGCCGCCCGTACCAAGGCTTGGGCATTGGCAAGACTGTAACCCACTGCATCCGGCTGAAACTGTTCCATAGCGAATCCGCATCCTATGTTCTCAAAAGTAATACACCCTTGATTGATAGAGTTCCCGGGTTCGGGTTATGCGATCGATCAAACTTCAGAAAATAGCCGCAAGGTTAATGAATGTGTGAATGTGTGATTCACCTCATCGCCAAATCGACCTCTCTCTACTTCAACTGTTCCAACTACTTCAACTGTTCCAACGTCCCAATCACCTTCTGAACCCCATCAGCGCGGTTTTGGGCTTCGTACTGGCGCTTCGCTTGTTGCAGCGCTTGCTCCGCCTCACCTTTTTGATTTTGAGATTGGTAGGACTTACCGAGCCAGTAAAACCCATCGCCATTATCAGGTTCCAGACGGGTCACTTCTCGATAGGCCCGCACCGCATTGCCATAGTCGCTTTGGGTGTAATAAAAATCTGCGATCGCCCGATGCGCCTCCACAAATTGACCATTTAACGCGATCGCCCGTTGATAGCTAGACAAGGCCCGATCGCGCTCCCCCAAACTTTCGTACACCTTGCCAAGCTGGACCTGAATACTGGGATTGCGGGCATCGATTTGAGCCGCTTGATTGAGATGCTGAAGCGCCGTATTTGGATCGCCCTTAGTTAGATAGGCCAGCCCCAACCCCAGATTTGCCCGAGCCGATCGGCTATCAATACCGATCGCCCGCTTCAGCACATTAATCGCATCATCCGGCTTATTTTGCTCTAACAGGATGAACCCAATGCCTTCCCGCGCCGCCGTATTTTTAGGATCGCTGCGGAGGACCTGCTGATACGTCTGAAGCGCCGCATCGAACTGCTGCTGCTGACTCAAAAGAATGGCCAGCCCAAGCTGCGCATTCGTATGGCGTGGATTATGGAGAATGGCATTGCGGTAAGCACCGAGGGCCGCACTGGTTTGGCCGAGCCTGATGTAGTTGAAGCCAAGACCATAATGAAAGTCTGCTTCCTTGGGAGAAAGGTCGATCGCCTGCTGGTAACTCCCCAACGCCGCTTGAAAATTTCCTTGGGCACTTTGAAGAAATCCGATCGCCGAGAAAATCCGGGCATTCTTACCATCTAGACCCGCCGCCCGCTGATAAAGCGATAGGGCCGCCGCATAGTTCTTCGCATCGGCCTGTTCCCGCGCTTGTTTTAAAATGCCTTCCAGTTCATCATTCGCCGCAGGGGTCGCCGGAGGACGGGGCTTCCATTGGGCAACGGGGGCAATCACTTCTTGCTTAGAAACGGGCTTGGTAGTGGTGGCCTGGGCATAGGGGGCGATCGTAACGATCGCAGCAACAACCAACAGTCTCAGGAAACGACGCATAAATGGAATCGGGGGGAGAAAGGGAATATCTGATACTTCAGGGAATGATGCCAAACTGACGATGTCGTAACGTTCGTAACTCAAGGTCGAATGATTGTATCAGTATCTTTTTTATTCCCACCACCGCAGGACATAAATCCGGATGAATTTGTCGCAACTTTACACACATCGCGTCTCAAAACAAGACAAAATCTAAAAACAAAAGGCAGAAGAGAACCAAATCTCTTCTGCCTTTTGTTAAATGAGGACGGGCTTGAAGGGATTCGAACCCCTGACCCTCTGGTCCGTAGCCAGATGCTCTATCCACTGAGCTACAAGCCCCTGCCTTTCGACTCAATTAACCTATCACACCCGCAAAGAGAATGCAAAACTTTTCTAAAAATAGTCTTCCCGACTCCGCCGAAATACAGCCTAATCCCTTGACCCATCTGGATTCGAGAGGTCAAGCCCAGATGGTCGATATCTCCGCCAAAGCCGTGACCGCCCGCGAAGCGATCGCCCAGGCCGAGGTCTGGATGCAGC
>JAAFJU010000356.1 GCA_013298165.1 Synechococcales cyanobacterium bin31.maxbin.ball.101 | reverse complement strand
CCCGAGGAACTCTCAAAGTCCAGCCCTGTCACCCTATTCCCTCAAATCCCCCTCGATACAGAACTCGCCGAAGCCACCCTCGAAGCCCAAAAGAAAGCGGCCTACTGGTTGCGATTTGGACGAGAAGATGAGCGGCGATTTCAGGTGTTTTATAGCAAAACATCACTGCTCTTTTCGCGGGCGACATTGGTGCTGGCGATTATTGGCTATGTTCTCTTTGGCATTGCTGATCTTTGGAGTTTGCCCATTAGTTATCCGAAGGCTTGGGTGATTCGCTATGCCGTGATTTGTCCAATTTATTTGGTCGTCGTGGCCCTGAGTTTTCGATCGAAATGGTCCCGCGCCATTCCCAGATTAACCGGAATTACTCACGTGATTGGCGGGTTGGGATTGATGGCCATTATGACGATCGCCCTGCCCAGTGAGGTGGGTCATCGCATGTATTTTTTGGGATTAGTCTTTGTGATTTTGGGCATTCATCTATCCAGATTGCGCTTTGGCTATGCAACGGCATTCGGGTGGACGATGCTGCTGGGGTATGGGGCATTGGGGATTTGGAAATCAACGATGTTGCATTCCAGCAATGAAACCGCCTTTTTGATTGGCAATCTGTTCTATCTCGGCTTTATGAATGTTGCGGGGATGTTTGTTAGCTACATTCTAGAAGTGGCAGCCCGAATTGAGTTTTTGCAGCGGCGGGCGTTGGCCTATGAAAAGCAACGATCGGAACGCTTACTCTTCAGCATTTTGCCCCAAAAAATCGCAAAACGATTAACCCAAAACCGCAGCACGATCGCCCAGGAATACCCAATGGCGAGCATTCTATTTGCGGATATTGTCAACTTTACGCCCCTGTCTGAAAAGCTCACACCGACGGAGTTAATTAGTTTGCTCAATGAACTCTTCAGCGAATTCGATCGTCTCGTCGAGCGCCACGGCATTGAAAAAATCAAAACGATCGGTGACTGTTACATGGCCGCCGCAGGCGTTCCGGTGCCTCGCGAAGACCACGCTGAAGCGATCGCGGCTCTCGCGATTGATCTGGTCCGATACATTAACCAATTTGCAAAACGGTACCACTATCCAATCAATCTCCGCATTGGCATTCACAGCGGCGGCGTAGTAGCGGGCGTCATTGGGCAGCAAAAGCTGATGTATGACCTTTGGGGCGACACGGTGAATACCGCTAGCCGAATGGAGTCCCACGGCGAAGTCGGCAAAATTCAAATCAGTCGTGCGACTTACGATTTAGTCAGTCATGCCTTTATCTGTGAATCCCAAGGCGAAATCGAGGTGAAAGGGAAGGGACGGCTGGAGACTTGGCATTTGTTGGCAAGACGATCGGCCCCCTAATCCTCAAATCTTCCGCAACAATCGACTCACCGACCATCCTCGCGTCGTCCGATAGACAACTGGAGACCAGGATTCACCATCTTTCCAGACGGGCGCACCATTGAGGGCAACGCCATCTCCACAGGGAATGACTGCGATCGGCTGTGAGAAGCTAGCAGTGGGACGAATATTTAAACTATTATTGCCCGGTTCACAAATGGCTTGATGGGTCGCGGGCACAACTTTGACGTTGCCTGCTACCCCTGAATTCGGAGCGGGTTGGCTTTGAGTGAAGGGAAGAAGTGCCATGATTGGAGCGGCCCAATTGGGGTTCTGACTTTGCAGGAGCCAATGGAGAATCATGACGATCGGGAGTCCCAGTAAGGCCAGTAATAAATTCAGATCATACATATTCTGACTACTGGCAGACCTGCGACGAGTGATACTTCTTACCATCTTGGCACCTCTAAAACTAGCGTTGGCGAATCGTCCCGAAAGGGACATCGCACTTCAAAATTAACAATAAAATCAACGATCGGCCACTGGTCAGTCAGCCAACCCTATAGGCTCATCTTAGCGTGAATCATCTGAAAGTTCGATCGATCGGTTCTGCGCTACGATCGATTGTGAAATAATATTAAACTGCCCTATTGATCTGCCATGGCCTACAGCGAATTCACTCTGCCACGATTGCGCGAGG
>JAAFJU010000331.1 GCA_013298165.1 Synechococcales cyanobacterium bin31.maxbin.ball.101 | reverse complement strand
GAAGGTCGGTCTAAGACCATCGCCCCACCCACCGCCACCACCAGACAAACCAGCCCAGCCGTTGCCGTTGCCTCCCGGAACGGGAATCGCCCAGACTTCTAATCTAGTCCGAATACTCGCAACAACGATCGATCCACCTCTCGCAGTTCAGCCGCATTCAACTCACCACGCACCCGAACCATGCGTTGTCGATAATCGATCGGATGAGTTTATAAACAATCTGCGATCGTTGGCATCAGATTGTTCAATCGTCCCTCAATGGCTTCTAGAACACGATCGACCTTTAGCGCTTACCAATTCGTTATCCATTCAATTTTCCACTCGATCGTTGTTCAACTAAACAATCACTAAAACCGATCGCCTCTTCATCTAAAAAGCTTGCGATCGCCATTTCAACGATCGCTTCAAGCGGATACTCAATCTCAGCCGATCGTCTTTTCAACGCCGTCACCACCCAAGACGGTAACTCATCCAAAACCCGTTGCGCCGCCTCAGGTGATAAACGCTCTTGGGGATTGATTCTAATCGGTGTCGTCTGTAATGGGGACATCATCGTTCCTCCCTGGGAATCTTGACATTGTAAGGCGGTTTGGTTGCCTGTAGCATCAGTGTCTCTAGCTCATATGATAGCGCCGGGTTACTCGAAAATCCAAGGACAAACGTTGCAATCCGAACATCCCGATGGTCATACTCATCTAGCCAAGACCAGAGAAACGCCTTATGACCACCCCGCAGCCGATCGCGCAAATTCTTCGACTTGCCAATGTAAAGCAACCCCAACTCCCGATGTCGAAAGGCGTACAAACCGGGTCGAGCAGGCACATTCTCAAACTCGCGTGACATCGGTTGGCACTGATTAAAGGAAGTAAATGCAAGCCGATCGAGAATCATCCGCGCTTGCTGCTTCGTATCAGAATCACTCATTAGAACGATCAAAAACTGGACGCTCAATCATATTACATATTTAAACCGATGACCGAAGGTCGGTCGCAGACCATCGCCCCACCCTCCATAACCCCATCAGGTCAAGCCCAATCGAAACCTCAAAAACCTCGGTCTCACAGAATTCGCTGAATGGGTTGTGGGAAGAGAAGATCGATCGTGATTCAAGCGATCGATCGCGTTGAATGTGGGTAAGTACAATCACTTCAAAAACTAACCAACGGCTGCGGGACTGTTATTTTGCTGCTGCTGAAGCGCTTGGACTTCTTCCAAGGATAATCCTGTGCTGGATGCAATAACGGTAAGGTCTAGGCCGACTCGTAGAAGATTAAGAGCGATCGATCGTTTAGTTTCGGCGGTTCCTGTGGTTTCACCTTCGGCAAAGATGGAACGATAAACGCTGGATTCTTGCATGATGTCTCTCCGAAGAACTTTGTAAATGATCTCGTCTTCTAATTTTAACCCAGCAAGTATCGCTGAGGCAGCAGATAAATTAGATTGGGCAGTGGGGTCTGTAATTTGATTGAGAGCGATCGCAACTTGCTGCAAGGTGGCTTCTGGATCATTCGTGTCACCGAGCGTGGCGAATGGAAGAAGTCCAGGGTATTGCAGAAATAAACTGGCGGGTTGTTCCCATATTCGGATGACTTCAAATTCGTGACGAGTCTGTTCTAATGTGAAATCGGTTTTGTAAACCAGGTCGGAGGTGCTGGGTTTGAGATAGATGACGACCTGCCGCATAGGCTTATCAGGATATCGCCGATAACCTCGGGTGCGATAGTCCAACATACGAAAGGGGATATTCTTTTTAGGATCGGTTTGGAATTCGATGTGAAGAATGGAGTCTTCGGATTGGAGAAGGATTAAGGCGTCTGCTCGAATCGGGTCTAGGGAAAGTTCGGATGGTTCAATTTCGGTGAGAGGAATCGCTTCTCCTATGAGCCAAGTGGCAAAGTCCGCAGAAAAGTTTTCGGCAAGGAATCGGCAGGTGTTGTCAAACATAAAAGCGATCGATTTGTGACATGCAATCATAGCGCACAAGATAGAGGAGTTTCGATGCTCTTAAAGCTAGAAGAGTCGATGACCCAAGGTCGGTCTAAGACCATCGTCCAACTCCTCCGCCCCCTCCAATAAAACAAACCCAGCCGATTGGGTGCAGCCTCCCGGAGCAGGAATCGCCCCTCCAAAATCACCAAATCGTCCTAACCCCGTAAGCCTCAAACGCCGAATCTTTCGTCACAAGTGGAATATCTTCAGAAAAACTCTGGGCAATCATCAATCGGTCACTTCGATCGGATCATCAAATCCATCCAAAATTTTAATTAACCCCTTCGCACTCCCAAACGTCGGCTTCGGCGACAGTGGCTTGAGAAGCATTAATGCCACGATCGTTCCATCATTGCTTTCAATCATGACCTCTTCACCGCTCACCGCCGCCTCAATGAGTTCTGGAAGACGCCGCTGAGCATCCTGTAGCGTCAGGGTTTGCATAGGACTACCCATAAAAGAT
>JAAFJU010000115.1 GCA_013298165.1 Synechococcales cyanobacterium bin31.maxbin.ball.101 | reverse complement strand
CCAATGGCAACATTGAATCCGTCACCGATGCCGAAATCATCGATGGCATGAAGCTCTTGGCTGAAACCGAAGGCATCTTCACCGAAACCGCAGGCGGCACCACGATCGCCACCCTGAAAAAACTGGTAGAAGCGGGCAAAATCAACCCCGACGAAGTCACCGTTGTCTACATCACCGGAAACGGCCTGAAAACCCAAGAAGCGGTCCAGGGTTATGTCGGTGAGCCACTGACGATCGATCCCAAGCTGGACGAATTTGAGCGTGCTCTTGAACGTGCTCGGACGCTCGATCGTTTGGAATGGCAGCAGGTCTTGGTGTAAGCCAGTCCTTGGGGGTTGGGCGATCGTCTCCAACCCCCGCCCCCTTTTCCGTCTACTTTTTGAACCTATCCCTAACGCCATGTCTATTAAAGTTTTGATCCCGACTCCGCTGCAAAAGTTCGTAGGCGATCAGTCTGCGCTGGAATGTGAAGCCGGGTCGATTTCCCAGCTCGTCGAAGCCCTAGAAACGCAACATCCCGGCATTAAAGCAAGGCTCTGTGATGACAGCGGCAAGCTCCGTCGCTTTGTGAATTTCTACCTGAACAGTGAAGATATTCGGTTCATGGAAAATGAAGAAACGGCGTTGAGTGATGGCGACGAAGTCAGCATTGTCCCGGCGATCGCTGGGGGTTGAGCCAGGGTCGAGGAGCCAGGGTTGAGACTTCTGCTTCCAGGCTGTAGAGCTAATAAAGTTTATACCTGACAGAAATTTAACCACTGCTTTTCAAAGGTGGCTGTCAGGTCTACAGGTTTCACTGTATTTGATACGACTGGGAAGGTCATGCTTTCCAGTCCATTTTTTATGGAGTTCCAACCTTCAGGATCAGGATTTGATTTCACCTATTGGAACGCTTCTCAAAGTCACGCTAAACTAGGACAATCGTTCTGTTCGACCTTTCGCAAGTCCGCCGCTGGGAACTAAAATTCGGGAACTAAAACTATGGTCAATGTCGCGCCAAAACCGATCGCCAAAGAACTTGCTGACTTGGAAGACTTGCCCTTAGAGGAAAGAGTCGCTTGGGTTGCGCCGCCTACAGATTTAATTTTTGATGATGGAGAACCCTTGGAAAGCAATCGACATCGGGTCGCAATGAATGCGTTAATCGACTCTTACCAACACCACCGATCGCCCGCCACTGATTTCTATGCAGCGGGAAATATGTTCGTGTACTACAGCAGTACGCAAAAGATGAATAAAGACTTCCGGGGTCCGGACTTCTTCGTTGTTTTGAATGTCGATGGATTGAAAGAACGCCAAGGCTGGGTGGTTTGGGAAGAGGATGGACGTTATCCCGATGTGATCGTGGAACTCATGTCTCGCAGCACCCAAAAAGTGGACACCGGGGTTAAAAAAGATCTCTACGACCAAATTTTCAAAACCACAGATTATTTTGTCTACGACCCATTTGATCCCAGTAAACTCCAGGGCTGGCATCTGAGTAACGGCAGCTACCAGGAATTAGAAAAGAACGATCGGGGCTGGCTCTGGAGTGAAAAGCTGGGACTCTGGCTCGGGTCATGGCATGGAACGATCGGCTGTGAGACTACTGATTGGCCCAGGTTTTATCAGCCGAACGGAGATCTTGTTCTGTTGACCAGTGAAGCCGAAGCTCGTCGGGCCGAAACTGAAAGTCAACGGGCCGAAGCTGAAAAGCAACGGGCCGAAGCTGAACGTCAGCGCTCAGAACGACTCGCCGCACGACTGAGAGAATTGGGTGAAGACCCTGATTTGATGTGAATTACAGCGTGTAAGTAATTACAGCGTGTAAGTAATTACAGCGTGTAAGTGAAGTCTTCGATCAGCATTCCAGGCGTCCAACGGGTGTCGATCGACCGCCGATCGTAAGACTCCACATTAGGAATGCATTCTTGAGTATCCGTCAGCCCAATTAAATTCTCCCCCCAGAAGCTATAAAGACTATCATCAAATCGCAAATGCTCAATGGGCGCGACCAACTCGCCATTCTCTACCCAGAAGCAAGCATAGCGAGTCATTCCCGTAATCCTGCCTTGAGGTCGATCGCTCCAGCCTAGATAGTGGAGGTTTGAGACATAGATCCCGGTATCCAGTTCAGCCAAAATGGAATCAGCAGCGATCGTTCCCGGCAAAATTTCCGGCGCGCGCAGGGCTTCATCTTGGGCCGCGCCATTGCTGACTAGGCCATACTCTTTCGCACTTCGCGAAGAAATCAAGGTATTCTCAAGCCGCCCTCGATTCAAAATCGTCAGGGATTCTGGAGCCACTTCGCCCAGATCATTAAATCTCGGCACCGTGCCCCGACCAAAGTTTTCAATCAAACTGAGTTTTTCCGACAGTCGCCGATCGTCCTGTCGCATCCCCAGCAGCCAACTGCCCCCCTGCTGCAAATCCGCCTCACTCACCCCGCCCCAGGACATCATGGGGATCAACTCCGCCACCGCCGCAGGCGCAAGGTAGGTGCGGTATTTGCCTCGATCGAGGCGTTGGGCCTTGCGATCGAGGCGCTTTAACTGGTCCACCGATCGGGCTAGATTCTGTTGATAGGCATCCTGGTTCCAAATGGCTCCAGCATAGATTCCTTTAACGGCCTGACCTGCGGTGTTAAACAGAGAATAGTCCAGCGAAAAGGCTTCACTCATAAACCAATGAAATTGCCCGACCGAATCGGCATAGGCCCGCACAGACCAACCCGCACTATAAATCCCCACAAAATCTAAATCTGTAACCTGAGACAAAACCTGATAGATCACCTGGTCAGGCGCTAAAAGCTGACCCCGATGGACAGCATGACTACAGCGATCGCCCTCGGGTTTGACGAGATAGGGATTATCTGGAATATGCTTCAGGTCAGCGCGCAGATTGGTCACACAGTCCAGCATCAAGGTCCGATCGTAATCCCAGTCGCCGGACAGCGGAAACTCACAGTAGCTGCTGCGTGATCCTAGGATCCAAGTTAGCGTTAAGCTCGCATCCAAAACTTGCCCCGTCTGTCTCACCTTCGCTCGATTAAAGCGGCAAAACTGGCTCTGTTCCGCCATTAGCGACAGCGTGAATTGCTCCTGGGTTTGGCAAAGATCCTTGAGGAAACCGATCGCCACTTCGAAAGCCCGTTCTAACGTCTCGGCTCTGGATAATTTGGGTTCGGAGGGAGGGAGGCTTTCGGTGAGATTGCTAGCAGAAAAATTTTCAGCCGATAGCACTAAATTAACTTCTGTCAGCATTACGCATCCCCTCCAAACACTTCTATCTCTGAAAATAAGGCCACAGGTGAGGCATGGCCCACGGTGATCAACTGATTGGGTTCGCCTTTTCCGCAGGATGGCGTGCCAAACATTTGCCAAGACTGCCGATCGCCAACGCTCACTAAATTCCCCCAAAACTCCGGCGTGGTGCCTCGGTAGTTGGGATTTTTGACCACCTGGGTAAGCTGTCCATCCTCAATTAAGCGCCCATATTCGCAGCTAAACTGGAACTTGTGACGCTGATCGTCAATGGACCACGATCGGTTGGTTTCCATATAAATTCCCCGCTCAACCCCAGCGATCAAATCCTCAAACGAGGTGTCTCCTGGTTCTAAATTCAGGTTGGCCATGCGATCGATCGGCGGACGATTCCAAGAACTCGCCCTGGCCGATGCCACTCCCGGAACCTTCATCCGGGCTTGACTCTCTAAGCTCCCCAGTCCCCGCAGTAGTTTGCCATTTTGAATCAGATGCTCCTTGGTGGCTGGGACGCCCGTGTCGTCAAAGGCATAGCTGGCAAATTCATGGTGGAGTCCTGGATCAAAGGTAATGTTCATCTGCTCGGATCCATAGGTCAATTGCCCAAAGTCTTCCGGCTTCACAAAACTCCCCCCCGCATAGTTGCGCTCATCCCCCAAAATCCGATCGAGTTCCAAGGGATGTCCCACGCTTTCGTGGATCTGCATGAGCATTTGGTCTGGGGCGAGGACGAGGGATCGGCAATCGGTGGGACAGTCCGGGGCATCGAGCAATTCCACTGCCTGCTCTCCGATGCGCTGCGCCCGTTCCCACAGGTCTTCACTGACTAAAAACTCTAAGCCACCTTGATAGGATCGTGCCTTCCAGCCATTATCCGATCGGGTCTGCACCGCAGAACCTGCCTGGGCCGTGGCCTCATAGTTCGTCATCACCCGATTAAAGGACTGATGAATCTGAGAGCCATTGCTACTGACAAACCAGGACTCAACATCCGCCAGGGTGATCTCAGCGATCGTCTGGACAATCCGATCGCTGACTTTTAAGGCTCCTCCTACCCGGTGCAACACCTCAATCACATCAGCAGACGTCAAGCTACTAAAGGGCTGCTCGACAGGCGATTGGTATTCCCCCACGAGGGTAGGACGGCTGCTCATTTCCGTCGGAGATAGCGTCCAGTCAGCGGCGGCGATCGCTTGACGGTAAGCGACGATCGCCGCTTCCACAATCCGATGGGGTGACAGTGAATGGACTGCGCCATAGCCCACCTGCCCCTGACAGAGCACCTCCACCATGACACCCTGACTCAAGACGGAGCCATGGCGCGCCAGTCGCTGGTCCCGAAGGGTCCGAATATGGCGATTTTCGCGGACAGCACGTAGCCCCACCCATTCTGCTGAGAAGGGAAGAGTCTCTAATACAGTTAAAAGCTTAGAAAACATGCCTGTGGTAGACGCAACTAAAGAGTGTAAATTTTCAGGAGATTAGCATTGCGTTGAGCGATCGCAAGCGTCTTATTTTCATTGAAAACAAAACCCTCCAATTCCTCAACGTAACCATGAACTCTAATTAAGATTGATCTACCATTCCCCAAAAGCCAGTCTTAAGGAAGAAAAATTGAAGTCTACTTCCAATTTTTTCTAAAAAATAGAAGAATACAAGTTTTAGATAAAAACTCAACTTACTTCAATTAAGACCAAAGGAATCTGAGTTAAAAGTGCGATCGTTCTATTTAAGTTGTCGAATTTAGCATTTAGTAGAAGCTGATTCCTGAGATGAAATCCTGTTTGCAGATGCTCTACACCTTGAATGCCTATTGATTGAATCACAGGCTGATGAAAATGAAAAATTGTTTCGAGAAAATCTCAAGAATGTTGCCGGATTGGCAACGTTTAATCAACACCTTAGGTCAGACCTGTATTTGCGTATTTTCCCGGATGTCTCTTAGCCGCCGCGATGAGGTCTTGGGTTGTTCGACTAAGATTCGTGGTGCCAGAGGGTTGTGCCGCCGGGTTGGTCCACTAGAACAATGCCCTGTTCTTTTAGATCCTTGCGGATCTGATCGGCTTTGGCGAAGTCTTTAGCGGCTTTGGCGGACGATCGTTGCGCAATCAAGTCTTCGATCGCCTCTGGGTTCAGACTCAAGGCGGCAGCTTCAGCTTTGTCGTCCGTTTCTAATCCCAAGACTGCCGCGAGTTGCTTTAAGGTGTTCCAGGATTTAAACAGGGTTTGAGAATCCGCGTCGATTGTCCCTTGGTGCCGCAGTTGATTGGCTTCGCGGTTAATTCCTTTGGCTAATTCAAATAGGACAGCTAAGGCTGATGCGGTATTAAAGTCGTCGTCCATGGCTGATGTAAAACTTTCGATCGCTTCACGATCCAAGGCATCCTGATCGTTTCCGTTCAAAGCCCAACCCAACTTCGCCGCACCGATCGCCCCAAATTGCAGCGCATCCTGCAATGTATGCCAGCCATTAGTCGCGGCGGTCATGGCTTCCTCGGTGAAGTCGATCGGCTTTCGATACTGCGCTCCTAGAACGAAAAAACGCATGGCCATCGGTTCGATCTTGCCTTTGTCGAGGAGATCTCGAATCGTGGTGAAGTTGCCCAGGGACTTGGACATTTTGACGCCGCCGACATTGACCATGCCGTTGTGGAGCCAGTAGGTGGCGAGTTGTTTTCCGGTGGCGGCTTCGGATTGGGCGATTTCGTTTTCGTGGTGGGGGAAGGTGAGGTCGCCGCCGCCGCAGTGGATGTCGATCGAGTCACCGAGCCGATCGCGCACCATGGCCGAGCATTCAATGTGCCAGCCCGGACGACCCTTGCCCCAGGACGACTCCCAGAAGGGTTCGTCAGCCTTCGCGGCTTTCCAGAGGGCGAAGTCAAAGGGATCGCGTTTTTTCGAGTCTTCCTCATCGACGCGACCACTGGCCCCTGCTTCGAGATCCTCAAACTTACGCCCGGAGAGCTTGCCGTAGTCAGATTTGCTTCTAACGGAGTAATAAACATCCCCCTGGGAGGCATAGGCGACGCCCTTGGTTTCGAGTTCGTGGATTAGGCGCTTGATGCCGTCGATCGTGTGGGTGGCGCGGGGATAGTCATCGGCACGACGAATATTCAGCCGATCCATGTCTTCGAGGTAGGCGGCGATGTATTTTTCGGAGACCGCATCCATGGTGGATTTTTCTTCGCGGGCGCGTTTAAGGATTTTGTCGTCGATGTCTGTGAAGTTTTGAATGTAGGTGACGTGGTAGCCGCGCCATTCGAGGTAGCGCCGCACGGTGTCCCAGGCGATGTACGATCGGGCATGTCCCAGATGGCAGTAGTCATACACTGTCACACCGCAGCAATAGATGGAGACCTTATTCTCTTCGAGGGGAGTGAAAAGGGATTTTTGGCGGGTGAGGGTGTTGTACAGCGTCAGTGACATGAGTGCAGGGTTTGGGTGTGAATGATTAGGGGCGGGTGATTAGGGAAAAGGATTTGCGTTAGACTAGTCAGATCGGATTTATCGCGTTACAGACTCAACTAATCTTACCGTTTTTTCCGCCCTACCAGACTGTTGGAGCTTATTCCATGACCGCTACTACGATCGCACCTTCTAAAGCCGCTTCTAAGATGGATGCTCCCAAGACGGGGCTTCCGGTCACGATTATCACGGGATTTTTGGGCAGTGGGAAGACCACGCTCCTGAACCATATTTTGTCGAATCAGCAGGGCGTTAAGACGGCTGTGTTGGTGAATGAGTTTGGTGAGATCGGCATTGATAATGAGCTGATCGTCAACACCAGCGACGATAACACCATGGTCGAACTGAGCAATGGCTGCGTTTGCTGCACGATTAACGAAGATTTGGCCAATGCGGTTTACAAGATCATGGAACGGCCTGACAAGGTGGACTACATGATCGTTGAGACGACAGGGCTTGCGGATCCGTTGCCTGTGGCGTTGACGTTCTTGGGTTCGGAGTTGCGGGACTTGACGCGGCTGGATTCGATCGTCACTGTCGTAGACGCAGAGAATTTCAATATCAGTTTGTTCAATTCTGAAGTGGCGCAAAGTCAGATTGCCTACGGCGATATCATTCTGTTGAACAAAACGGATTTGGTCGATGAGGCCGATCTCGACAAATTAGAAGTTCAAATTCGCGATATCAAAGACGGTGCGCGGATTCTTCGCACGACGAAAGGCAATGTGCCATTGTCATTGTTATTGAGTGTGGGACTGTTTGATTCTGAGAACTACTTCGAGCCTGAAAAAGAGGCTCATAGCCATGATCACGCAGGCCACGATCATTCAGACCATGCTCACGGTCACGATCACAAGCATGAAGCCGATCATTCAAATTGTGATCATGACCATGGCAAGTGTGAACATGATCACGAAGAATCTCACGGCCACCACGACCATGATCACAGCCATCATAGCCACGGCCACAGCCATGATCACCATGGCCACGATCATTCCGATCATTTGGCGATCGATGGCTTTACTTCGCTATCATTCCAAAGCGATAAACCCTTCAGCATTAAGAAGTTCCAGTATTTCCTAGACAACCAAATCCCTGAAACCGTGTTTCGCGCGAAGGGAATTCTTTGGTTTGATGAGAGTCCGAAGCGTCATATTTTCCATCTGAGTGGCAAACGCTTTTCCTTGGATGATGATCAATGGAAGACGGACGATCGTAAAAATCAATTGGTTCTCATTGGCCAAAACCTGGACCACGACGCCCTCCGCGCCCAGATCACTAATTGCCTCACCACCCTTTCAACCAGCCGTGGGAAGGGCTTTCTCAAAAAATGAGTGACACCATAACCTCAGAAACGTTGGTAGAAGCCATCGTAGAAACGACGGTTTGGGTTTGCCAGTATGACAACTGCCTGCGGAAACGATCGCAGGCAGTCTTGGCTGCATTCAATCAAATTGAACTCCCGGCGGGAACAACGGTGTCCGCCGGGAACTGTCAGGGGCAATGCCACATCGGTCCGAACGTGATGGTGGTGCGAACGGGCGAACGGACCTTATGGTATTGCGAAGTGAAGCCCGAGGACGCAGAGGCCATTGTTCAAACCTCAGAACCGATTAAGCGCTTACTAAATCCCCGATTGCACTTTTTTAGTTAATTTGATGTTTTCAAGACCTACAGGCAAGAATTAATCAGCTTGTATAATTGAGTTGAAACTCTACACCCATACCCACGATGACAAACATCACCCTCGAACCCTTACAACCCCAGATTACCCAGAGGCTCCAACAGCGTGCTAGTAAAAATGGACGATCGATCGAAGCTGAAATCACCGCCATTCTTTCCAGTGTCCTGATTTCAGAGCCACCTCAAACCGCATCTCTAGGTCTTGCGACTGCCATACAACGACACTTTGCTGGCATTGAAGATTTTGAAATTCCTGAAATTCCACGGGAACCCATCAGAACCCCTCCGACGTTCTAAATTACGATTATGCTCATTCTTGATACCAACGTCATCTCTGAATTGATGAACCCCCAAGGTTCACAAATGGTCAAGTCATGGGTTAACTCACAACCTAGAGAGCGTCTATTTACGACTACGATTACCCAAGCTGAAATCTTGTATGGCATTGGTATCTTGCCAGAAGGAAACCGAAAACAACGACTTCAAGATGCAGCTCACATCGTTTTTAATGAAGAGTTCTTCCATCAGCTTCTTGTTTTTGACTCGGATTCTGCCGAAAACTTTGCCAGTCTATCGACCGATCGAAGACGACAAGGTCATCCCATCTCCCAGTTCGATGCCCAAATTGCTGCTATCTGCCGAACTCATCAAGCAGCGATCGTCACTCGTAACGTTGATGATTTCTTAAATTGTCAGATAGAAATTATTAACCCTTGGGATGTTTGAGTCTTCGAAACTGTTCCCGATTGGAAGAATCATTAGGGTTTACCTTTATCTAACTGTTTAGGTTGTAGGATTATGGTTTTTATTTCTGAACGATCGACTCAACTCCTCACGCCTCCGCTAGAGAATGGCGATCGGTTGACGCGGGATGAGTTTGAACGACGCTGTGCGGGACTACCAGAGGACTGCAAAGCCCAATTGATTGAAGGGATTGTTTACATGAGTTCTGCACTGCGATTTCAAAGTCATGGCAAACCTCACAGTCTTGTGAATACCTGGCTTGGGTTCTATCAAGCGTTCACCGATGGTGTTGAAATCGCTGATGCCTCCACAGTTCGTCTGGATGAAAGCAATGAACCCCAGCCAGATATTGCACTTTTTTGGCAGCTAGAACGGGGTGGACAGGTGACGTTGAGTGACGATGATTATCTCGAAGGTGCGCCAGAACTGCTAGTTGAAATTTCAGCGAGTACGGTTTCTATTGACTTGGGAGCCAAGAAAAATGCCTATGAGCGAAATGGTGTACAGGAATATATTGTTTGGCGAGTTTTGGATCAGGAAATCGACTGGTTTCGCCTCGACTCAGGACGCTATGTTGATTTGCTGCCTGAGGCCGATGGCATTCTGAGAAGTATCCAGTTTCCTGGGCTGTGGCTCGATCGGACTGCCCTCCTTGCAGGCAACATGAGACAAGTTCTAAATATTCTCCAAACAGGTATGAATTTAAAAGCTTAATCGTTTGGGGCTTGGAATCTTGTGAAACTAGTACCCTTTGGGGGTTGCGATCGCCTTCATCTGACAATCCACCCGGCGCACTTCAGTCCGCCAACTCCCATCTGCCCCTAGATCCAAAATCCGAAACCCAGGATATTGATCAATATCTAGCGTGAAATTTTGATGGTCGCGGGCGAATTGAAAACAGGTCGAAGGACAGCCTAAATAGGTAACGCCCGATCGCACCTCTTCCACTTCTTGATGAATGTGCCCAAACAGCACCAGCTTCACCTGCGGATGGCGATCGACGATTTGGAACAGCTCTTCTGGGTTTTGTAGGGCGCTGGAGTCGAGCCACTCGGTATTTAACGACATGGGGGGATGGTGAAAGGCGATCGTCGTGGGACGTTCAGGATGTGCTGCCAGTTCAAGCTGGAGCCACTCTAAGGTGGTCGAACTGAGGTGTCCTGGAACGTCTCCAGGGATTTGTGAATTGAGCAACAAAAACTGCCAGCCGGATTGGGTAAAGCTTTTGTCTGCCCTAAAGGGAGCGATCGTGAGCGATCGCTCCATCACCTCAAAACAATCATGGTTGCCCGGTAGCCAATAGATCGGCAAATTCAAGGGCTGTAGTAATTCAACAAGCTGACGGTAGGATTCCGGTGATCCGTCTTGGGATAGGTCGCCCGTCAACAGGAGGAAGTGGGGCGCGGGTTGAACTTGAGCAATCTGCGCGACGATCGGCAACAGAGACGCACGGGTCGCAATCCCCATCAGAGCTTGGTCTGAGGTGGCGAAAAGATGAATATCCGTGAGCTGAATCACCCGAAGCCCGGATGATGCGCGATCGTCGCCATGAATCATAGAAAAATCTCAAGATAGAACTGTACAAGCACCTTATGGCTAATTATTCAGCCCATCATATCTGGGATCAGGATAGTTTAACGGCTTTGCGATGGATGGCTGAATTTATAACCTCTCCCCTACGACAGAAACTTAGGCCGCTGTTGGACGATCGCTCTTAAGAGATACCTACAAAAATGTACTTCTCGCGTTGCATGGCAAGTATAAAAACCCAGTGTATTGTGATGAAGGAATGATGAACTTTAATTGAGTTTGTTTTAATCGAAGCAAGCTAATTTGTGTCGATTCTTTTGATTAAGGAATGGATTAGAGAGATAGATCGATTCCCTGCCCCATAGCAATTTATTACTCATGAGAACTTTAGCTATCTTTGCACCCAATCTCAATGGAGGCGGGGCCGAACGTGCTGCCCTTAATTTAGCCCGTAGCTTTACAGGGCGTGGGATTCGCGTGGACTTTGTCTTGATTGCAAGAGAAGGGGCTTACGTTGATCAAGTTCCCAGCAATATTAGAATTTTTGATTTTGGCGGGGAGAAACTGTTGAAAAGTTCCCGTCATCTGTGGCGTTATCTGGAGCAAGAAAAGCCAGATGTTTTAATTTCTATTTTGAATGAGCCAAGTATTTTTGCAGTTTGGTTACAGGCTTTTGCAAAGCTGTTTTCTTCTCAAGCAGTTATTGCCTCGTTACCCATTATTATTAATGTCCAGAACAATGTTTCAACGGAAGCAAAGTTTGCTAGAAATTTTAAAACAAAAGTGATGCCGCTGTTGGCAAAATGGTTCTTCCCTTGGGCCGCCGCGATCGTTCCGGTCTCTGAAGGGGTCGGCGAAGATCTGGTTAATCTTGGAATTTCCCCCGACAGAATCCAGGTCATCCACAATCCTGTCGTCACCCCCGACCTTCTAGCGCGTTCCAAGGACCCCGTGGAGCATCCTTGGTTTGCGCCGGGGGAGCCACCTGTGATCGTGGCGGTGGGGCGTTTAGAGCTACAGAAAGACTATCCCACCCTATTTCAAGCCTTTGCGATCGCCCGTCAGTCTCGTGAGATTCGCTTGATGATTTTAGGGGAGGGTATTTTGCGTCCTCAACTAGAACAGCAAATTGAGGAGATGGGTTTGCAGGAGGATATTCGGTTAGAGGGTTTTGTGAAGAATCCTTTTGCCTATGTAGCCCGATCGGATTTGTTTGTGCTGTCTTCGATTTTTGAAGGATTACCGACGGTCCTGATCGAAGCCATGGCAGTGGGAACGCCCGTAGTGGCGACAGATTGTCCCAGCGGTCCTCGCGAAATTCTTCAGGGTGGCCACTATGGACCCTTAGTTCAGATGAGTGATCCGCAGGAACTAGCGGAGGCAATGCTACAGCGATTAGAAATGCCTCGCCAGACTGATTTGCTAAAGCAACGATCGAACAAGTACTCCTTAGATGCTTCTGTGAATGCCTATAGCAAACTCTGTAACTTTGAAATGCCGATCGATGATGGCATGGTTCAGGCTGTTTAGGGGGATCGAGCCTGTCATCGCAGCCACTATTCATTAGGTTTAACATCATGAATCAAAACTATCTTTTTACCGTTTTTACGCCCACCTACGATCGAGCCAAAACCCTACACCGCGCCTACGATAGCCTCTGTCGCCAGACCTGTCGGGATTTTGAATGGTTGATTGTGGATGACGGTTCGACGGATAACACCCGAAGCTTGGTGGAACAATGGCAGGTGGAAGCCACGTTTCCAATTCGTTATTTTTATCAAGAAAATCAAGGGAAACATGTTGCCTATAATGTGGCGGCGTTGAAAGCTCAAGGTGAATTTTTAGTTTGTTTGGACTCCGACGATAGCTGTGTTGAGACGGCTTTAGAACGAATGCATGACTGCTGGGAACGGATTCCAGTTCAGGACCGATCGCGATATTCCGGCATTGATTGTCATTGCATTGATGTCTATGGCGACAAAATTGGCACCGAATACCCGATCGCCCCTGGAAAGGATGCATTGGTGGCCAACTATTCCAAAATGCGCCTTGAATATCAGGTTAAAGGCGAGAAGTGGGGCTTTCAGCGCACCGATGTGATGCGAGAGTTTCTATTCCCAGAACTGAGACAATTGCAGATGAGTCATATTCCAGAGGCGATCGCTTGGATTCCTATGACGCAAAAATATCCCGTTCTCTATGTGAATGAATGGCTGCGGATTTATCACCATGATCCACAGACGCAGCAACTCACCAAGTCGAATATTATGATGACCAATCCCATTGGGGTCTGGCTGGCAAATCAAACCTCACTGCTCTGGGAAATCAAATACTTTCCCCGATCGCCCAAGCATTTTATTAAACTCGCTGCAAACTACGGTCGATCGCAGTTTCATATTCGCCATCGCTATGCTAAAAATCCAGCCTTTAAGCAAGCTAAAAATACAGAACTAACCGCTTATAAATTGCCGATCGTCACTCTGGGTGGCCTGTTGAGCTTTGTCTGTTTGCCCTTAGCCTATGTTCTCTATCGTCGCGATTTAGCCCGCTATGGCGCTTAACCTATTCGAGCAGAGGTCTTGATCATGGGATTGAAAAAGATGGGATTGCAAAAGTATGTCTATGCGACGGTCTGTACGATTTGCTTAGTGCTGTTATCGTCCTGCTGGTCTCAAGCAACGCCTTCACAGATCAATTTTTCCAAAGGTCTGAATCTAGCCCATTGGTTCTTTTTACCAATTGTGGCCGATGAAAAAATGGAGACTACGGCCTATCTGCAAAAGTGGATGACTTCAGATGAAGTTCGATCGATCGCGAGAGCGGGCTTTAATCATGTACGTTTACCCATTGATCCAGATTTCCTACAGCCCAATTGGGCGAAGGGCGATTTCAAAATCCAGGCCGATCGGTTGGAAGCGATCGATCGGGCGATCGCCTTGATCGAATCCGAGAATCTGGGTGTCATCCTTGACCTTCATCCCACCCGCCGCCTTCAACTAGAATCCCAGCCCTACGGCGCAGACTATCAAAACATCGAAACTATTTGGAAGACCTTGAGCGATCGGTACCGTAAAAACTCCAAAATGATCGCCTACGAAATCCTCAACGAGCCGTTGGTTGAGAATTCTGCCCTGTGGCATGACATTGCCCAGCGACTGGTGGCCTTAATTCGTCAAGTGGATGCATCTCATACGGTGATTGTGCCTGCCCATGGCGCGAGCGGGGTTGGGGAATTGCTCGGTTTTAAGCCAATCTCAGGCGATCGGTTGCTTTATACCTTTCATTTCTATGATCCGCTCGTCTTTACCCACCAAGGCGCAACCTGGCTGGAAAACTACGCCTCGCTGAAAAATATTCCCTACCCCTTGGAGGGGAGTCCGACGGAGAGAATTCCTTCGGTGGGAAGATCTCAACTGTCCCCTGAAGCGCAGAAACTGTGGGAAGGGTACAGAACCAGTTCCGCAAATCGCGCTCAACTT
>JAAFJU010000148.1 GCA_013298165.1 Synechococcales cyanobacterium bin31.maxbin.ball.101 | reverse complement strand
GTTCAGTGGAGCCGAAGTCTCAACCTCGCCTCCGGCAACTGTTGAGAACTATATCGTTGCGGATGAAAACGATCGTAGCAAAGCCCGCATCTTTTTTACGACGGAGCGCGAAATCGACCTCTATGAACTAGAGGAACTCTGCGACTCCGTGGGCTGGGCGAGACGTCCCTTGCGGAAGGTCAAAAAGGCCATCCAGCATAGCTTTTTGGTGACATCGATGTGGGAGCAGCGGGGCGTCAAGCGACGGATGATTGGCTTCGCACGGGCCACGTCGGATCATGCGTTTAATGCGACCATCTGGGACGTGGTGGTGCATCCCGACTATCAGAGCAAGGGCTTTGGCAAGGCGCTGATGAAATTCACGATTAAAAAGTTGCGAAATGAAGACATTAGCAACATCACCCTCTTTGCCGATCCGCAAGTGGTGACATTCTACAAAAACTTAGGCTTTGTGCCGGATCCAGAAGGCATTAAGGGGATGTTCTGGTATCCCGAATGAATGACGGATGCAGACTTTGCCATTTGGTTAGCGCTCAGTCAGCAAGAAGAAGAAAGCTAACTGTTTTTAAGGCGTCAAATCTGGGGCATTCAACATTTTTCAGTTTTGACCAGAAGCTGAGCCTGCTGGATCCAGACTTGAACTTGTCCTGCATCGGGGCAAAGGTCGGGGCGCTGGAGGGTGGCGACTTGGAGTTTTAGGATTTGGCGGTGAAGCTGGCCGGACGGGGTGAGGGAGAGTTGGGTTAAGGTGGAGACCCCTGCGTGAAGGATGAGTCCAGCAAACTGGCAGCCCACGCTGGGAATGCGGGCCAATTGGGCGATCGCGGTCCATTTTTGCAGGTGACGCAGGTGGATGCCCGATCGGCCTGAGAGAGATTCTTGATCGGGCTTGGTGCGGGTTTGGCGGAGGAGCTGGAAGGTGGTGGTGATGCCGAGTTCGGCGAGGTGGTCCCGATCGGTCTGGGTGAGACCGGGCAAGTCGGAAATTTTCCAGTTCGCAGATTTAAGAGCCGCAGATTTAAGAGCCATGGGGGCGTAAAAAAAGAACCTCTCTATCTTAAGTCTTATCCCTGTTGCAAAGATGTGACAAACGCTTGATGTTCGATCGTGGCCAATCCCATTTGCAATACATTTAAGACCTCGATCATGTTGCCATCGAGCAGATCAGGAACGGATAACCAGAGTCCAGGGAAAACCGTACTGCGAATGATGCCATCATTGTCCGGCTCGATTAGCGCATAATCTTCATCCTGTAGACGAAACCAACTCAACTGATTGTCAAAGGTTTGCCATACCAGGTATTCCTGGACGCCATTGCGCCGATAGACATTTTTCTTAGTGCCCAGATCAATAGCTGCACTACTAGCGGCAATTTCCGCGACCAGTTCAGGTGCGCCCTCAACATAACCATCCTCACTAATGTAAGAGGCACCCCCCTCAACTCGCCGTAATAAGACATCGGGTTGAGGTTCGTTGTCGATATCCAGTCGAGTGGTGGCGTTATCCGCTCCATCTACGCCGGGTGTGGCGGTGCTATAAACCCCTAACCAAGTGATCAAGTTAAAGTGAGGCTTGCCATGAATAATTCTGACGGGAGATGCCACGTAAACCACTCCTTCGATTAATTCTGCTTTGAAATGCTCTGGAGCTGCGGTATAGCGTCGCTCAAACTCAGCACGAGTTAATCGATCGCCACTCTCTAAGGGAGCGATCGATTGAGAAGAAGAAGAAGACCCTGGTTTAGTGGGTTGCTGCAACACCATAGGGCGATTGTTCATGAAGAGGTATCTTCAATTATGCCATGTCAAAACTGACAAGCTAGTTGAGAATTAAGCCTTCAGTCGATCGATCGACTGGAGGCTTGATTGACCGAATAATTTTGATCGTAAGAGATGGTTCAGGTTGAATGATCTGTGTTATCTTAGTGTCAACGAGTTGAGCGACAGGTTCGTTCGATGAGGGTCTCGGGATGTAGCGCAGCTTGGTAGCGCGCCTGCTTTGGGAGCAGGATGCCGTAGGTTCAAATCCTATCATCCCGATTTAAAATCATAAAGCCACTGACCCAATGCATTCTTTGTTTACGGGACCGTTGACGGTTGAATCATTGGATCTAGCGATCGAAGGTTTACCTAGTTCCATGGATGGCTTGAAGTTTATCCAGATGTCGGATTTTCATGCCGATCGTTGGGGACTGTCTGATCAGTTGTTGAAGCAATCGATCGCCGCCAGTAATCGCGAATATCCCGATCTCGTCCTGCTGACGGGAGATTTCATCACGTCAAAACCTGAGCCGATCGATCGGCTCACCGCCCAGCTCAAAAATCTTGAAAGCCGTCATGGCACCTACGCCATCCTCGGAAACCATGACCTCTATCCCCTCTCCAACCGATCGCGGGTGATTGACACCTTGACGAGAGCAGGCATCACTGTTCTTTGGAATGAGATTTGTTATCCCTGCGGGCCAGGGCTAGCGCTGGTGGGGTTTGCGGATGTGCGATCGAGGGAGTTTTTGCCCAGCGATGTGATGCCGCAGATTCCTGCGGATATTCCTCGGATTGTTTTGGCCCATAATCCTGACTGTGCTGAGGCGTTAAAGCCTTGGCGGGTGGACCTTCAGCTTTCCGGCCATACCCATGGCGGACAGATTTGTATTCCAGGTCTGGGCAGTGTGCCTGCGGTCGCGACCCGATCGTACAATGCGATCCCCTCCTCCCTGCGGCGATATATCCCCGGACTCAGGAGCTTAACTCGCATCAGCCAGAATTGGGACTGGGAGCGGGGCTATCATGAAATTTCTACCGATCGGGACTCTCGTGGGGATCGCCCTAATTACCTGTATACCAACCGAGGTCTCGGCACCTACCCACCCGGTCGATTCTTCTGCACTCCAGAAATCACCCGAATTCAACTCTATCGCAAATCAAAATCCCAACCCGTTTCCTAGAAAAACCATGAAAAAGATAAGTTCTGTGACTGATCTGCGCCAGACAGCCGATACAATTGGTTAATAGAATCTGGAGATAGGTACATATGCCCAGTGATACGGATGCTCAATGACTTTCGTTGGCTGACTGGTGTTGCTCCTCTCCAGAGCCTAAACATTGCTGTTTTGTGAGTCGAGTTTCTTAGATGACGGCCTTCATGACAAATCTGGATCAGAACCAAGCTTTACGGGAAGAATTCCTGGCGGCAACTGAAAAAAATCAACTGTTAATGATTGATACGCTTGCCCCGACGCCTTCAGGACAGCAGGTTTTGCGATCGGTCTTAGAAGATCATCGGAATAATAGCAGTCAAGTTTTTACAAAATATGGAGCGGTGAATGCCGTTGCGGCTAAAGCCTATCAGAAGCTTTACAACCTTAAGGATCCAGAAATTCAACGTTTTTTAGAGGATTTGTTTCCCACAGGCATTGTGCCCTTGAAGTCCGATCTGAATGTGGACTACCGACCGCTTCAGAAGCTTCTGGTTGAACAGAACTTCTTAGAAGCTGACAAGCTCAATAATCTGAAGCTGTGTGAACTGGCAGGAGAAGCGTCTCTGGCCCGGAAGTGGATTTATTTTACCGAAGTGAACGGTTTGCCTGCGACGGATTTACGGACTTTAAATGCACTTTGGCTTGCGCATTCTGAGGGGCGATTTGGGTATTCGGTACAGCGGGAAATTTGGGTGTCGGGTGGGCGGGATTGGATCAAGCTGTGGAGCAAGATTTTGTGGAAGGATGGCAATAACTGGACGCGCTATCCAGGGTCGTTTAATTGGACGATCGAAGCACCCAAGGGTCATCTGCCGTTGTCTAATCAACTGCGAGGCGTTCGTGTGATTACCAGTCTGCTGACGCACCCCGCTTGGGATTAACGAGTTTAAATTCGATATACGCCGCCCGCAAACCATCCTAAAAATAACCCAGCCCAAGAAAAGCTGGTCAATAAAAGGCAGGTGCTGACTTCACTCATTCTTGCGGTTTTCAGATCAATGCGGGCGAGGGCCTCACAGGCAAAAATCATAAAAAACGGGAGAAAGAGTTTGAACCAATTCAGTAAAACTGAAACAAACCCCGCCAACAAAATCAAACTACAAAAGGCTAGTGTATCCGACTGAAAACGATTATGGATAATCCGTCCTAATCCGGTCAGTGGATGCAGAAAAATCAATGCTAAACTCAGTGCGATCAGTGAGCCAATCATCAATCCCCAACGGGGATGATCCAGTTGAGCTAGGGTATGTCCTAGGACGGTATAGGCCGCTAACATTAAGCAAAGTACAGCCCAGGGAATCCGTCGAATTCTGAGCGTAAGCATTTGAGGCGTCATGGAATCGATCCGTGAGATTTGCAGTACCCAAAATAATACGAGACTTTGGCAAATATTCAACATTCAGCATTTAACATTCAACATTCAGCCATGCTCCCGATCGCCCTCACCCAAGCCCTAGCCCAAACGCTTTCTTCCGTCACCCAAGACGATCTCACCTTCAAAACCGCAACCCCCATCAGCGGCGGCGATATTAATCAAGCTTACAAACTCACGTTTCTGACCCAAACCACCGACCGCACCTATTTTATCAAACTCAACCGAGCCGACCGTCTCTCGATGTTTGAAGCGGAAGCCGCAGGACTGACCCAAATCGCCCAGACCCAAACCATTCACGTTCCGGTTCCAATTTGTTCTGGGGTTCATGAGAATTACGCTTATTTGGTGCTGGAGTATTGTCCGATCGTCTCTCTCACCGATCGGACGCGCCATGAACTCGGACGCAAATTGGCAGAATTACATTTAGTCTCAGGTTCAACGGCGTTTGGGTGGCAGCAGAGTAATACGATCGGTAGCACGCCACAACCCAATCCCTGGACGACAAACTGGGCAGAGTTTTGGCAAGTGTCACGGATTGGGTATCAATTGGAATTGGCAAGGCAAAAAGGTGGCAAATTTCAGTATGGCGATCGGCTCTTAGAAAACATTCCTAAACTTCTTCAAAACCATTCCCCAAAACCGTCGCTAGTTCATGGTGATCTATGGGGCGGGAATGCGGGGGCTTTAGCAACGGGCGAACCTGTGATCTTTGATCCGGCGGTGTATTGGGGCGATCGGGAGGTGGATTTGGCCATGACGGAATTGTTTGGCGGGTTTGGTCCGGTGTTTTACCAGGGCTATGAATCGGTTTATCCCATTGAACCCGGATGTGCAAAGCGGAAATCACTCTACAATCTCTATCACATTCTCAATCACTACAATTTGTTTGGGGGGAGTTATGGGAGTCAGGCCGATCGAATGATGGCTGATCTTCTGGACTAATCTCCGGTTGCCATTGGCATTGGCGAAAGTTGACGCGGCCGGAGGCGTTAAATTCAATGCCTTCGCGTTCTAGGAGCGATCGTTGCAAATAGTCATTGCCTTCGCGAAAGGGAGATTCGGAGATTTCCCCTTTGGCATTAATCACTCGATGCCACGGTACATCAGCATCCGGGGCCACTCGAAATAAGGCATATCCCACCAGACGCGCTTTGCGATGGAGTCCCGCTAGGGTTGCAATTTGGCCATAGGTGGCCACTTTACCATAGGGAACCTGTTTGACCGTTTCGTAGATTTTCTCGTAGGTGTTCATCTGGTTCTCACGATCGGTCAAATCAATTCTGCATTCAAATTTTCCGGAGATATAAAGGCTAAATGAGTTGTATTAGCAAATAAGAAAATCATCTAATGGCGCATCAAAATCATCGGCTAACGGCAAAACAAATGTTCCCTTCATCGTACCCGCCTGCCGCTTTTTACGAGGAGGTTCGATCGGCTCTTCTTGGCACTGCGCATACTCTGCCACTAACGCCTCAATATATTGCAAAGCCTTCTGCTGCATAGGCTCTGGAAGTTTTTGTAACTGCTCTAAGATTGCTGCGCCCATAGTCAATACGCTCCCGATCGACGACCCTTACAGTCTAACTTATTCTCACTCATGCGCCCCCAGAATTGAGTCTGGGAGCTTTTGTGAGAAATACAACCGGATTTTGAACCTACAAATTAATCAAATGGTTCGCTAACGCTAGATCGAAAAACTCCGATCGTTCAAGCTGCTCTCGACAGGTCCCACCCGTCACCTGAAATGGACTGTCCACATCCCCCAAGCCATCAATCACCAAGGAGGCCGATCGGAAGTCCTGACCCCGCGTATAGTCGTTGTAGGTCACGATGGTTTTGAGTCCTGCGGCCACCGCCGATCGTAATCCCTGCTGCGAATCTTCTAAAACCAAACAACAATCCGGATCAACTTTCATCTCCCGAATCACATGTAAATAGATGTCCGGCGCAGGCTTTTTCACTGGGACAATATCTCCTGCTGCAATCAGATCAAACCACTCCACACTCTCCACTTCCAGCGCTGTCTGCAATAGCGGCAAAACGCTTTCGAGCGAACTCGTCGTCGCGATCGCTAACTTCACTCGCGCCTCCCTCGCCTCCTCCATCAACCGCCGAATCCCAGGCCGAAGTCCGATCGCCCCCTCCTCCACTAACTGCCGATAAAACTTTCCCTTCAATGCATGAAGCTCCGCTGCAAAGGTTTTGAGATCCGTCGGGGGACGGAAATTGGGCATGAACCGATCGGCATAGTAGGCGATCCGCTCCTTGCCCCCCGCCACATCCAACAGCCGCCCATACTGCTCCACCGTCCACATCCACCCCAAGCCCTTCGCCGCAAAGGCTCGATTAAACGCCACCCGATGGCCGTCCCGCTCTGTTTCCGCGATCGTCCCATCCACATCAAAAATCAGCGCACTCAAGGTCTTCATGGTTTGGATTTTATGTTTTGATAGATTTTTTAATGGAAGGCTTTACACAAGGTCATAGTTCTTCATATACCCACTTTACAGCCTCAATGCCTCCGCCTCAATGCGTAATTTTTTACGTCGAGCTACGCCAAAATACTGAATCAAATTCCTGCCTCCGATCTTCCAAAAAAATTCATATCTATACAGCGAACTAATCCTGATGAGTGACCGGAATCTCTGTAGAAGGAGATGAAGGTGTACATAGGCCAACCCGGAAACTTTCTGTAGCATTAGACACGCTTCCTAGAATTTTCAGTCACAGCCTCATTGCAAGACTCATCAGGGAATCACAAGATCATGAAAAACGAAAAATGGCTTGACGCAGCAGAATATGCACTCCTCGCGGGATCTGGCCTTGGGTCGATCGCCTCGATCGCCACTCAGCAGATTGCCTACACCGCTGCCCCTGTCTCGTTTCTCATGATGCTGAACGTGATGAACCGCCAGCGTCTGGATCAAAACGTTCTTAAACAAAGCCAAGAACAAATCGCCCAAGTCGATGTCAAAATCAACCGTCAACTAGAAGTCCTCGATCGGCGCATCCAAGGATTACCCACCTTCTGGGACCTAGCCAGCCTGCGTAAAACCTTAATGCAAAAAAATCGGGCGAATCTGAACCGTCTCCACAGCCAACTCGACCAACGCATCAGCGCGATCGAAGCTCAAGAGGTGGGTGTGATCAAGGCGGATCTCAACGACCTACAAGTTCAGCAATCCCGCATTTTAGAATCCGTCGATCGGATCACTGGAACCCTACAACGCAGCGTCTCCCTCGACCAACTCCGCGAAACGGACAATGGTCTGAAGCAGCTTCAAGGTCGCATGAACAATTTGCAAACCGGACTGGAAGACATCAGCCGCACCTACAAACCCAGCACCTTGCGGATGCTTCAAGGCCAAATCGACTACATCAACCGTCGCTTCAACGCTATGCCCAATCCGATCGATACGGCTAGCCTGAAGCAAGACCTAGAAGGCATGATGCAACTGGTCAGTGAACTGGTGCCCCGCCGCGAAATGACTCGCCTAATCGAAGAACTGGAACAGCTTCGTCACCGCGTTGAGCATGTGGATGAATCCGTCGCTCCCCTGCGCGTCACCACCAAAATCCTGCGCCAACAGGTCGGCACCTTGACCAACTTCCTGCGCAACAACAGCGACATGGGCAGCCACCAGCGTCACAACCCCGAGTTTGTGGCGAAGTTCGATGCCTTGCAGGAAACCGTCGCTCAGCTTCAGCAACAACTGGAAACCAAAGACGAAAATGCAACGGAAGACGACCTCGTTCAACTTCAAACTCAATTAGAATCTCTGATCGAAACGCGCCTTACCCCGCTCAAGGGCGATCTCGAAGGCATTCAAACCCTGACTCAAACGCTAGAACAACAACAAAAGCATCTCCATGGCTGGATGAATCGTTTGCCGGAAATGCTCGACTTCAGTGCGCTTCGGAATCAAATGAAATTCTTGGGCGATCGGATCGATCGGCAAGAAACGCATTTGGAAGACCTTGGCACCCAAGTCATGGCTGTCGCCGACGGTCAAGGTGAGAACCATGACTACGAATTGATGTTTGATTTGCAAGCAGGAGATGATACGCAATCCAATAGCAACAGCCGCACCGTTCTTGAGCAAGCGCTGAAGGATGCTCAAGGCCATCTCATGCTGGTCTTCCCCCGAGCGGAACGGACGACGCTGGATGCGGCCATGCTTCAGCAATTCCGTAACTTCCTCGATCGCGGCGGCAAGCTGGACATCGGTATCGGCCACCTGGGCGAAGCGCAGCAAACGGATCAACCCCGTTACATCCACCAACGCAGCAACACCAGCGGCAAATCCTTCCTGCAAAACCTCCTTAGCCAGTTCACGCAACTCAAGCAAAAATACAGCGGTCAATTCCGGTTTAAGGTACTCGGCACCGATGAAAACTTCTTGGTGTGCGATCGCAGCTACGCCATCCTCGGATTCCAACTGATGAACCTCCAAACCAACGCCTTCCCTCGCGTCGCGGTCGGACTCAAGACCAAAGACCTCGATGTCATGCAAAGCCTCAACGATCGCTTTGAAAATCCCATTCTCAGCGACACGGATGCCGATGCTTATTTCAACCGTGCTTTGACGCGGTATGAACTCGGCGACCAACAAGGTGCGATCGCAGACTATACCCAAGTCATCGCCATCAATGCCGACCATGACATCGCCTACAACAATCGCGGCTTGATTCGGTATGAACTCGGCAAAAAAGATGCTGCTGTCGCGGATCTGAACCGTGCGATTTTGGTCAATCCTTGCAACAGCATGGCCTACTGTAACCGAGGCATTATCCGGGCTGAACTGGGCAATCCCATGGGCGCGATCGAAGACTATAGCTATGCGGTTCACGCGGATGCCAACTGCACCCAAGCCTACTTCCAACGCGGTCTATCCCGATCTCAAATGGGCAATAAAATGGGCGCGGTGGAAGATTTCAGTCAGGTGATTGAACTCAATGATCAAGATGCTTCGGCTTACTTCTATCGGGGCATGGCTCGGACGAAGTTGGGCGATCGCATCGGAGCCATCCGCGACCTCAAAGAATCCGCAAAACTCTTCCAAGTCCAAGGTCACACCAGCAGCCACCAGCAAGCCCTCAGCGCCATCAGCCAACTACAAAAGTCCCTCGTCATCGATGGTGCTATGGACAACAACAGCCACAGCCATAGCAACATCGCCCGGATTGGCTAGATTGTAGGTTCGGCCTGAATGGTTAATCCGATCGCAATGCCATCACCAATGCCAAGGTCCCGCCGATCAGCCCGATCGGCAGCCACCAGCGCCAATCCCGGCCTTTTCGTACGGCTACGATCGTGGCGGCAATTCCCACCAGAAAATGAACGAGTGCTGCGATCGTCAATGATTCAATCAACGATAATCCAAACAACCGTGGAATTCGATCGAGATCATTTAAAAAATCAGGCATAACATTCCGTGATTAGACGAGATTTAAAATCATAAAACGTAGCGTGCGTTAAGCAACGCAACGCACGCGATCGGGACAACCCACCGATCGCCAATATCGCCACCCCGATCGCAACCCCAATTGAACGGTACGATCGAGGTGGCCAGTCAGTTATTCAAGATTGAGTCGATCGATCGCATCTTTCAGAACCTTGGCGCGATCGGTGTCAACAGTGATCAGATTTTGATAATGGGTGCTGAGAAGTGTCTTATCGCTAGGTTTCCATTGCACCATTTGGGTGACATTGGCGATCGGCTGAATTAGGCTACGACGGAGATCGGGCAAGTTTTGGCTAAATTCCCAGGTTTTAGCGAAGAGTGTTAGGGTTTTGACCCCATCTTCG
>JAAFJU010000281.1 GCA_013298165.1 Synechococcales cyanobacterium bin31.maxbin.ball.101 | reverse complement strand
AAGCTGCTGGGGGTGATTAGGGGGGCGGGGGTGACGATCGCGGCTTCTGGCGGCTTGTTGCGAATCAGGCGCGTAATCCCAAATCCCATGGCCATAACGCCTACGCAGCCCAAGGCCCAAGGGAACCAAAGCGGTAGTCCGCTGCGTTTTTGAGGGCGACGGTTGGGGGGGCGTTTTGCTCTGGGGCGAGGGGTTGCTTCGGATTCTGTGTCTGAGCTGCGATGGAGGGCGGTTGCCCCGGCGACGCCGACCATTGCGCCTGCGGCTAGGGCGGTCTCTCGATCGGTGCGAGACCGATTGCCAGGGGCGGCTTCGCCACCGGATTTGCTCTGTGATCGTTCTTTGGCGGCAGGTTTTCGGCGTTCCTTGACGAGGGGGTCTGCAGGGGCTTCGGGCTGGAGGGCCAAGGGGCGGGCACTTCCGGACGATCGGGCCACTTCGGGTTCCTCACCCACGGGGGCGATCGCCAAAGCAGGCTCTGAGCGACGACTGTAGGCGGTGCTAGAGGCGCTGCTGTAGGCTACTGGTGCATCGGCCCATACGTCCTCCTCAAGCCTCGCTGGAACGGCTGCAGTGTTGGACAGTCGGCTGCTGCTGTCTAGACTGTCGGCGGGGAGTTCTTCGAGGTAAAGCTGTACCTGTTCGTCGGCGAAATAGTCCTTCAGAGCCACATGGCGCTGGGACAAATCCCGAAAATGGGGAAAGACTTCGCCGCCGAGCCAGCGCTCGGCGTAAAGGCAGAGTCCAGGGAGCCAGTCGGGGGAGCCTTGGGAATGTTCGCGGATGAAGGCGATCGGTTCGTATTCTTGGCTGAGTTCGAGCAGACGATTGGCCTCCTCGGTCTGTCCCAGGAGAAGGGCGCAGACGGACTGCTCTAGGTGGACATCCTGGCGTGCGCTGAGTTTGGCCAGTAAATGCTTAGCACGGCGGATGAGGGCGGGCTGGTGTTCCGCAAAGCCTCGGGCAATTAGGGCGTAGATGGCGAGGTAGGTGGCGACTGCAGAGGGGCGGCGGGCTTCTTCTTCAAACAGCACCTGCTGCTCTTCGGCACTCAAGTACCCGCGCAACTGCTGTACGAAGCGCAGGAAGTCGTCCATGCTCAGACCCGACTGGTCATCGCCTGTGCCGTCAATGCCGTCCCGTTCGCGCAGCATGTCCTGGAGGAGGGTGAGTCCTTTTTTGCGATCGCCCGGATATTGCTGATCGGGCAGGGCTAGGAGTTCCAGAACGCGGTAGGGGCGCAGGCGGAGCAAATCCGACTGAATCTCGCCGCGAATCCCTGCAAACAGTCCCTCGCGAACCAGTAGCTCTTCTCCGGTTTCCAATGCCTCTGCGGCGGTCTCATGCTGGCCCTGCTGCCAATGCTCGCGGCCTAGGTCTAGACAGGCCAGGGCGATCGTCAGAACGGTGTCGGCTAAGGCCACGTTGGGATCGCCAAACTGACCGTTTTTCAGGCTGCTGGCTCCGCTGCCGAGACGACCACTGCTGAGATAGGGCCGTCCGACCTTGAGAACTAGCTCATATTCTCCTAACTCCTGCAAAATCAAAAGTGCGCCGACGAGGTGGTGATCGGCGATCTCGATGTGGGGAGTGGGTTCAGGCTCGATGCGGGAGTCGTCCCCTGGGAGGAGATCGCTGTCGAAGGTGGTGGTGGCCAAGAATCGCTGGTCGTACTCAGCTCTCTCGTCAGGGTTGGCCAAAATTCCGTAGGCTTCATCTAAAAGTGCGCGCCTTGCTGCGATCGCATTTTCGGAATACTCTCGTCGGGGCATTTGATGCGTCCGATCGTCATGAGCCTGCTTCAGTTGCTCCGCCGGAGCCTGAATCGGTAATCCCAAAATCCGGTAGTAATCGAGCGGTATACGCACAGTCTGTTTCCCCAGTAATTGCCTAACGCAGTGCCTAACTATAGTCGAGTTGAATCGAGTCGTAAAAGAAGGCGTTTCCGTGATGAGTTGAGAATTGGTCGTTAGAGATTGAGAGCTTTCAAAATTTAGAGACATCATACATGCTCTCAGCCAAATCGGTCGTCTCTGATTCAGCATCTCCTGAGGTCAGATTGAGAGGCTCTCTCCATCATCATAAAATTTATTGGCCGATATTTTTTCAATTAGGTTGTTGATTCTAGAGTGACGGGGGGTCGGGTTTTACGATACTGTAGATGACTGCGTACTGAAGTGCTGGATTTTGTGATCCCGTGGTTTCAGTTTCGGATTGTTTCAGCGTAGCGTTAGGACTTCACCATGGCTTACGATCGCATATATCCTGCTCAATCGGTTCCCCCTGCGAAGATCACCCAAGAAGAAGGGTTGATGCTGTATGAGGATATGGTGCTGGGCCGGACGTTTGAAGATAAATGCGCCGAGATGTACTATCGCGGCAAGATGTTTGGATTTGTCCACCTCTATAACGGCCAAGAAGCGGTTGCGACGGGTGTGATTCGGGCGATGCGCCAGAGTACGGATTATGTCTGTAGTACGTACCGCGATCACGTCCATGCGCTGAGTTGCGGGGTTCCGGCTCGGGAAGTGATGGCGGAATTGTTTGGTAAGGAGACGGGATGCAGTAAGGGCCGGGGTGGTTCGATGCACTTGTTCTCGAAGGCGCACGGCTTGCTGGGCGGGTTTGCCTTCATTGGTGAGGGGATTCCGGTGGCGCTGGGTGCGGCGTTCCAGACGATGTACCGTCGTAAGAGCATGGGTGATCCATCGGCGGATCAGGTGACGGCTTGTTTCTTCGGGGATGGCACGTCGAATAATGGTCAATTTTTTGAATGCTTGAATATGGCGCAGCTTTGGAAGTTGCCCATCATTTTTGTGGTGGAAAATAACCGTTGGGCGATCGGCATGGCCCATGAACGCGCGACCTCTCAGCCGGAAGTCTACAAAAAAGCGGCGGTCTTCGGGATGCCCGGTTATGAAGTGGATGGGATGGATGTCTTGGCGGTGCGCCGGATTGCTCAGGAAGCGGTCGAACGCGCCCGCGCCGGGGAAGGTCCGACGTTGATCGAGGCATTGACCTATCGATTCCGGGGACATTCGTTGGCGGATCCGGATGAGTTGCGATCGCGTGAAGAGAAGGATCAATGGTTCCCGCGTGATCCCATTAAGCAGTTGATGACGACGTTGACTGAGAATGGCATGGCGACGGCGGAGCAACTGAAGGGCATTGACAAGAAGATTCAGCTTCTGGTTGAGGATGCTGTTGAGTTTGGCATTTCCAGTCCTGAACCGGATCCGAAGGACCTGTATCGCTATGTGTTTGCTGATGATTAAGTGCCTGAGGGATTCTGATGTATGAGATGTCTCCGGAAAGCTGGCAGGATTGGCTTTCTTTGGTAACGGGCGGGCTGGTCATTGTCTTCATTGCATGGCGGGTTTTGAAGACTCCGCCGATGTGAGGATGTAAGACAGCTTTCAGACTCCGTTTTCAGACCCGATCCCCCTAGCCCCCTTATTAAGGGGGAACCGG
The DNA here is from genome assembly GCA_013298165.1 of Synechococcales cyanobacterium bin31.maxbin.ball.101. Lineage (GTDB taxonomy): Bacteria > Cyanobacteriota > Cyanobacteriia > Leptolyngbyales > Leptolyngbyaceae > JAAFJU01. The sequence continues at coordinate 556 of JAAFJU010000281.1, read as the reverse complement.
AGTTTGAGAGACTGTATGGCTAGATCCTGGAGTTCTTAAAGTCCCCCTTACCAAGGGGGATTTAGGGGGATCGATCGACTACTTCACCGCATCTTCCCGACGGATTTTATCGCGCCATGCTTGGACGAGTTTGGTTTTGCGTTTTTGTTCCCAGAGGAAGAGACTGGTGGTGGCGGCGACCACGCCTGCTTGGACGGCGAAGTTTGGGATTGATGTCTCTAGATCTCGTCCGGCGAGGATTTGGAAGAAGAAGACAAAGCCACCGATTAAGCCCGATGCGCCACAGCCCGCATAGACAAAAAGCCTAATGTTTCGGTAGGGAGCCATGGTTTCGGCGCGAAGTAAGGCGTATTTGTCGGGGTCGCTTTTGCGGAGTTCGTTGGCTTGCGTTTGGTTAGGTTGGGGCATGGAGTCGATGGGGAAGTGAATCTAAAATCTAGTATGGTTTATTTCGTGAGTCTCTGTTATCATAAATTCACATTTTGCCGATGTAGCTCAGTGGTAGAGCACCTAACTCGTAATTAGGGGGTCGTCAGTTCAACTCTGATCATCGGCT
>JAAFJU010000184.1 GCA_013298165.1 Synechococcales cyanobacterium bin31.maxbin.ball.101 | reverse complement strand
ATAATTAACCTTATATAGAATAAGACGAGGATAAGACAAATGAGGGATGGGCTTGGTTTGATTGAGCGGTTGGGCGATCGTGGGTGGTGAGCCTTCCCGGTGAAGAAAAGCCCCAGCCGAAGACAGATCCTTTAGTTGATTAGATGATTGCTCATCGATCGATAGTCTACCAACGGATTATCGCCTTGGCGTATTTCTCTATGCGACATAATGGCAGCAGTATCCCCACTGCAACACCATCGTGACTGATTCCCTCCTGCCACCCAACTACGATCGCTTCCTCAAAGACCTGAAGCACCGAATCCGCACCGCCCAGGTCAAAGCCGCCCTCGCCATCAACCAAGAGATGGTGATGCTCTACTGGTCGATCGGGCGCGACATCCTTCAGCGGCAGGAATCAGAAGGTTGGGGCACAAAGGTCATCGATCGGCTGGCCCAGGATTTGAAAGCGGCATTCCCGGACATACGCGGCTTCTCCCCGCGAAACATCCGCTACATGCGGACTTTCGCTCTCGCCTACCCCGATGAACAAATAGTGCAGCGCTGCGCTGCCCAATTGCCCTGGCGACAAACGATGGTGGTGCTGGACAAGCTCAAAGACCAAGAGCAGCGGCTTTGGTATACCGCTCAGAGCCTTGAGAATGGCTGGAGTCGGGACGTTCTCGCCATGCAAATCGATAGCGACTTATACCGTCGCCAGGGCGGTGCCGTCACCAACTTCGATCGCACCCTCCCCAGTCCCCAATCCGACCTGGCCCAACAACTCCTCAAAGACCCGTACAATTTCGACTTCCTCAGCCTGGGGAAAGATTCTCAGGAACGCGACCTAGAGCGGGCGTTGGTGTTGCATATCCGGGATTTCTTACTCGAACTGGGGGTGGGGTTCTCATTTGTCGGGAGCCAATACCCGATTGCGATCGATGGCCGCGACTTCCGACTGGACTTACTGTTCTACCATCTGAAGCTGCGGTGCTTCGTGGTGATCGACCTGAAGATGGGCGATTTCCAAGCCGAGTTCTCCGGCAAGATGAACTTCTATGTGTCGGCGGTGGATGAGGTACTGCGCCATCCCGACGACCAACCGACGATCGGACTCATACTGTGTCGTTCCAAAAGTCGGACGATCGCCGAGTTTTCCTTGCGCGGCATGAGCCAACCGATCGGTGTCGCGACTCACCTGATCGGCAATGAGTTACCCGACAATTTGAAGGATGCGTTACCGACTGTAGCGCAATTGGAAGCTGAGTTGGACAATGCCGCCGCTGCCATCAATCTGCCATCTGGAGAATAGAACCCACATTCCTCAGATAGTACATTTTCAGGAAAATGCTGCCTTTTATTAGCTAAAGCGATCAAAGCGGATAGTACTTAAAAGGCCAAAATCGCCTATCCGGCCATAGCAGACAAAGGCCGTAGATCGCTCTGGCCGTCTCTGGATATGTTTTTCGTGCATCCCAGTTGATGTTCCCTGTGGCTCTCAGAGCTGAACCCAATTCTACCAAGAAATTCAGGAGGAAGAGAGAAAAGCTGGTAGAGAAGAAGGCATACAAGAAGTTTTGGTCATAGCAGTGCCAATGGGTCTCCAGGCAGAGTTGTCTGTCGCTGAAATCGCCAAACAGCTCAAAATCTCAGGCAAACGAATTCAAGCGATCGCCAAGGAATACAAGGCAAATAATTGACAGCGAATCAGTCTCGCTCTCGATTGTGCTGTTTCCCAGTTGGATAGACTTGCGCCTGGAGGATCTTGCGAACCCGTTGCGCGTTGTATTCGAGATTTTCCAAGTCACTCTTGTTGATCCCCTGAACCAACTCACCCTTCTGCAAAATCGATCGCGGCAGCACATCACCCGCCCCCGAAATCTGAATCCACAACTCACCATCCTGCTCCATAATTCGATAGCTACCGACCTCAGCGAGACGTTTTCGACTTCCTGATGCCGTCCCAATATCATCGAGAATCTGACGAGCAGCACGATGTAACCGAGACTGAACCTCACTCAGAAATACCTGTACTGCTGCGCTCCGATCGGGAATCACTGCTGGGGAATCTATCCCTGAATTGGAAGGCGGCATATTCGTTGGAAGATTCAGAATCCCTTGCGATTGTAAGATTTCAAATCGCCGTTCCCAATCCTCAGATTCAGGCGATCGATCGGCTTCTGTCTCCTCAAGGCATTGCATCGCAATTTCGAGGTCAGCACGATCGGCTTGAAGCGATCGCACCACCGCCGTCGCCACTTGCAAATCTACCACCGTCGCCCCAAAAGGATTGAACAAACTCCGTTGCCCCCTTTGCTCTAATGCATCGAGGGTTTCCTGTGCCGATCGCTCTTCTTCTTGCACTCGCGCCATCTGAATTTTGTACTGTTCCAAAATCGAAAGCGGTAGTAAGGAATCTGGAATCTCGTCGATCGCAGAGACAGAATTCTGTAATTCAGCCGCTTCTATTTCATCCAGCAGCAGCAGCTCAGCTTGAATTCTGCGAAGCTCTTGGAGCAACTCAGCTTGTTCAAGATTGGCTGCTTCAATGCGTCGATATTCATCCCCTCGATCGGTCGATCGTCCTTTCAAATCCATCTCTTTTACTTGCGGTCCAAGATGGATTTGGGGGAGGCGATCGATGCCTTGGTCTTTTAAGCTGCGGTGGTCAATGCGATGGTCATATCCCGATGATTCTAAAGCGCGATTTACATGGTCCGCCCAGGACGATCGATGGGATTGTAAAACTGATTTTTGATTCCATGCCCGATTTTTATTGCCAAATCCATGGGCTGTAACCGATCGTTGGGTGAGCAATAGATGCGCGTGGGGATTCTCACTATTCAGATCGTGCAGTGCCACATCAGCAATCATTCCTCGACTGATAAATTCCGATTCCACATACTCATAGACTAAAGTTCGTTTCTGCTCATGGTTCAACTCCTTTGGAATTGCCACGTTGATTTCTCGGGCAAGTTGCGAGTTACATTGCCGTTCACACCGTTCGACTTCGTTCCATAGCTGCGATCGGTCTTGCATCCATAATGGCGCATCTTCAGGGAGCAAAATCTTTGTTTCATAGATGCCTTGTTTGCGAGTGTAGTTGTGGGTGATTCCGGTTCGCTTATCTAACAGAACATCACCCGCACGATAGGCTGCCGCTGCGACTACACTTTTGCCACTGCTCCGTCCAATGATTTGTACGCTGAGGTGATAGATTGCCATTTCCGTTGAGGGGGTGAGGGCGATCGTAGGGGTTGTAGGGGGCACCCCTGCCGCAACAACATCCGTAGGGATGTATAAGTGCGCCATTTAGCTTCTGACGAAGCACATGGGGGTATACATAGACTCGAATTCTTAGCGTTATACTAGGGAATCTCTAGATGATCCGGATCCGCTGATTACCATTTGTAAGATTTGACCAACTAGTACCCCCTGAAACTATTATGCCAAGTCCACAACGGGAACGATTAGAAAAACAAGCACTTCGAGTTAAAGAAAGAATTAAACGATGTGAAGCTCGTGAAGGAAAGCAGAATAAGAAGATAGATACCCGACGTAAAGTCCTTGCAGGCGCAGCTATTCTTGCTAAGGTTGAGCGTGGCGACTGGTCCGAAGAAGGGTTTCGTAAAATGATGGATGATTTCTTGTCTCGGCCTTCTGAACGATCGCTTTTTGGTCTGCCCATTCTAGAAGAGACTTCTGAACAATCGGAAGAATCCTCACCAGAAAATAGTGACAACGATTTGATAGACGATCTACAAACCAATGAAGATCATCCAGAACTTTCAGTCACTTAAAAAATTTCAGTTTTGATAGGGTCGTTTGGAGTCTATGCAGATATCGACCGAGAATCCTCCGCAACTGGTCTCCTTAAACAAACGACTTCTTCTCTATCCATGGGAAGAACTGTCTCTCTGTTTTGATTGTTATCTGTTGCCATTTCTATAGATCCACCCTGGTTAATTTGATCATTAGTTAGAAGGGGTGGATCTTTGTCCTGTCTACGTTTGAGAATAATTGTGAGACGGGTGAGATGTTCGTCTTGAAGCGCATAGGTGTTGCGACGGCGGAAACGTTTGGTTTTGAGTCCTAGGGTGCTGAGGATGGTTCCGAAGATTTGTTGATCTGCCATGTTCTCAAGTTTGGAATAGCCGAAGGCAATTTTGAAGGCGGCGGCGTTGTCGCGCATGAAGGTGGCGATCGTAGCGATGTCTTCGCTTCGCCATTCTTCGAGTTCACGATGGACGAGTTTGCGAACTAGATTGGCTGCGCCGGAGATTTCGAGAAGATAGGATTTTGCAGCATCTGTTTTCCAATCTTGGGGAGTGGCAGAGCTTGTTTCCAGACTGCGGCGGGTCCGATCGATTGCTTGGTCTGGGTGAAGGACCATTTCGAGTAATGTGATTTGGCGGCGGGTGCGGCCATGGTCATCGAAGAGGATGTCGGTGGTGGTGATGGTCTGTTCGAGATGGTAGAAGAGATCGATGTGATAACGCTCTAGGCTGAGAATTTCTTGGGGTGAATAGGCTGTTTTTTGGTCAATCAAAATCTTTGCTTGGTCTTCAGTGAGAATGGGAGCGTTTTGGATGGCGATCGATCGGAGTTTTTCTTGTTCTTGGTTTGCGGCTTTAAATTGTGCGGCGACGGTTTGGGCTTCAGTGCGGCTGATGCTGGGTTTGTCGAGAATTACATTTTTCCCTTCGTGGCGTAGTAGTGCGATGACGCTCTCGCGTAGATTTTTCATGCCTCGGTTTCGTTGGCTTTCGATGGCAGAAAACATTTTCAGGTTTCGTCCATTCCAGTCAACTGAATCACTTTGGTCTATTGCGTCAGGGGTGAGCTGGTGGCGAACCAGTCGGGCAGAGGCCGTGGTGATGGATTTAAATTCGCGGAGAAATTCTTTGGGATTTGTGGCTTTGCTGTGTCGGCTGTAGGCTCGGCCTTGGGGAGCGAGATGGAGAAATCGCGGGACATGGGTATCCCGAATCCGATCGCAGGCTTGGGCGATCGCTTCAACTGTAATACTGCCCCCGAAGTAAAAGCCCCAGAAGGAGTCGATCGTTTCTGTACAGTGTTCGATGCTGAAGCCTTGGGTGATGGATGGGGAACTGATGATGAATTTGTAGCCGAGTCGGATGAGTTCAGGTAAGGATTTTCCGCCGCTTTGGATGAATTTGCTTTGGAGTTCGCCGCTACTGGTTTCGGCGTTGATTAGTAGACATTTGTGGCCTTGCTCTTCTAGAAATTTAGCTAGGGTTTGGCCGAAGGCTTTGGAGTCGGAATTTAGGACGATCAGTTGGTTGGGTTCTAGGACGGACGATCGTTCGATGAGGCTGGCGAGGGCGATATGTTTGCTGCCGTCGAGGATGTGAGTGTCGTAGGGGAGGGCTTTTAGGGTGGATTGGACGAGGTAAGCTCGTTCTCCTCGGATGTCTTCGAGGAATTTTAGGGCTTCTTCGGTGAGGTCGGCATCGGCGACGATGACCAGTCGAGCTTTTTGGACGCGCCGAATAAATTCGCTAATCAGAAGGACTCGGCCACCGTTTTTATTGGTGAGGGGTGAGCTGAGAAGGCTGTTGAGAATGCTGGTGTATTCGTCGAGGATGAGGATGTCAGGGTCGAAGGCATGAACTTTGAGGAGTGAGTGTAGGCAGAGTGTGATTCCTTGGGCTGGTTCGCCGTTGTTGAGTAAGGTGTCGCCTACTTGGTCGCCGTCGTTGAGGAAAACGCCCCCAAAGCGATCGGCTTGGTGGCGGGCGAGGGATTGAAGTGGGGTGAGCGAGAGCCAGAGAGTTCCTGCGAGTAGGGGATGGATGGCTTTCGTTTTTCCGGTGCCTTTACCACCGTTGAAGGCGAGGATGCCAGATTTTGGGAGTTGGTCTAGAGGGATGGTGCTGAATTCTTGGTCGCCGATCGAGAGATTAGGTTTACGTTGGATCCGATGATTGAATCGGTTGAGAAGTTGCCATTGGAGAAGGGGGAGAGCGCTGGCTTTGGCCTGGTGCCAAGCGATGGCTCCAGCCGAAACAATGAGATCATCAATGCCTTTTTGGTCGCCTGTGTTGGGCCAGGTGGCGATGCGGACGGTTTGGGTGAAGGTTTTTTGAGGGGGATTGGCTGGGGGATTGGCTTTTGTGTTGGCTTGGGCGAGAAGGTTGCCAAATTTGGTGAGGGCACGATCGACTTTTTGGCGGGTTTCGCGCTTTGTGTCTTGGTCGAAGGCAAGGGTCCAGGGGCGATCGGATCCAGTAAAGCGGAGTAAGTCCGAGATGAGTTCAGGCTTTTCTAGTGGGATCGCTTCCCCGGCGATTTTGAGGGTGTTGCAGTAGCCGCCGTTGACGCCGTAGAGGGCGATCGCGATTTCTCCTTGGCTGAGGAGGGCGAGGGCTTTTTTACCGCCTTCGGTAATGGTGATATTGACGTGGGGTAAGCTGGCGACCCAGTTCCAGAAGCTTCGATCGCCTTGGGGTTGGCTGAGGATGTCGTCTTGTCCGTTCCCGTGGGCTTCGATGACCCAGGCGGGGAGGAAGGCGGTGATGTCGTTTTTTTCGGCGACTTGGATCCAGGATGAGACGGGGATGGCTGGGAGAAAGGCGCGGGAGCCGTTGCCGATCGGGGTTTCGTATTTGCGGGTCTTGCCTTTTTTACGATCGGTTTTGGGTTCGGAGAGTTTGGCTTGCCAACAGGTGCCGTCTTCGTTGAGAAAGAGGGCGGCGTGAAGGGTGGTTCTGACTTTTTGTCCGAAGCGAGTGTAATTCCAGTTCAGGGCATCGTGGATGGGACTTGCAACGTCGGATCCATTGATTTCGAGGTCGCTGACTATTTTTATGGCTGAGGAATATAGGGGTGGGACGATCGCGCTGCCTTCGATACACTCCCGATCGATGCTTAATTTGAAATCTTCTAGGGAAAGAGAAGAAGAATTTGAAAAGATTCTAGAATTTTCTGAAAAATTCTGTTGCGGCTGAACATCCTCAAAAATGGGAGACGTAAAACCGCCAAAATCCTTGTGGGACATGACTTTGGTTCCTATAAGTAGTGTTAGGAACCGAAAGGAAAGCCAAGAACCAAAAAACATTTTTGGCGCTAAAAATGCGCCAAAGAACAATCTGCTGATGTCATAGACCACAAATGTGGAATATAATCAGGTGAAGTATTTTTTCTTTGGTTCCGGTCAGCAAGAAGAGTTTTTTGTGTTCTTGGCTTGCTTCCGGTTGGTTTAATGGACTCCCGACGTCGTGCAACGACAGATGGGGGTTCATTGTTTTTGTGGGATAGGTTCCGGATACTTGGACAAACAGGCTGCGACGAATTTCGTCACGTCCTCCCTCTGATACACAAAGGCAAGACCTCGATGTCTGAATCCAACAACTTCCACAGTGCCTATATTAAGGTACAGATGCTGAGGATGATCCTCCAATTTGGTCGGTTCCCACAGAACTAGAAGTTTTGTGAGTGGGACGTTACGCGCTTCCTTGGACGACATATTGAAGCGTAGGCGCTGCCGATTGAGCCATGTGGTGTAGCTGTTGAGTTCCGTGAGTGGACAAGGATTCCAGTCTTTTTTTCCTTTTTTCTCTCGTCTGACGTAAAGCGATTTTTTATCTTCGTGGAAGCTGACTTTGGCGTCTCCTTTCGATCGGATGGAGATGAAGATATGTAGCTGCCGGGGAAACCGGAGGAAGAGGTCGATCGCGTTATTTTCTCCTTCGGCTTCCATCGCTGGATAAATCTGAATGCCCATGGGTTCAAATTCGGCAAGCAGTTCTTCCATGACGATGATGATGCGGGTCAGTTTCTCAACCTGGATGGTGGGTGGGTAGGCGAGGGCGAAGAAGAGTAAGCCGATCGGGTTGACGGTGAGGGAGGTAGCGATTCCGGCTGCACCTGCGGCAGCGGCTTCGAGGGAGAGACGATCGCGTTCTTGTTTGAGTTGTTCGAGGGCGGCGTGGTTATGGAGGGGAAG
>JAAFJU010000284.1 GCA_013298165.1 Synechococcales cyanobacterium bin31.maxbin.ball.101 | reverse complement strand
TGACTCATTTCGACCGCTCTTTAATACACACTAAGACTCAACAGTGAACCGTTGAAATGGGTCTAACGCTTCCAGCAAAAACAGTTTGGCGATAGATATTTCAATGATGAATCAAGGTTGCCCATTCCGCACTGTCAAAATCCCGTACTTCAGAGGAAGAATCACAGTCCCTACAGAAACTTTATAAATAGACCTGCTTTGACCGCTTTATCGACCTAATGCCTTAATAAAAGACTGTAATTCCGCAAAAATCGATCGTTTCTTCTGGTCATCGCCGAGGGCAGCGGCAAGGAGGTTGTCAATACGTTCTGCATCGGGTTTGAGATGCTCTTCAGCGATCACCTGCCAGTTGCCCTCCTGTTCAAGCCAAAGCTGCCAGGGCGTGGGATAAAAGCGAGTTAAGGCCACTTGGTCATCGATCGGGCGGAGGTGATAGCAGGGTTCGATCGTACTGAGGAAGCGCTCCCGCAAGGCGCGTCCAGCATAGCCAATCCCCACAATGCTGACATCTTCCAGTCGAGGAAAGAGCAAAATCACGGGGACATCGCCGGATTGGTTACAGAGCTGTTCCACCGCACCGACTTCGACGGCGGTGGGGGCGATGACGATGTAGAGTTTGTCGCCTTCAGCAATATGCTCCATGGCCTCCGTGGTTTGCCTCGACCCGGCCACATCCACACTGCGAAACTGAAACGGGGAATCCGTCCAATTTTTCTTTGCCCAGGCGGCTGTGCCCGCATCGGTAAAGAACAGTTTTACCCCCTCTCCCCAAGCCTCAAAGATCTGACAAAACTGCTGCGCGATCGGCATCACTCTCAATTCAGGAAACAAGACTTCCACAGACAGTCGGGTGTAACCTGCGGCTAAGGCGGATTGAGTGGAGGCTTGGGCCTGGACGATCGCGTCCTCCAGGGAATCGGGCAGTGCGGTCAAAGGTTTGGTCGGGGTGGCGTTGAGGTGGGTCATAGGAGATTGCCTTAGATCGTTATAAAAGCAGAATGTTCTCTACAGTTTACTGGGATCGCAGGTGAATCTCGCGTTTAATCTAGGGTTTTGACGGTGAGCAGTTGGGGTGGGGTGGCGTCGGGGGGATAGAGTAGGCTGACTTCAACGGATCGCATTTCACCGGGTTTTAAATTGAGTTTGGCCAAGGCTTCGCCCTGTTGACCTCGGCGCTGGATCAGGTGATAGAAGCGCGTTTGGGGGACGTTGGCGTCATCGATGTAACGCAGTTTAACCGTGCCTCGGAAGAAGATCTTTGGCTCGGGGGGATTCATGAACAGGACTTGTTCTCGGCTCATGTCTTGTTTGAGCGGAGTTTCTAGGCTGATGGCGATGGTTTGGGATTGGTTGGTGCTGTTGTGGAGGGGGAGGGTGAGGGTGTACTGGATGCCATAGTTGCCGTTGGCTAGGTAGGCGGTGTCGGGATAGCGCACGAGCATGGGGGCGCTTTGGACTTGGCCTGTGGCGAAGGTGCCTCGGGGCAGGGTGCTGATGGCGTAGGAGAAGGCGCGACCTTTTTGAGGGATTTTGAGCTTGTCGCCTTGGTCGGTGAGGGTGCTGCTCCATTGGGATCCTCTGGCGACCCCTGCGACCCGACCATAGATGATCCGATCGTCACCTTGATTTTTATCTTTCAAGGGCGTGGGGGGACGATCGCGAGGACCTGCGAGGTTAGAGCTGACCAGAAAGCGCTGCCAGTCTTCCAACTGAGGCACCCGCTCTTCACCAGAGGCATCCCTCGGGGCAAACATCGCCATGGAGGCCAGGTAGACGGTGCCCGTGCTGTTGAGGCGAATCAGGGTCGATCGGCCATTGGAGGTGGGGGTGACGAGTCCGGCGGGAATGGGAAGGTTGAGGAGCATTCGGCTCTCCCCGGGCGCAAGGGTCATGATGACGGGAAGCCAGCCCGATCGTCGTCCCCGCAGAAGATCGCTCATGACGCGACTGCCGGGACCGGAGTAGACATTACCGACGGGGTCTTCGACGGCGTCATTCAGATTGATAAATAAAGCGTCAGGTCGGGTGAGGTAACTGGCACCTTGAAGGACGGTGACGGTGACGCTTTCGGTGGTCGGGTTTTGCAGAAGGATGCCTTGGAACAGAGACTTGATTTCTCCGGCATGGGAGGCTTTGCTGATGTGGTGGGAAAAGACGTCAAAACGCCCTTTGAAGCCGTAGTTGAGATGGGCGGCAGGAAAGGTGGCTCCAGCATTGGGAAACGTTGAAAGCAAAATGCCTTGTTCGGTGACGAGTTCGGGGCTGTTGCTGTTGAATACGGGAACTTCGTCCAATTGTCCGGGTAACGATCGGACCTCTTGAACACTCAATACTTCTCGCTGACGCGGCAGGCTTTCTTGGGGTGGGAGCTTCTCTTGAGCGGGGAGGCGGTAGAGAACTGGGAACCTGGGAGTTAAGGTGGGCGTTGGAATGGGCGTTGGGCTAGGCGCTGGAATGGGCGTTGGGCTAGGCGCTGGACTGGGCGTTGGGATGGGCGCTGGGCTAGGGGCTGGAATGGGAGCGGCGATGACGAGCGGCGGCTGGGGACTGGGCGTCGGGCTGGACGTCGGGACTTGGGCAAAGAGTGGCAATAGCGGGAACATAAGCACAGAAATCAGGTGTGGACGGACGATCGATGCAAACAAAGGGCTGGAATCGTAAAAATTCTATATTTGATCGTATTTTTACGGAGACCTGTCCTATGAAACTTTAGAGCCTGATTGCACATTTTTATGCAACCTTCTTGCTAAATATTCCCGATTTCGCTCTTTATGACATATTTCACTCTATCCGAGACATTACGGAAATATCAGGATTTTTTCTTTTTTTCTTCGTTACTTCAACTGAATTTGAGGTACTTTACGGATGCCTTTGCATCTTCTTCACAGTTCTAAGCCCTATGAGAGATATGATTCGTTTACGATTAGATTCTTTGCGGTTTTCGGCAATTGCGATCGGTATTTTTGGATTGTCTCTGGGAGCATCTTTTGGGTTCGCAGCAGGGGCAATGGCATCTGGATATTGTGATGGATCGCTCAAAAATGGAACGCTGCAAGGCAAACATACCTGCAAGTTTCCCAGTGGAATGCGCTATGAGGGAGAACTGGTAGCGGGGGTCCGTCAAGGTCGTGGAACCGTGATTTATCAGGATGGGACCCGGTGCGAGGGAACGTTTAAAGACAATGCTTTGACGGGAAATGCCGTCTGTAAATATAGCAGTGGAAATCGCTATGAGGGCGGGTTTGAGAAGGATGTCCGGCAGGGACGCGGGGTGTTTATCTATGGGAATGGAACGCGGTGTGAGGGGATGTTTCAGAAGGATGCGATCGTGGGCATTGGCATTTGTCTATTCTCCAATGGGAATCGCTATGAAGGAGGATTTTTTCAGAATGAACCGACGGGCTTAGGCACGCTGACCTATGGCAATGGCGTGGTTTGTACAGGAACCTTTCAGCGAGGGATGCTGGTGGGTCTCGCACAATGTGCTTTACCCGAGGGCGATCGCTATGAGGGCAATTTAAACAATGGGCAATTTGATGGGTTGGGGACTTATACCTACCGGGATGGCAGAAAAGTCCAGGGCCGCTGGCGGGATGGACAGTTGATCTCGCCCTAGGCAGATTACTCTACGATCGGCGTCCATTTTGAAAAGGTCGCGGCTTGGCCGATGGCTTTACCTTGATCATCAGTGACGTTCCAGATGGTGGCATCTTCTACCCAAAAACGTTTTCCAGTGCGGGAAATGCGAACACTGCGATAGTTGGCAATATAGCCTTGATCTTTGACCACTTGCAGCAGCCGATCGCGGTGGATTTGGGCGAGGGGTTCGGCGGAGAGGCGGGACGGTAAGGCGGTGAATTCGTCCCAGCCAA
>JAAFJU010000327.1 GCA_013298165.1 Synechococcales cyanobacterium bin31.maxbin.ball.101 | reverse complement strand
GCCGCACTCAACACCGTGCCCAACAGCGCCATCGCCGTTCCCCAGTGATACAGCGCCAAAACTCCCCAAAAGCCCACGCCAACCCACAGCAGTGGCCAAGCCGATCGCCGATCGTCACCCTGAAGCGTCTGGCCCAGTTGCTTCACCAGTGCCGCGATCGCCCTCGCATCCTGTTCCTGCGCCCTCCTCAGGTAAATTCCTGGCTGTAACTCTTTCACGCTGCCTGTGCCTCGACGGAGATGACTCAATAAACCTAAAAACCCCAAACCCAAATTAATATCTTTCTCCCGTGAACTTAGCCTAAATATTCCTTCATATCATGAACTTTTCTAAACCTTTGGCGTGAACTTTTTTAACGGGAATGGACGATCGAGGCGAACGATTCAGCCCATCAGCTTATGATTGGAGACGAATTTCTCTGTTCTCTTCAGAATCTGTAAGGAATTATTACGTATGTCATTTGTTAAGGCTTATAACGGCGATCCCTTCGTCGGACATCTCTCAACCCCCGTCAGCGATTCCGGGTTTACCCGTGCGCTGATTGGTAACTTACCTGCTTACCGGAAGGGCCTCTCGCCTTTGCTGCGGGGCTTGGAAGTGGGCATGGCCCATGGCTACTTTATAGTGGGTCCTTGGACGATGCTAGGACCGTTGCGTAACACCGACATGGCCGCTATGGCGGGTCTTGTTAGTGCGATCGGTCTCGTGATGATTGCCACGATGTGCCTTTCGGCCCATGGTTTGGTGCGTTTCCAAGGAGACGAATCGGGCAAGGGGAATGAACTGCAAAGCGCGCAGGGCTGGAGCAAGTTCTCCGGTGGCTTCTTTATTGGTGGAACGGGTAGCGCATTCTTTGCCTACTTGATCTTGACCAATATGCCGATTATTCAAGGCATGATGGCGGGCGGTTTGGGCTAGGTTGCTAGCTTAAATCCCCTCTGGTTTTGCTCGAAACCCCCGATCGTGTCATGGCACGATCGGGGGTTTTCAGTTTTTTATTTGAGAGGATTTTTCGCCTGTCTTCCTAGCCTGGGTTAGACTAACGAAATTCGTAATGATTGAAGATTCATCATGGCTGGACAAAACAACTGGGAGTTTCTATTGCAGCAGGAAGGCGATCGGTCCTGGTTGCCCCTAGAATCGCCGGATGTCGAAATTTTAGAAGGGCGCTACCGCGTGATGGTGAAAAACGTCGCGCCCAATGCTGTGATGGATATTCGCATTACCCATGAGTCCACGGCTGAAGATCCCCCCAAGCGTCGGACCCAGGTGCGATCGGGCAAGAGCAATCCCATGGGTCTGGTGGTGGTGATTCCCTTTACCCAGATGCAGCCAGGGATCTGGGAGTTGGCCTGTGTGCCAAACGATCTGATGAGTGACTTAATGGGCCATCAGGGGCAGTATTCGGTGCAGTTGCATGTGTTGCCCAAGGAGTCCGATGTGGCGGGTGAGTGGGAACCCGACTGGTCTCAGCCTGCGACTCCCAGTTTATCCGTGGTGCCCAGCCCTGAAAAATCTGCGCCTGCGATCGTGCCCCTAGAACCCGTTGCAGCGCCCGTTGCAGAACCCGTCCCTGTAGAGTCAGCACCATTAAAACCGCTAGAAGCGGTGTCTTTAGACTCTTCAGAACGATCGCTTTCTGCCCTTGAACAGGAAGAGGACACTCTACTTGAGATGTTAGAGCTGCCCTCTAGTCCAGAAGCCTCTTTGGGAACAGCAGAGGAAGACCTTTTGGCGGCGTTAGAGTTGCCGTCGGAACCTGCTGTAGAAGAATCCCCTACTCCCACCGAACCCGCTACCCCAACTCCCCTCGCTGCCGAACCCCCTACTTTAGAATCTGCCGATCGCGCCTCCATCAACCTAACGCTCCAGCCCGATACCTACGAAATCCAAGCGTCTCAAACAGTCGTCCTACAAGGAACGGTGCAGTCAGCGCGATCGGGCCTAGTTCCCAACTGTACCTTTGTGGTGCGCGTCCGGGATCCCCAACAAGGCGAGGTGGTGGTGGAGACTTCCACGCCCTTTACGCAAATTGTCTTGCCCTTTGAAATGCAGCTTGGTGTCGTGCTTCCGGCGACCTTACCGGGACAGATGTTAATGGGCGAAGTGTGTTTGACGGAGGACTCCACGGGAGAGGTGTTAACCCGACAGAGCTTTACCTTCTTTGCCTTGCTGACCGATGTACTGGCTTCGATCGCCCAAGACCTCACTCCTCAAACCCGCCCTGCGGCAGTCGATGAACTCCCCCATCCCCCCGCCGAACCTTCGGGTCCGGAGTTCGATGATCAGTTCCTCGGATTAATCAATCAACCTGCCAACCCCGCCTCATCCTTCTCCGCCCAATCCAGTTCCCAACTCCCCCCCAAACTCTACCAACCCGATCCCGATCGTCCCGATCGATCGGCTCCTTCTCTTCCTTCCTTCCTCAAGGCTCCTACGCCCGAGACGAATGTGGATGATCTCTTTGAAGAGGACGAGGCGTTCGATCGGATTGCGTTGGAGGATGACGATTTGGACTTGTCCTTTGATGATATTGAGGA
>JAAFJU010000267.1 GCA_013298165.1 Synechococcales cyanobacterium bin31.maxbin.ball.101 | reverse complement strand
ATTTTGAGATCTTTTTTCTAGCGCCAACTTCCTCCAATTCGAGTTAAGTTTAGAAGAGGGCTGTATTCAGGTCCATGTCTTTACTTCGCGACCTATGAACATCTTCAGCAATCTTCTCCCGGCCCCATTACTTCGTAAGCGTCGAGGCGGACTCGTCAAGACCTCAGAAGAGATCGCCATCATGCGTCAGGCGTCTCGCATTGTCGCCACGGTTCTCAAGGAAGTTGGAGAGTTGGTAGAGCCGGGGATGACAACAGCAGATTTAGATGCCTTCGCTGAGAAACGGATTCGAGGCTTTGGGGCGACTCCGAGTTTCAAGGGCTACCATGGTTTTCCCGCTTCACTCTGTACTTCTGTCAACCATGAAGTCGTCCATGGCATTCCCAGTCGCAAGAAAATTTTGAAGAAGGGCGATGTGCTGAAGGTGGATACCGGGGCCTACTACCAAGGCTTTCATGGAGATTCCTGTATTACGGTGGTCGTCGGCGGAGAAGCGCCCGCGAAGACCGCGCATCTCATTAAGGTGGCCGAACAAGCCCTGTACCGATCGATCGAACAGGTGCGGGCTGGGGCCTATCTATTAGACATGGCGATCGCGGTCCAGACCTATGTGGAAGAAAATGGCTATAGTGTTGTGGAAGAATATACGGGCCATGGGGTGGGTAGAAATCTCCACGAAGAACCCCATGTCTTTAATTTTCGGACCAACGAAATTCCCAACGTAAAATTGAAGGCGGGGATGACGCTAGCCATCGAACCGATCGTCAATGCCGGATCCAATGCTACCCGAGTTTTGGCCGATCGGTGGACCGTCGTAACGATGGACGCTGCCCTATCGGCTCAATTTGAGCATACGGTGTTGGTGACGGAGACCGGATACGAAATTCTCACCGATCGGACCCTGCTCTAGATCACAGAAGTTTTCTCTATTTGTTCGTTCTACCCTCAGTTCACTTTGATTTTGTGCGACGACGACGATGTTCAAAAACGCCCTTGGACTTCCGGATGCCCTCTATGAATACATTCTGTCAAATTCCCTTAAAGAGGCGACGATTCTAGCGGCTCTAAGGGAAGAAACCGCCCATCACAAACAGGCTCGAATGCAGATCTCGCCTGAGCAAGGCCAGCTTTTGTCCCTGCTCATCCGCTTAATGGGTGCAAAACGCATCCTAGAGGTGGGGGTGTTTACGGGCTACAGTTCACTCACCATGGCCATGGCCTTACCGAGTGATGGCTTGCTAGTGGCCTGTGATGTCAGCGAGGAATACACCAATATCGCTAAGCGGTATTGGCAGGAGGCTGACATTCAACACAAAATCGACCTGCGGATTGCCCCAGCGGTGGAGACCCTCGACAGGCTTCTAGAAGCAGGTCAAGCGGGCACCTTTGATTTTGTCTTTATTGACGCTGATAAAGGAAATTACAGTCACTACTACGATCGCGCCCTCCAGTTACTGCGGCCCGGTGGGCTGATGGCCATCGATAATGTGCTGTGGTCGGGACGGGTGGCGGATGCGCAGTCGAACGACAAAATTGTTCAGACGATGCGTCATTTCAATGAAAAAGTGGCCCAAGACGATCGTGTCCAGGTCAGCCTACTGCCCATGGGAGACGGCATTACCTTGGCGCTCAAACTATTCAAGCCCCAAATGGAGAGCCAGATTTAGCTCAGAGCTTCCGATGCTTTGGAATCCCGATGGCGGTTGAGAAACGCCTCAAACTCGGGTGCAAAGATACTGTAGCTATCTTTCGCCTCAACTTTGGGCGCTTTCTGGATGCGGCGTTCGATTTCAACTTGAGCCTTATGCTCCAGTCCTAGAAATGTCAGGTCTTTCCCTTCGGCTTTCGATCGGAGTAAAGCCTGAGCGAGAAGATGCAGGGCATCCCCCTCGATCGACTCCACCCAAAGCAAGTCCACGATCACTGTCGGGGCGTTTTTCATGGCTTCATCTAGGGATTGCTGAAACGCTTGGCCCAAGTCACCCGTTAAGCCCTGAGGCTGAAGAATAATGGTTGTGGACGTACTTTCTTGAACACAAGAGACTTGCATATACACCTTAGCCGAGAACATCAAGGAACAAACTTCAGAACAGCTATCTGTCAAATCGATCTCCAAGTAAGGAGAAATCAGTTTTTGAGGAGCTGACTCAACATGATTGCTGATTCAACATTGATTCAACATTAAAGCGCAATCAACGCGATCAAATAGACCGATCGAAAGAGCTGAATGTTGGATGCATTTAAGTTTTGAAAAATAGAAAAAGGCTATTGAAAGTAGCATCCCCTCAGCTTAATCAAGGCAAAAAATCACGACGAGTGCTATTTGTAAAATTTACACAGTCTTAACACCTTGTAATTTCTCTGTTTTCCGCCAAATGACTGAGGATTAGAACCCCAAGATAGGGAGCTGTGGAACCTCACTGAGACTCAGGCACCTATGGTAAAGTACTCCCCATTATGGTAATTGGTAGAGACTATACTGCTTTTGGCTTGAGTCTACTGCACAAATCAGCGTAAGATAATCGGACTTTAATTCTCTCAATCTCTATTTATTTGCTCATTTGCGATCGTGCTACGACGAGTGAAAACGTTTAATTCTTACGCCCCAAGTTTACATTCAGCGCTCCTATATTCAGCGCTTATATATTCTGTCATAGTCCCATCACTCATCCCTACAGGAAAACGAGCGTGACCCCTCCTGTGAACTCCACAACAACCTCGGCTCAGCCGACAGAATCCGAAACTCGGGATGCTTCAGAACTGAATAGCCTCAATGCTCAGATGATTGCCATCCTGGACTTTGGGTCTCAGTATTCTGAATTAATTGCCCGCCGTATTCGAGAGACGCAAGTCTATTCAGAAGTCCTCTCCTATCGAACAACCGCTGATCAACTCCGACAGCTCAACCCCAAGGGCATTATTCTGTCCGGTGGACCCAGCTCTGTCTATGACGATCGTGCTCCTCTCTGTGATCCCGAAATTTGGAACTTAGGGATCCCGGTTATGGGCGTCTGCTACGGGATGCAGCTCATGGTCCAACAGCTTGGCGGTCGAGTTGAACGCGCTGAGCGAGGTGAATACGGCAAAGCCAATCTAATTTTGGATGAAGCGACTGACCTCCTCCACTCCATCGAGCCGGGTTCTGTCATGTGGATGAGTCATGGAGACTCCGTGATGGAGATGCCCCCCGGTTTCCATTTGCTGGCCCATACTGACAATACGCCCTGTGCCGCGATCGCGGATACCAAGCGGAAGTTCTATGGCGTCCAGTTCCATCCAGAAGTGGTCCATTCCCAAGGCGGTCAGGCATTGATCCGCAATTTTGTCTATGAAAGCTGTGGCTGTGAACCCACTTGGACGACGGAAGCCTTTGTGGAGCGATCGATTCGGGAAGTCAAGGCGAGAGTGGGAGATAAGAAGGTTTTGCTGGCGTTATCCGGCGGCGTCGATTCCTCAACCTTGGCCTTTTTACTCCATGCGGCGATCGGCGATAACTTAACTTGTATGTTCATTGACCAAGGGTTCATGCGAAAGGGTGAACCTGAACGCTTGGTGAAATTGTTTCATGACCAGTTTCATATCCCTGTGGTTCATGTTCAGGCCCGCGATCGGTTCTTAAAGGTCGTCGAAGGCATTACCGATCCCGAAGAAAAACGAAAGAAAATCGGCCATGAGTTCATACGAGTTTTTGAATCCGAATCAAAACGCCTTGGACCCTTTGACTACTTAGCTCAGGGCACGTTGTATCCAGATGTGATTGAATCTGCTGATACCAATGTGGATCCTGGAACAGGTGAGCGGGTTGCGGTGAAAATTAAAAGCCACCATAACGTTGGCGGTCTGCCAAAAGATCTGCAGTTTAAGCTGGTTGAACCGCTTCGCAAGCTCTTCAAAGATGAAGTGCGCAAGGTGGGGCAAGCTTTGGGCCTACCCGATGAGATTGTCCGGCGTCAGCCTTTTCCTGGGCCTGGTTTAGCCATTCGAATTCTCGGAGAAATCACCGAAGAGAAGCTAGAGATTTTGCGCGATGCCGATCTGATTGTTCGACAGGAAGTGAATAAAGCGGGTCTTTACAACGAAATTTGGCAAGCCTTTGCTGTTTTGCTTCCAGTGAAGAGTGTCGGTGTCATGGGAGATCAACGCACCTATGCTTTCCCGATCGTCCTTCGTATGGTCAAGAGCGAAGATGGAATGACAGCGGATTGGGCGAGAGTTCCTTACGACTTACTGGAGACGATCGCCACCCGCATCGTCAATGAAGTCAAAGGCGTCAACCGCGTTGTCTACGACATCACCTCGAAACCCCCAGGGACGATCGAGTGGGAATGATTCACCCGCAGACAGCACATCGTTAATCAGTAACCCTTAAAAAAGCGACCCTGTTCATTGT
>JAAFJU010000350.1 GCA_013298165.1 Synechococcales cyanobacterium bin31.maxbin.ball.101 | reverse complement strand
AAGGCGTCAACCGCGTTGTCTACGACATCACCTCGAAACCCCCAGGGACGATCGAGTGGGAATGATTCACCCGCAGACAGCACATCGTTAATCAGTAACCCTTAAAAAAGCGACCCTGTTCATTGTAGGGTCGCTTTTTGCAGTGGATTTAGACTCCTATCTTATCCCCGACAGCCCAAGGACTCACGGGTATCAACGCCTGTCTTGGAATTGGTCCCCTTGGCAAATTCACACAGTTGCTTCACCTGAAAGGCGTTCAGAATTGCTCCAGAAAAATCAGCCCCATCCACTTTGACATTTCGAAATTCGGTCCGCAGCATCATGGCATCTTCCAGAACCGCATCGCTAAAGTCCACATCAATCAACCTCACCTGATCCATGATGGTCTGCGTTAAATCAGCCCCTCGGAAAATCGTCCCGGTCAAAGTTGAAGTACTGAAGACCGTGCCGATCAAATTGGCCTTGCTGAGGTCAGTTCGATCGAGATCCACATTCGCGAATTCCTCAGTCGATAACTGAGCACCCGACATATTCTTACCCGCCAGTGTTCCACCTTCCTCAGCTAAAGGATTACCACTCGCCGCCGCCGATGCCGCAGCGCTAGCAGGTAAGCTGAAGCCCACAATGCCTTCCAAGCAAAGTCCCACTGCAATCACCACCGCGATCGCTCGACATATCCAACCAGACCAAAAACGACGATCGACAGCCATGACACTCCATTGTGTAGAAGAACATACTTTGCCCCTACAGTGTAAAGCTTTATCTGCATCCCATACAAAAACCCCCGATCGTTGTCTGAAAGACGGGCGATCGGGGGCATCTTCTTGCAATCAGAAAATAACCTTAGAGTCCAGTAATCGTGACGGCAATTCTATCCTTGCCATCTTGAACTTGGTTTTGGTTATTGCCAACATTAGAATCCAAGATATTGCTGCCTGCCGTGTCAATAATCATTCCAATGAAGCCTGCAAGTTGAGTTGAGCCAGCAGGCTTATTATCGACCCAGTAATTGGTGGCATCGTCATCCGTTGGCAGTGCAAATGAGAAGTTCTCAGTTACACTGCCGTTCGCTGGAATAGGCTTAGTGACAACGATTTCTTTCAAGAATAGATCGCTACCACTTGAAGAGACTGTCGCATCCTTAGAGAAGTAAAGTTTCACTTTCAGGGATTGTCCTGCTGCTAGAGCAACACCACCCAAGTTTTGGATTGTGAATGATCCAGTCACCGTTCCGGTCTTAGAGACACTAGTATTACTCGTGAATCCATTACCCGTTAGATCAATTCCTCCTGCCTTGGTCACTGTAATGGCAGTAGAGGCGATCGCATTGTCATCACGTTTAGTTTCATTGGTAATGGCTCTATCAGGATCGATAACGGCAATAATCTGATAGTTTGCACCACTACTCCAGAATGGATCATTAGCACCCGGTAATTCAAGTGTGATGGTAGGGCTAACTGGAAGGTTCACGATGTTAGGAGTCCCCGGTGTGATCGTTCCATTCGCATTCACCTTCTCCGCAATCCCTCTCGCGACTGTTCCAACTGTTGTAACATTGGTCAGCCGTTTATCGGTTGCATCTAAGACCCCGTCACGAGAGATGTAGTAGCCAACAGTAACGCCATTTGCAGCAAAGTCTCCATTGTTCTCTAACTGGAATGCTGTAACGTTCACCTTGTTGTTAGCAGAGTTAACGTCTAGAGCTAGAGATGTCTTATCGATCGTAAAACGATTAGCCTTTAGGTTTGTAATCCCTAATCGTCCCGTTACGTTCAAGGTGTAAGGGGTACGGGTTGAGAGTTTAGTGCTATCCGGAGTGATCCGAACATAATAGGTCCCTGCCTGTAAGACGGCGAGTGACTCTGCTTCTGTGAAAGGGGTGTTACTCAGACTACCCCGATCGCTATAGAGATCAATTTTAGTGCTGCCAATGCTTGTACCTGCAAGACTAAGTCCAGTCAGCAAGCTCGGAATTTCTACCTTGAACTTGTACCAGTCTTGACGATCGGTCGTGATGCTAGTTCCGCCGATCGTATCTAAGAAGCTGCCCGAACCATCCAATACCCCCAAATCAAAGGCATTCGATCGTGAAGTTCCAGCAGTAAATTGGGGCTGTTTCTTAGTTG
>JAAFJU010000129.1 GCA_013298165.1 Synechococcales cyanobacterium bin31.maxbin.ball.101 | reverse complement strand
CCCTACTACAGGAGATCAAGGCGATGAACGGGACAGATTTACTAAACGTTAAGGGAAAAATTATGAATGACGAAAAAATGTAGCTAAGCGCATATCTATAGACTCAGTATAGATTACGCTAATAATTCTGCGTTGTTCTGGATTCTCTGTGACGATTTTTGAATTGGAAGGCATCATGAATAGAGCTTGTTTGCCCTACTAAACCTGGCCTTCCAGAATTGCCCTAAGTTTTATGTCCACTGCGATGTCCCATTCTTCTTCTCTACAGCGTCTTGGTTCTGGTGTCCTGAAAGTGACGATCGCAGCCCTAGCGATCGTGGGAATTGTTAAGCTCCAGCAGCCGCAGCTCAGTCAACTGTCGGCGAGAGAAGTCGCTTCAGCGGAAGATCAGCGTCAAGAAGCCCTTCGACTGTCTTTGGCGCGTCGATCGCCCACGTTTGGCTTTGATAATCTGATGGCAGATTGGGCGTTTTTGAATTTGATCCAGTATGACGGGGATTCGGCCACTCGGAAGGCGGTGGGCTATGATTTGGCTCCTAAATATTTTGATCTGATGACTCGGTTGGATCCACGCTTTGTGGATAGCTATGTTTTCCTCAGTGGGATCATGTCCTATCAAATGGGGAAGCCGGAGGAGGCGATCGCGCTGATGGATCGAGGCACGACCGCGCTGACTCCGAAGGATCATCCCAAATCTTTTTTGGTGTGGCGGCTGAAGGGACTGGACCAGCTTTTGATGGTGAATGATCTGCAGGCGTCGCAGTTCTCCTACGATCAGGCGGGGGATTGGGCGTTGTTGTCTAGCGATCCAGATACGCGGCAAGTGGGTCCGATTTTTAAACAGACGGCAGAGTTTATTCGCACCGATCCCAACAACAAGCAGATGCTGCTGTGGTCTTGGAGTTCGATTTATGACCAGGCGGTGATGACCCGTGATGAAACTACAAAGGCCAAGGCTCGGGCGAAGCTGTTGGAAATCGGGGCGATCGAGCGTAAGGACGATAAGAACAATATCTATTTCACCCTCCCACCCAAACCCAAAGCCACCCCGTCAGCCAATCCATCTGTGAAACCTAATAATTCTGCCAAACCCACCGAATCTCCCAACGCTACTGATTCTGCTAAACCTACTGATTCTGACAAGCCTACTGATTCTGCGAAACCTACCGAATCTCCTAAACCCGCTGAATCTCCTAAACCTGACGAATCTCCGAGTCCATCTCCCCAAGCGACGGAAAGCGCTACACCCGCTACACCGAAGCCAAAACCGACAAATTAATGAGACACTAAAAGCGTTTTATATCTGCTTTTAAAGTCGCGCTATGTCACTGTCGAACCCTAAACCCCAATCCAATCCTCAGTCGAATCCTAAATCCAATCTGCCTGCGATCGTCGCTCCGGATCTTCAGTCCGTCAGCAAGACGGTGGCAAACCTCTACGATACCTATCCCTTCCCTCCGGAACCCCTCGTAGACTCTCCTCCTCCCGGCTACAACTGGCGCTGGAATTGGGATACGGCCTATAACTTTTGCGCGGGACGGAAGCCCGATCGTCAGGATATTCGGATTTTGGATGCGGGCTGTGGGACGGGCTGCGGGACGGAGTACTTGGTCCATTTGAATCCGGAGGCGCAGGTGACGGGCGTGGATTTGAGTGCGGGGGCGTTGGAGGTGGCGAGGGAGCGCTGTCGTCGCAGTGGGGCGATCGGGGCTGAGTTTCATCATTTGAGTTTGTTTGATGTGGATCAGTTGCCGGGGCAGTTTGACATGATCAACTGCGTGGGCGTGCTGCACCATACGCCAGACCCGATTCGGGGGATTAAGGCGTTGGCGGATAAGTTGGCTCCCGGTGGAATTTTCCATATTTTTGTCTATGGAGAACTGGGGCGATGGGAGATTAAGTTGATGCAGGAGGCGATCGCGCTGTTGCAAGGAGATAAGCGCGGGGATTTTCGAGATGGCGTGAAACTGGGGCGCGAGGTTTTTGCAACCTTACCCGAGGGAAATCGCCTGAAGCAGCGGGAACTCGATCGCTGGTCTCTGGAAAACCATAAGGATGAATGCTTTGCGGATATGTATGTGCATCCCCAGGAAATTGATTACAACGTGAATACGGTGCTGGATTTTGCGGCGGCTTCGGGGTTGGATTTTGTGGGCTTTTCCAATCCAATGCTGTGGGATCTCGATCGGTTGATTGGATCTTCGCCGGAGTTGATGGCTCGGGTGAAGGAGATGACGGTGCGCGATCGGTATCGATTGGCGGAGATTTTAGATCCTAGTTCGTTTACGCATTATGAGTTTTTCTTAAGCAAGTCGCCGTTGGCGAAGTCGGATTGGTCGGAGGATGCGGCCCTGTTGCGGGCGATTCCGGAGCGGAGTCCTTGTATGGAGGGATGGGAAAGTAAGATGATTTTTAATTGCGATTATCAAATTGTGAATTTGAGTGATGAAGCGTTTGAATTTATTAAGGCTTGTGATGGGAATACGGTGTTGAATGTGAAGGCGATCGTGGCGCAGACGGGGATTGGGCTGGAGGAGGTGCGATCGTTGCAGCGGCAGCAGTTGATTCTGTTGTCGGCGGTGGGGTGATTTGGGGCGATCGGGTGTTTGTGCCAGGTGCGTTGCTTCGCTTAACGCACCTTACGTTTTTCGTTTGTTGATTTATGTGTTGATTTATGTGTTGATTTTTTTGGAGATTATGGGTGCTGGGTCATTTACAATATCTAATCAACCCAATTCATATCATTCTCAACAGCGAATCGTCCTATGGTAGAGAATCGTAAAAGCAGTGTCGTCACGCAAGGTGCCGCACGATCGCCCAACCGCGCTATGCTTCGTGCCGTTGGGTTTCAGGATGCAGATTTTGTGAAGCCGATCGTGGGATTGGCGAATGGATACAGTACGATTACGCCCTGTAATATGGGAATTAATTCCCTGGCTATTCGCGCTGAGAAAGCAATGCGCGATGCGGGTGGAATGCCCCAAATGTTTGGCACCATTACCATTAGTGATGGTATTTCTATGGGAACCGAAGGGATGAAGTATTCCCTCGTGTCTCGTGATGTCATTGCCGATTCCATTGAAACGGCGGTGACAGGCCAAAGTATGGATGGTGTTCTGGCGATCGGAGGCTGTGATAAAAATATGCCCGGTGCAATGCTTGCCATGGCGCGTATGAATGTGCCTGCAATCTTTGTCTACGGCGGCACGATCAAACCTGGACATCATGACGGAAAAGATTTGACCGTGGTGAGTTCTTTTGAGGCGGTCGGTCAATTTAGCGCAGGCAAAATTACCGAAGATTATTTAACCGATATTGAACGCAATGCCTGTCCGGGTGCGGGGTCCTGTGGTGGGATGTTTACCGCAAATACCATGTCTTCGGCGTTTGAGGCGATGGGCATGAGTTTGGCGTACTCTTCTACGATGGCCGCTGAAGATGAAGAGAAAGCCCTCAGTGCAGAAGAATCCGGGCGCGTCCTAGTTGAAGCGATTCGCAAGCAAATTCTGCCGAGCGATATCATTACTCGCAAATCCATTGAAAATGCGATCGCGGTCATTATGGCCGTCGGTGGCTCAACCAATGCAACCCTGCATTTCCTGGCGATCGCTCATTCTGCTGGAGTTGAGTTAACACTCGATGATTTTGAAATCATTCGGGCGAAGGTTCCGGTGATTTGCGATTTGAAACCCAGTGGTCGCTATGTTGCTACGGATTTACATAGTGCAGGCGGCATTCCACAAGTCATGAAAATGCTATTGAATCACGGATTGATTCATGGCGACTGTATGACGATAACGGGGGAAACCATTGCGGAACGGTTGGCGAAGATTCCCGATGAACCTGTGCCCCATGAGCCGATCGCAGGTCATCCCGTGATTCGCCCTTGGAGTAATCCGATGTATGCTCAGGGTCACTTGGCGATTCTGAAAGGCAATCTCGCCCAGAATGGATCAGTCGCCAAAATCACAGGCGTTAAGAACCCCATCATTACCGGACCTGCACGGGTTTTTGAATCGGAAGAATCTTGTTTGGCTGCAATCTTAGCGAACAAAATCAATGCAGGCGATGTCTTGGTGATTCGCTATGAAGGGCCGAAGGGAGGGCCGGGAATGCGCGAAATGCTGGCTCCGACGGCGGCGATCATTGGGGCAGGTCTAGGGGATGCTGTCGGGTTGATTACCGATGGTCGGTTCTCGGGGGGAACCTATGGCATGGTCGTGGGTCACGTGGCTCCGGAAGCCTTTGTGGGGGGCAACATTGCCTTGGTGAATGAGGGCGATTCGATTACGATCGATGCCCCTGCGCGCCTCTTACAAATCAATGTCTCCGACGATGAACTCGCAAAACGTCGTGCCAATTGGACCGCGCCTGCGCCTCGCTATACCCGAGGGGTCCTGGCGAAATATGCCAAACTTGTGTCGTCGAGCCATTTGGGTGCGGTGACGGATATGGGATTGGGATAATCTCTGAACTGAATCTCTAACGTCACAAGCCCGAGCGGTTTCAAGAGGACCGATCGGGCTTGTGCTGTGAAAAGTCTCTATTTCTTGTTAAAAACAAAAATTTAGTTTCTTCATTACCAAATGTTAATCAAAGCTTGTCTTTGAGACTTGTAGTTGTACGGAATAATTGATGGGACATATTTTCTCAATTGTACCCCGGAATGATTTTTTCTATTAATTGGTCGTTCTCCAGACATCGTTGGAGATTATTTTTACTGTTTGGATTGGTGACGTTGGTGGGTTGTGGACGATCGTTGGACCCGAAGGTGACGGAGAAGACGCTTAAGGAAGAACTGGTCAAACAAGGCGTTGGATCGCTGAAGCAAGTGAGTTGTCCAGGCGATTTGAAAGCGGGGCAAAAGTTTGACTGTCTGGGGATTTTTGAGTCTGGGATTGGCTTCAAGATTCCTGTGGAACAGAAGGGCGAGAACGACAAACTGCTGTGGGAAATCCCGAGTATTAAAGGGATGCTCAATATGAATCAAGTGATGAATGCGATTCAGAGTGAGTTGAAACTGGGTGAAGGGGCGATCGATTGTGGCACCAATTCAACCTACCGCATGGCAACCTTGGGTAGCACCTTTGAATGTTCTTTGGCGCTCAGTTCATCGGCCTCGGAGGGGAAAGCGGCTGCAAAAGACGAGCCTGATTCCAAACTGGCAACGTCTACAGATGGCAAACTCCCGACGCCCAAAGAACCTAATAAACCAGCGAAGGAACCCGACAAGATCGAAATTGCGATCGCCTCATCTGGGGATGTGACCTGGCAACGTTTGGTCGCGGGCGTTGCTCCTGCCGGATCTCCAGTCAAACCTAAG
The DNA here is from genome assembly GCA_013298165.1 of Synechococcales cyanobacterium bin31.maxbin.ball.101. Lineage (GTDB taxonomy): Bacteria > Cyanobacteriota > Cyanobacteriia > Leptolyngbyales > Leptolyngbyaceae > JAAFJU01. The sequence continues at coordinate 7,201 of JAAFJU010000129.1, read as the reverse complement.
ATGCCAGAGACGCCTACGGAGACGCCTGACGCGAAGGCCAAAGAGTCTCCTAAACCAAAGTCTTCCAGTGGCGCAGCGGCTGCTGAGGCGGATGTTCCCTACGACTCTTAATCTGTCATCTAATTTTTAGTGCATCTTCAATTCAGTTCAATTCATCCTGTTCGATCGTTTAACCCGAGATTTTATTATGTCTACGTTATTTGAGATGGCTGCGAAAGGCGGCATTGTGATGATTCCGATGGCTGTGTTGTCGGTGGCGACGGTGGCGGCGATGCTCGATCGGTTGGTGTTTTGGATTACGTTGTATCGGACGGAAGACCAAACGGCCCATCGCATTTTAGAAGCAGCACGCTACAGCATTCCCGATGCCAATCAATTAGCAAAAGAAGCGGGAAGTCAGCCGATCGCACGGTTTATGCACGCGTCGTTGAAGATGATTAATCCAACGCCGGAGTCTTTCCGATTGGCGATGGAGACGGCGAGTGAGCACGAGTTTGAACAAATGTCGAAGGGCGATAAGCTGCTGGAAACTTCCGTTGCATTGGCTCCGCTTTTAGGATTGCTGGGGACGGTGACGGGGATGATGGAAACGTTCTCGGGTTTAGGCGTGGGCGGTTCTGGGGGTGTGGATACGGCGAAGGCGGCGAGTGGGATTGGCGAGGCGCTGATGTCTACGGCGGCGGGGATGGTGGTTGCCATTATTGCGATGGTGGTGCTGCGGGTCTGTGTGTCCTTTGAGGGGCAGCAGTTGAGCTATTTTGCCAAGGTGGGTGGAGAGTTGGAATTGATTTATCGAGAGCTGTGGTATGAGCCACGCATGGTCGAGCAGGCGAAGGCGAAGGCGGCGCTGGAGCGTAGCTATGCAGAAGAGGAAGTAACGGTGTTGCCGGGTTAAAGGCCCAGCCCCCAACCCCCTTTCTGGGATGCCCGTAAGGGCTATATTCTGGGGGAGCCGGAGTTTGAATTGCCGGAGTTTAAATTATTGTATTTTGGAGTGAAGTGATGGGTTTACGAACTCGGAGGCGTGGTGCGACTGCGGTTCCAGAACCGAATTTGGTTCCGATGATGGATGTGTTGTTTGCAATCTTGATTTTCTTTATTTTGGCGTCGATGGATCCCAAAGGAAAGGTGATTAAGGATGTCGCGTTGCCGACTGTGGAGAAGGGTAAGGTCGAAGAGAAGTTGCCTGATCCAATGGTCATTGGGATGAATAAGCAAGGGCAAAATTTGGTGGATAATCAGCCGATCGACGACCTGGCCTTGGGCAATAAAGTGGTGGAATATTTGAATAAAAATGCCAAGGGTGCGGTAGTGTTAAAAGCCGATAAGGGATTGTCCTATGAGAAGGTGATTAAGACCTTGGGCGTGTTGCGCGATGTGGGGGGCGATCGGGTTTCGTTGGCATTGGAATAGAGCAAAACGCTGTGATGCTTAAAGAGACGATCGATCGTTGGGCTGGATGACGATCGATCGTTTGCGGTTAGTTTAAATGCGCCATTTGGTCATGGTGCTAAGGAAGTCGTCTTTTCGAGTGGGATGGGGTTGGATTTTGCTCCATTCTGCATGGTCGCAGAAGTGCAAGGTGCAGAGATGGTCGATCGTTTCTTGGATTCCGCTGCGAGTGCCGATGAGAAGTACTCGCGTGGGTTCGGCGATCGATCGTTGGGATCGACCAATCGGGTCTTGAGCCATGTTCATGATGGTTTTTAGTTTTTTCTAGGGTGGAAAAAACCAAAAACTTGAGCCACCCCACGGTGAATCGTTAGTGGGATGGCTCATAGGGCTACGTGTTAACATGGCCAGAGAACCGCCCGCTGGTACTGTCAGCGCGTGTGGTTTAGCCAATGGTTAGTGCTGTTACACTAGCCATTGGTGCTCAAATTTTTGGGTCCAGATGCTCTATTGCATCTTGTGAGATTTAGCGTAGCGGATTTGATCTAGGTTTTCAAGCGTGTGGCGGATGGAATTTTTTAGATTTGCTTAAGAGAAATTGCAGGGGCGATTCGGTTATTGGACGATCGTTCTTCAAAAGTCTTTAACGTTAGCTCAAAAAGGTGTCATGTTTGCTGCGATCGTTGGTGCGTTTACTACAAACATGAGAACGTTTGCTGCGATCGTCAGGACGTTTGTTGCGATCGTTAAGACATTTGTTGCGATCGTCCTCATGTTTGCTGCGATCGTCCTTATGTTTGCTGCGATCGTCCTTCCGTGAGTGAGAACAGTGGGTTGCTGAGGGTGGGCGATTTTCGGGTTGGGAGTTTGGTGGTCGATCGGGAGACGTCTTTGGAAGGATTATTAAATCTTTCATTGGAAAGGAGTTGAGGGGGTGATCGACGTCGGAAATAATTAGTTAAGGGAACTAACTCAGGCTGAAGATTTAGATTCTTAAATCATAAAAAATGCTGTCATTCATGACTTTCTTTTCCCGTTTATCGATCGAAAATACATAATTCTCAATCATCCACCTATTTCAGAGTCTAATTGATAATCTCCCTCTTCAAGAAAACCCTTAAAATCAAAATCCGTATGCTTTTAAGGGTTTCATCATTAATCTGAGTATGACGTGCTAGGGAACACTAGCATTAGTCAACCCAAGACGGTATAGATACAATGGAGCCGGATTATTCGTGTCGCTAGGTCTTAGTCCAATAATTGCAAAGTCATTATACTTTACTTCAGTATTTGAATTACCGTCAATGCTATAGAAGGTAGGATAACTGTATCTGCCCTTACCCCATGCATTCTTAGTATTTACTGTAACTGTATCTATTGGTGTGAATGGACCCCACGAAGTCAAGCTCTTACCATTTGAGTATCTGATTCCCATCTGCCAGGTATTACCATCATTGCTGACACGTTCTTCTACAGCAATAAACCTATTCATAAATGCGCCACTAGTACCCATCAGCTTAGCTGTCTGAAACCAAACAGATTGATAACCAGAGTCACTGGTAATACACGAAGCTTGTCTTGGACGACTTGGACCTTGGTCTTGCACTAAATAATGCTGATCCATATCAGAAAATCGCATATCAGCAGGAGTTGATGAGGTACTATTATCCCACGAACCATTTTTAAAGTTATGCCATGACGTTGGAAGTGTCTCTTGATTTGCTGGAGGAACCCATGCACGGGCAGCGGATATACATTGGGGGCTGTTATCGGAACTATTCACGTAGAACGTGTACATAAACGCAGAGCCATCGGGATCGTGAGCCGCAGATGGATAAAACAAATTAGGGAACGAATGACCAAAATTTGTTCGAACAGGCGCTTGACTGGAACCAGGAGGAGTAGAGTAAAAGCCTCTAGATGGCCATGTGATCGGTCCATAGTCCTTGTACGAATAAATAGTTCCATCAGTAGTATTTATCCTGATTTCGCCCAATGCTACAAAAGCGCCATATGATCCACCTTCACAGTTATCATCTGCCCATTCTGGACTAGGTTGTTGACCAGGACAACCGTTAGCCCCCCAATAACCACCTCTTTGACCACTAACTTGGTGATTACGACTAGGAGTTATATGACTTTGGTAACCTAAAGCTCCCTGCGTCTCTACTATGTTTTGATGCTCATTATGTCTGACGACAAACAGACGATCGTCAACGACTGCATGTCCAAAGACTCCATCATAGGTAAAATTCCAGATATCCCGACCTGTGCTATCATTTTGACCATCCCATTCAGCAAATGGCTGCGGCTGCCCTGAAGAGTTATATCCAGCGAAACGTGCTGCTCTAATTCTTTGATCACATTCAGAAAATAGAGGTGTGACGTTGCCATATACTAGATTATCGTTACCAGAAGGCTTACAAATCAAAGTTAAGCTCCCTGGGGCAAAATACATTTTTTTACCGTTCCCTAAAGGTATGAAATGAGGTGTTATTTCTTGCCTATAAGGAAAGCTTTGTACCTTAAAGAAGCGCTGAGCATGAGCGTAAAGTGTTGTGAATGTTGGTGCAGGAGCTGCACTAACAGACTGAGAAGAAATGATTATCGACGAAAAGAATGCAGATATTATAAGGTCGCGTTTTTTGTTTTTTCGGTTTGTATAAATCATTAGAGGCACCGTAACTAATCAATGAGTGCTAATTTACAGTAGTATCGATGGTTTCGCAATAGTCAGGGGGCGAGGAAAGTAGGTCAAACGAATACGGTGCTTAACGATTACGAGCGTTGCTGAAAATAAGTATGGGGAATTTTAAGGTGTACAACTGAAATTTATACTGAGTCAAATATCTAAATATTCAATTTGATAGATTCATATATTGATTCAGCAATGTTGCGAAATAAACAGCGTACCGATCGATCGCCCCACCCTCAGCCTCCTTAAGCCTTCGTCAGTGCGATCGGCAGTTCCAAACTCAAAATTCGATCGTCGCAGTCTTGATCCGCGCCGAACTAGAAGTTGGCGCTCTAGAGTGCGAAGTCTACTCGAAGTAGACTAACAAGATGAATTTTAGGGTTTTCTTGAGTCAGTGCCCACTGACTTCGCCCTCAAGAGCACCGAATTCATTCTGGTGCGTTCTACAACGCAGCGAAGAGGCTTGGTAAATCTGCTGTAGGCCATGAAAAATGCTCAGGAGAAACAAGTCTACTGAGCACGATCGATCGATCGATTTTGGAGCAATGTAATGGTTAGACTGGAGATTTATCCCACATAAAGACCATGATGCCACCACCTGCTTCCACAAGGCTTATATATCGGACAGATGCGCCGATTTTCGCTTCGTAGAGAGACCCGTTTGGGGCATAGCCAGATTTCTTGGTAAATTGATCAAATTTTCCTTTGAGGCTATTTTCGACATCTGCCAATGTATTGGTTGGAGAGATATAGGAGCCTGGAGCTTTCGGGCTTCCATCTTTTGTAAAGAAAAAGTCTTGATCTTCCTCCTTCAAAAAATTCTTGTCTGGATCGGCTGAAGCTTCATTAGGATTGAGAGTGCTGCGTAAACCTTCCACAACATTGGCAAACTTCTGAGATTCAGGGTCCAATTTAGAGGCTTGTTTCTCGTCGGTAGTGGCATTCTTGGGATCGACCGTTGATGGATCGACGCCTTTGTCACTCTGTTTGCCATCAGCAACTTTTGAGTCTTTCGGTTGTTTATCTTCTGGTTTCTTATCTTCTGGTTTCTTATCTTCTGGTTTTTTGTCCTCGGGTTTCTTCTCTTCTGGTTTGGGCTTTTCGGGTTCGGGCGCTTTAACCACGATCGGATTACTCGCCGCTACAGCCACTTTAGGCAAATCCGGTTTCTTGGGTGCTGCTGCAACTTTCACCTTGGGCATGGACTTGACCAAGACCTTATCTGAAAGTCGTTTGATTTTACTGGGTTCAGCAACTTCCTTGGGTTTGACCTGCTGGGTCATCTTGAGTGGTGTGAACAGCAACAGCGCATGGATTCCCACCGCCCCAAACATCATAGGACGGAAGGCCGTTTTGAGGAATTTAAGATTAATCTCAGGGAGTTTGGGTGGAAAGGGTTTCTTGTCGGGTGGAAGCGGTTCGAGATCACCGGGGGTAAACTCGAACTCAGACAATTCATGATCTACGGTGGAAGTGGGTTGTGACATGGCATTTAGGGGGTGAGAAGTGAAAAGTGAAACCTTAACCAAAGCGACCGGAAACGTAGTCGCGTGTTTTTTGTTGCTCGGCGTTGGCGAAGATAACTTCGGTCCGATCGCACTCCACCATTTCGCCCATATACATAAAGGCCGTGAAGTCCGATAACCGCGCCGCCTGCTGCATACTGTGGGTCACAATTAAAATGGTGACTTTTGCTTTGAGACTGTCCATTAGATCTTCGATATTGCGAGTGGCGATCGGGTCTAGCGCCGAAGTCGGTTCATCAAATAGGATCAATTCAGGGTCCGTTGCCAGGGCACGGGCAATACAAAGCCGTTGCTGTTGACCGCCGGACAGGTTAAAGGCCATGTCCCCCAGCCGATCTTTGACCTCATCCCAAAGGGCCGCACTTTTCAAAGCATCTTCAACCTTGTCAGCAATGAATGCTTTATTGCGTTCACCGCGAACGCGCAATCCATAGGCCACATTTTCAAAAATGCTTTTTGGGAACGGGTTGGGACGCTGAAACACCATACCGACGCGCATTCGGACTTCGATCGGGTCAATGCGCCGAGATAAAATATTGACCTGACCATCTAGGATAATTTCGCCTTCATAGCGATTTCCAGAATAGAGATCATGCATTCGATTAAAGCAGCGCAGTAATGTCGTCTTGCCGCACCCTGATGGCCCAATCAAAGAGGTGATTTGGTTTTTGGGTAGCTTGAGATTGACATTTTTGAGTGCTTGCTTATCGCCGTAGTAGAAGTTTAACGAAGAAACTTCCACCTTGGGAGCGGTCTGAACGGGCAAAGTAGAAACTGTATCAACCATGGTGTTGTCCGGGATTACCATTTAATATTTTTTTGGATTCGGTAGCGTAAGTAGATTGCAACAGAGTTCATCGCCAACGTCATCACCAGCAACACAATGCCTGCTGCTGCCGCATTCACCTGAAACTCCGGTTCAGGACGAGACACCCAGTTAAACATTTGAAGCGGCATCACGGTAAACGGAGCCTTCAGCCATGCAAAGGAAATAAAGGGAAACACTGAAGTGAATGGCGAATCGGGCAAACTCGCAATAAAAATCACCGCACCGATCGTCACTACAGGGGCCGTTTCACCGATCGCCCGTGAGAGTCCAATGATCACACCCGTCAGAATATTGCCAAAGGAATAGGGCAATAAATGATCAAAGACCATTTGGGACTTACTGGCTCCCATGGCATAGGCCGCTTCTCTCAGCGATCCCGGAATGGCGCGAATGGCTTCTCTCGTGGTCAAAATCACAACGGGCAAGACCAATAGCGATAAGGTCAACCCCGCCGTAATCACGCTTGCCCCCAGTCCCAAATACTCCTTAAACAGTCCCAATCCGAGCAATCCATAGACAATGGATGGGACGCCTGCCAAATTCGTCACATTGATCTCGATCAGATCAGCAAACCAATTTTTTGGCGCATATTCTTCTAAATAAATCCCCGCCGAGATGCCCACTGGAACGGACACCGAAGCCGTCACCAGCATGACCAGAATACTCCCGACCGAGGCCGCTAGCACCCCTGCCTCTGCGGCCTCTGGACCTGGGAACGACGATAAAAACTGCCAGGTCAGTTTGGGCGATCCCTGCCAT
>JAAFJU010000027.1 GCA_013298165.1 Synechococcales cyanobacterium bin31.maxbin.ball.101 | reverse complement strand
TACAAGAACATCAAGTTGTCATCTGAGAGAGATTTAAGTGCGAACTCGACCCATGAAGGGTTATCTCTCAGAAGCCCTGCCCTATAAGCTTTTCAGCCATTTTAGACAAGAACGAATCGCACCTAACAATCGCATCCAGAGCATATCGGGCCTTTCAGGCAAGTCTTTGAGAGAAACCATCACCGATCGCAATGCGGGGTTTGGAAAATGATAAATACCGGGGGCCGATCGAGGCTTCCGAATCACCCCAAACTTTTTCCGCACAGGCGCAGAGAGTGAGTGGGCCAGAATCCAAAGCCGAGGATATTCATTGTCCTTGAGTTTACGATCGTCTCTATTCGCTTTGCGAACAATATCTTCCCGCAGCCAACAGAGTTTAGTTATGCAGGTAAATACTTCATCTTCTGAGGGCGAACCGCTATAAATCTCTAACACACTGGGCGTCGAGACTACTTGCTTGAGAGATCCCGTGACTTTCGGTTTTGCGATGGCGATGGATGAGGCGATCGGAAGAAACAGGAGATCAATATATTTCGATTCTCCTGGTACTTCAAACGTTGGCGCAGCCTCCCGGAACGGGAATCGCTCCACCGTCCCATAGGGCGTTAACAAATCAGCCAGAAACTCCTTTGAAAAGGCATCCAATGGATTTTGGGTCATAGCGAATTAAAATATCCCTAACTCCGCAACTCCACCTGGAACCGATCGACCAACACGTCTCGAATCTCCTGCTGCAACGGATCGACGTCCGCATCCGTTAACGTCCGATCGATCGTCCGATACACCATGCGGAATGCCAAACTGCGTTTACCGTCAGGAACGCCTTTGCCCTTGTACTCATCAAAGAGTTCGACCGAATCCAGCAGCGTCCCACCCGCTTTCCGCATTGCCCGCTCCAGCTCTGAAACCGAAGTCTTGGTATCGACGAAGAAAGCTAGATCGCGATCGCTAGCGGGATAGGTCGAGAACGGCGTCAAAATCGGCACCATAGAGGACTCTTCTTCAAAATGCTTGTAAATGATGTCTAAATCAAATTCAAACACCACCACGCCGTCAGGCAATCCCCGCTCTTGAGCAAACTGTGGGTGCAATTGACCTAGAGTCCCGAGCCGTTCACCCTTGAGCCAGAGAGAAGCCGTGCGTCCAGGATGAAGTTTCGTCGTATCCCGGCCATCGGGCTGATATTCCACCGCTAAGCCTAAGACATCAAACACAGAATCCAGCAACCCTTTCGCTTCGTACCAAGTGATGGGCAACTCTTTCCCACTGCGTGGCCAACGACCTCGGGAAATATCCCCGCCCATAATGCCACCCACGACTTCCGCTTCCCCAAAGCCTTCTTCGTCCTGGAAAAACACATGGCCAATATCAAAGCCATTCAGCGCGCCATTGCCCTGTTCCCAGTTGTACTGAAACGCATCGATCGCCCCATCCATCAAATTTGTCCGCAATGCAGAGTATTCCACCAATAGGGGATTACTCAAAACTACTTCGCGATCGTTGCCAGACTTATTCAAGGAGTAGTGCATCAGTTCCGTCAAACCTGCACCGCGCAGAGCCGATCGGAGGCGACGCAACACGATTTGTTCTAACGACAAGGCACCCGCTTCGCCTTTTTCCGGCAACGTATCGCAGAAATTATTGAAGCCGTACATACGAGCAACTTCTTCAATCAAATCAATTTCCCGTTCCAAGTCACGGAACCGATAGGGTGGAACGGTCACGCTCCAAGTCCCGACGCCAGTGGAAGTGACTTCGCAGTTCAACGATCGCAATGCCTTCTCGACTTCGGCAGATTCTAGTTCGCCCAAATCATCCTCACCGCGCTCCACCAATCCCAACACCTGATGGATCCGAGTCAACCGCAAATCGATCGATCGGGTCAAGGTCTCGGGCCGATGATCTTCCATGGCCTGAGCCGTGACGGTTCCCCCTGCCAATTCGAGAATGAGCTGCACGGCGCGCTGCTGGGCTAGTTCCAATTCAGCATGATTCACACCGCGTTCGTAGCGGGCCGAAGCTTCCGATCGCAAGCCCTGACTGCGGGCCGATCGTCGTGTCACCGCAGAGTCAAAAATTGCCGCCTCCAAGACCAAATTCCGCGTGCCATCAAACACTTCCGTATCCTCGCCGCCCATCACGCCTGCGATCGCGATCGGTTTGTCGTTAGCGGTGATGTAATGGGTCGCTTCTGCAGAAGTCCGCACCTGACCATCCAAGGTTTTCAGCGTTTCCCCAGGATTTGCTAACCTGGCACCCAAGACCACGGGAGAGGCACCTGCGACTTGAGAGAGCCGATCGCCATCAAAGGCATGAAGCGGCTGCCCCCATTCCAACATCACATAGTTGGTCACATCGACAATATTACTAATGGGCCGCACGCCTGCCGCCTGCAAGCGCCGCTGTAGCCAGAGGGGAGAATCGGCGATCGTCACGCCATCGATCGCCGTCCCAATATAAGTAGGACAAGCAGCCCCATCTGATAATTGAACAGCCAACCGATCGGAATCCGGCGCAACCACAGGCTGGGTCACGGGCATTTTGATCGTCACACCCGTCATCGCCGCAATTTCACGGGCAATGCCAATCATGCTCAAGGCATCCGCCCGGTTCGCCGTCGAACTCAAGTCCAAAATCACATCATCTAAGCCCAACAAAGGCCGAGCATCCATACCCGGTTTTAAATCCTCAGACGCTTCAAAAATGTGGATCCCATCAGCATCCTTCGTTAACCCCACCTCAGCAAGAGAGCAAATCATGCCATTAGATGGCTCACCGCGCAGTTTGGCAGGCTTAATCTTCAGCCCCTCCGCGCCGCACTTCGGCAAGAAGGATCCCACCGTCGCCACCGCTACGAAGATATCCGCCCGCACATTCGATGCCCCACAGACAATCTGTTGCAGTTCGCCCGTTCCTAGGTCCACTTGGCAGACACTGAGCTTATCCGCATTGGGATGTTGCTCTCGGCTGACGACCCGTCCCACCTTGACGCCCTCCGCCCAAGTCCGTCGATTCTCGATGTCTTCTACCTCAAACCCGGCCATGGTCAACAGATGCGCCAGATCTTCGGGGGGTAGGGAAATATCGACAAGTTCTTGAAGCCAGGATAAAGAGATACGCATCGGACTGCTTACGGGGGAGAGTATGAAAACCCGACTATTGTAACGCTTCTAGGCTCTCCCGAGTCTGTCAGACCTGAGTGAGGGCCTAAGTTCAGACAATAGGTGTGGATACGGGCTGCGATCGGTCAACATTACGGTATTGTATATAATCTCGATTACGTAAAAACTTGACGAAGTGCCCCCGTTCCGGAAATAAGGGTGAATAATAGATGTAGGGATCAACTACCGATAATCTTGCATAAATTTCCCATACCAAACCCTATATCCATTATGGAATAATGGGAAACCTAAAGTTATCCTGCTTCCACCTAGGAAATCAGTTCATATCATTTCGAGATCCACTTCACCGTTGAGCTAAGCGCGGGTAAGACTGCATGAGCTACTGCTTGAGTCCAGGTTGTCCTAATCCAGAAAATTTAATCGATGCTGAAACCTGCCAAGCTTGTGGTGCGTCTCTACTGCTGCGTGGGCGTTACAGGGTCCTCCATGCGCTGGGGCAGGGCGGCTTTGGGGCGACCTATTTAGCCAGGGATGAAGTCCTCCCTGGTCAACCCAACTGTGTGATTAAGCAGCTTCGCCCCAACACCACCGCACCTCATGTGATGCAGATGGCGCGAGAACTCTTCGAGCGCGAAGCCGAAACCTTAGGTCGCATTGGCAACCATCCTCAGGTGCCTAGACTGTTAGATTATTTTGAATCCAGTCAGGAATTTTACCTGGTTCAGGAATATGTGAGTGGCTCCACGATTCAGCAAGAAGTCAAGCGTCATGGCTGCATGGGCGAACTGAAGGTCAAACATTTCCTGAGTGAAATTCTTCCGGTGTTGGATTATATTCACAGTCAGCAGGTGATTCATCGAGATATCAAGCCCGCTAACCTGATCCGTCGATCGCACGACCAAAAGCTCGTCCTGATCGACTTCGGTGCCGTCAAAAACCACGTCCAAACCACCGTCGCGGGTGCTTCTGAAAACACGGCCTTCACCTCCTACGCGATCGGCACTCCCGGCTTTGCGCCCCCTGAACAGATGGCGATGCGGCCTGTGTTTGCCAGTGACATCTATGCGCTGGGGGTCACTTGTGTCTATATGTTCACCGGAAAAGCACCGAAGGATCTCGCCTATGACCCCATGACCGGAGAGATGCTTTGGCGAGAACATGTCAATGTCAGCGAACATTTTGCTTCAGTTCTCTCGAAAATGCTGGAGATTTCGGTTCGTCATCGCTATCAGACCGCCACTGAGGTATTTCGAGCCTTAGATTTGGAACCCTATCTCGATAGCCTGACGGCCAATATGACCACCACTCGTAACAACAGCACGGCCAATCCTCTTCCCGCTTCCTCGGGGGGGATTTCCCCGGCAGCGCGGACGGCCATGGCCATTCAAGCTCGTCAACAACCGAAGGAAGGCACCACGCTTCATACGCCCGTTAACGATCGGCAGCGATCGGGGGCGGCTCGATCGATTTCGAGTTCGATGCGGTTGGGGGACTCGAAGGGCAAAAGTAACACCACTGGCGGACGAGCGGCGACGCCTGCCCGGTTAGATGCAGCAGATGTCCAAAACTATTACGCAAAGGGCAGACGAGATTTTGCGTCCCACAGTCTGGAAAAATTGCAGCTTCCTCGGACGGATCTAGCCGAAGCTACCTTCCACCAATCCAACCTCAAACAGGTGAACTTACAAGGATCTGTATTGACCAATGTGGATTTTGGACGGGCCAACCTTCAAGGAGCCAATCTCCGGGATGCCAGCTTGATGAAAGCCTATATGAGTAATGCTGACCTGCAAGATGCGGATTTGCGCGGAGCCGATCTTCGAGGGGCTTATTTGCTCAATGCGAATCTCCGAGGCACCAATTTAGGCGGTGCAAACCTAACAGGCACCAAAGTCACCCCCGAGCAACTAGCCATGGCCAAAACCAATTGGATGACGGTTAAGCCCAATGGCAAACGAGGCAGTGGCTGGTAGTTTGGGCCATTAAGGTATCCATTCCAATAGCACCGAAGCACGAGTCTCGAAAATCGATCGGCCTTGCCACCGTTCAATATCTGTCGCTAGACGAAGTTTTGGGGTAATCGCATAGCCCACCGAAACTTTCCCAATGCCCACTTCTTGCTCATTGCCGGGATTGACCCAAGTTTGCTGCAACGAAATATCTGTGCCACCACCCCGCGACGGAACCAATAACAGCTTGGCTCCTAGATTCACACCTTGGCTTTGGGCGCTGGAGGTGGAGAGCGATCGCCAGCCCACCACAGGCGCAACATTCACATATCCGCCTAAGGGCAACAGGTAAGCCTGAGCCTCCGCCCCCCAACTGCTGACGGTCCCACCAGAATTTCCATGGGCGCTGAGGACGATCGGAGTCTGCCCCAAACGCAAATCCTCCATTCCAAAGACCACTGCACTAGACGCACCAGGATTACTCAACCCATAACCCACACGGAATCTGGTCCGAAAACTCGGATCGTTCGCAATTTCACGGCGGACATCGGGGGCTTGTTGAAGCCATTTCTGAAGGGTTGGGCTGGTGCGAATTTGGGGTGGCAGATCGATCGGCATAGGAGGAACACATCCAACTCATCACAATAAAAAGGACTTCACCCAAAGGCAAAGTCCTCTTATCCTATCAATTTTTATCTGCCCAAGTGGCTCAGAATCAACGATTCAACGACCTGAGCAAACTCCCATCTAGCGAACCGTGCCATGAACAGCTTCCATATCGATCGGCTTGATCAGATACAGACTGAGCAACTGAGTCACGGTGCTGACGTAATGAGGCAGCTTCTTCAAGAACTTCACAGGGGCAGGCGCATTGGACTGACCGATGACTGCGAGTTTTGCGTTGTTGCTGACGCATTTCTCAAGGCCAGCGTAGAACTTGGGATTCTTCACATCCAAGATCACTGGGAAGACCTTACCTGCGGATTCGTTGGTTTTTTCGATCACTTCACGTTCGAAGTCCCGAGTGGTGAAGCCCAACATCTCATAGAACCCAGTGCGCTGTAAGTCATTGGAATACATCGTGACAAACACCGACAGCAGGAAGAAGCGGCACCACAGACGAGATTTTAAGCCCGTCAATGTGTAGGGCTGGGCGCGCATCACGGCATCAAAAAAGTCGCCGTGACGGTTTTCATCTTGGCACCAGTTTTCAAAGAAGTTGAAAATAGGGTAGAGCTGGTTCTCAGGATGTTGAGCTAGGTGGCGATAAATGGTGATGTAGCGCCAGTAGCCGATTTTCTCAGAGATATAAGTTGCGTAGAAGATAAACTTCGGCTTGAAGAAAGTATACTTGCGGCTCTTCGTCAAGAAGCCCAAGTCCAAGGACAGATTAAAGTCCGACATGGCCTTGTTCAAGAAGCCTGCATGACGCGCTTCATCGCGAGACATCAGTGCAAAGCCTTCAGCGAGGAGCGGGTTGCGATCCTTGAGCTTGCGAGAAAGCTCTTTGTACAGCAGGAATCCAGAGAATTCAGCGGTGCAGGAACGCTCTAAAAATTCGACGAATAGTTGCCGAGCTTCACCCGTGATGTGATCGAAGGACTGATCGAACAGCTCATTTCGCACAAAGTGATGACGGTTATAGTCAGCGCGGAACTCTTCCATCAGGGCGGACAACTCTTCTTCGTTGACCGACATGTCCATCTTCGCCATCTCTTCAAAGTCGGTGGTGTAGAACCGAGGCGTGAGGATGGTTTCCTTGGAAGGGGTTAGCGTTCCAGGACGAATTTCATTTAATGCTGGTTTTTTAAGAGAATCTACCATGGGTGCGATCGCGCGCGCTTGGCGGGTGTTGATGTGGGTTAAAACAAACGGTTAGAACTCAAGCCTAAGCTTGAAGATACGGTTCTGATTGTATCAAGGTCGTTGGAATGATCCGAGGACAATCTTCAGGATATTAATGTTTTGTCACACTTTCCTGAGTTTGTACTCCGCTTCGATGCGGTCTAACGCCCGATTAGTTGCGAGAGAGCCATTTTTGGCCATTCAGGCGTTGAAGTAGGCCCAGCAGGAGTAAATCCAGGGTGACTTTCTTTTCGTCGATGCGGAACGACTCAAGCGTGCTGGCTTGCCGATCGAGATTATTGGTTGCCGAAAACCCGCGCTGACCTTGAATGTCTTCGTCGTAGAAGTAAAGGTTAAATTGGCGAGTTTTGCCAGCGGTGGGCAGCTTTCCTTCAATTTGCCAACATTCGGGAGCATTTCCATAGCCGACGACTTGAGGCTTCTGCTTGACCCAGCGCAGGTCCACCTGAGTGATCCCTGCCGTTTCAAAGCCTGCTTTGAGACCCGGAAGATAATGCTCCTGGATGAAATCTTGGAAGGGTTTGGCTTCGATCGCCGGGGGCTTTTCCTTCTTGGCCGCAGGGGCTTTCTCCGCTACCGCCTCGGTCGAGGGTTCGGGGGCTTTTTCAGCGATCGGCTTTTTTTCGTCAGGCATGGCTACAGTGGTTGAATCAAGAGTGGTTTCATCAATTTTTTCGTCAATACCCTCATCATAAACGATCGAGCCGAATGGATTGAGAGAAGCCTTGAGAGAACCCAAAATTTTGAATTGTTTGAATGGATGACTATGACTGATTTTTCTCTATACACCGAAGAACAGGGCAATGGGTTTCCAATGCTCTGTCTCCATGGACATCCAGGTTCAGCGAGGAATATGGGCGTTTTTGCAGCACGATTTAGCGATCGATTTCGGGTGATTGCACCGGATTTGCGGGGCTATGGCAAGAGCAAATCCTCTGGAAACTTTGAGATCACGCAGCATATTGAGGATCTAATCCAGTTGCTGGACGATCGGGGGATCGATCGGGTCTTAGTGCTGGGTTGGTCTTTGGGCGGGATTTTTGCGATGGAGTTGGCGTTGAGATATCCAGAGCGGGTCAGCGGTTTGGTCCTAATCGCCACCGCTGCTCGGCCCTGGGGCAATCATCCCAAGGTCTCTCTAGCAGACAATGTTTTTACCGGAATTGCAGGGATTTTGAATATTCTGCGCCCCGGTTGGCAGTGGAATATTGATTTCTTTGGATCCCGATCGCTGTTTCGATATTTGGTGCGACAGCAGACGCCGGAGGTCTATCGGTATTTGGGACGGGAATCGGTCTATGCCTATTTCAAGACCTCTAGGCAGGCCGATCGGGCGTTGAATCGGGCGATCGAGGCTGGATACAACCGAGTCCCGGATTTAAAAAATTTACGCTGTCCGGCGCTGATGCTGATCGGCGAACACGATCGGCATATTGCTCCGGCAGCCAGTCTGGAGACCGCGAAGGCCATTCACCAGGGCGAGTTTAGTTCCTGCGAATGGAGCACCTTTGAAGCGGCCCATTTGATTCCTTGGGAATGTCGGGAAGCCCTGATGGCCAGAATTGAACGCTGGCTACAGGACTACCCTCAAATCGGCAATGGAGATTAGACAAAAGAGATCTCTAGATCAGGCCGAAGAGCTTCGAAGAGGAGACTCGATCGTTGCGAAGGTCTCCGCCTCGCCGATCGTCGCCATGTCCTTCAATGATGGTTAAATTCTGCGGCTTGCAGCGTTTAACCTCTGAATGAACCCCTTGAGCGCCTTCACGGTGAAGGTCTTCCAGATATCCGGGCTGATGGGCGATCGCATCCTTGGAGGAAGCAAAGGGTCCAAAGTAGTAAGTACAGTGGGGGGCTTCGGTTTTCACTTCGACCCACCAAGCCAGACCAACTCGCTCAAGCGTGCTCAACAGTAACTCTTTCATATTTTCTATTGTTTCAAAAAGCTAATCCTCTTTATACTTGCTCCCCACGGGATTTTCAATGGCATGAGCCTTTAATTTCCAGGGATCAAGGGTTAAATTTGCTCTCTGGCGATAAACTTCATACAAAACCATCCCAGCGGCGACGGATGCATTGAGGCTCGGGGTTGATCCCATCAATGGAATGGACACCATCAGATCGCAGGCTTTCTGGGTGACTAAACCTAGGCCATCTCCCTCACTGCCAATCACCACGACGGTTGCTTTAGCGAATTCAACGGTTTGTAGACTCTGGGCAGAGGCTTCACCGGACGCCCCATAAATCCAGAAGCCTGCTTCTTTTAGATCCTCAAGGGCACGGGCGAGGTTCACGACTCGGGCGATCGCCAAGGATTCCAAGGCTCCCGCTGCGACTTTTCGCACGGTGGACGTGACCCCGACGGCTCGACGCTGCGGAATGACCAATCCCTGGGCACCCATGGCTTCTGCGGTCCGAACGATCGCGCCTAAGTTATGGGGATCGGTGATCCCGTCGGCCACGACGATGACGGGTTGGGTGGATTTTTCCTTGGCTTCTGCGATCAGGTCGCCGAGGTCTTTGTATTCATGGGGAGAGACTTGCGCCGCAATCCCTTGGTGATTTGCAAATTGAGTAATTTGGCTGAGACGTTTGGGTTCCACTTCGTCGATGACGGTGCCTTGGGATTTGGCGTCATTGAGGAGGGTGTGGAAGCGGTTGTCGTAGCGCAGTCGGGCTGTGACCCAGATGCGATTAAGGGTGCGGCCTGTTTCGAGGGCGGCTTGGACGGCGTGACGACCGTAGATCATGTCGCTCTGTTCAGCTTGGGCGTTCTCCGTTTCGGGAGAGGCGGCGCTGAAGGCGTCTAAGCGGCTAGTTTCGTAGCGTTCAATGTTTTCCTCGTCGGTGAAGGAACGGCCCTGACCTTCGTCTTGGTTGCCCCATTTTTTGGCTGCAAATTTGCGATCGCCGCCCGCAAACTTGTCGTAACCGACCCGTTCACGACCTTCACTTCGGTTGTCCCGATCGCCGCCTGCAAACTTGTTATAGCCGCCGCCTCTGTTGTCCCGATCGCCACCTCGGCTATCCCCAAAGTCACGCTTTGGCCGGGTATCTCGGCTGCCGGAGCGATCGTCGCGGCGCACAGGAGCGACCCGATCGCCGGAGCGTGGGGTGGGGCGATCGTTCGATCGGGAGTCGTCACGGTTGTAGCCGCCTTCCGATCGGCCTTGGTAGCCGCCACCATTGTCATCACGACGTTTGTAACCGCCGCCGCCACCTTGATAGCCGCCTTCTGAACGGCCTTGGTAGCCGCCGCCTTCCGATCGGCCCTTATAACCGCCTTCTGAACGACCTTGATAGCCACCCTCAGAACGCCCTTGGTAGCCGCCACCTTCGGATTTTCCTTTATAGCCGCCTTCCGATCGGCCTTGATAACCGCCGCCTTCAGACTTTCCTTTATAACCACCGCCACCGCCTTGGTAGCCGCCACCTTCGGATTTTCCTTTATAACCACCTTCCGATCGGCCTTGATAACCGCCGCCTTCAGACTTTCCTTTATAACCACCGCCACCGCCTTGGTAGCCGCCTTCCGATCGGCCCTTATAGCCGCCTTCTGACCGACCTTGATAGCCGCCGCCTTCGGATTTTCCTTTATAACCACCGCCGCCACCGCCTTGATAGCCGCCTTCCGATCGGCCTTGATAGCCGCCGCCTTCAGACTTTCCTTTATAGCCACCGCCGCCACCGCCTTGGTAGCCACCGCCGCCTTCATCACGGCGCTTGTAACCGTCTGAGCTACCGCCGCCACCTTCATCACGGCGCTTGTAACCACCGCCGCCACCGCCTTGGTAGCCACCACCACCGCCCTCAGGACGCTTAAATCGACTGCCACCGGAGGCGCTACCTGCTGGCTTGCGACGGGGTTTGTCATTGGAACTGCGCTTGTCGTATGCCATATGAAACACCCTACCAACAGGGAACTTGAAGAGAACTAGAGGTACAAAACAGAACGAAACACTTAAATAAAGACTTAAAACCGGCAATTTAATGAGCAGAAATCAAAACGGTGACGATCGCAAGCCACCCCGGTGACGACACCCCATTCATCCAAATTCATCTAAATCCAAATTCGTGCGGTCTACCACACTAAACCCTTAGGGGATTAACTTCAACCGATCCCGGACTCGGTTAAGTCTGAGAAGCCCAAAAAATGACTAAAAGAGATTAAAAAGTTAAAAAAATTAAATGTCAATCTCAAAGCAAGGACAGAAATAATGATTCATCATGAGACCACAAAATCAAAATCGTTCCAAAAATCCACTACAAAACGATCGATTTCAAGCCCGCTCTTCCAAACTTGGGGGCAACGTTGGGGACTGAGGCATCGCAATTTCGCGAAACAACCCCGCCAGCCGATCGGGATCCGTCAGATGGAGATAGCCTACCAAGGTTTCCAGGGCTGTGGCCTTCTGGTAAATCTCGGGATCAACCCGCTTGAGACGCTGCGGAGCGGCATTGCGGCCGCGCTTGACGATCGCCAGTTCCGCCTCGCTCAGATGAATCATCAACCGATCGAGTTTTTCCGCTTGGGACTCCGCCCGCACCCAGGACACCACTTGCTGATGGTAGGTCTGAATTCGTTGCGGCGGGAAAATAAGCGCTTGCCGAACGTACAACTCGTACACCGCGTCGCCCAAATAGGCCAGCGCGCTGGGAGAAATGCGTTGAACATCTGAAGGAGAAAGGGGCTGAGAAAGAGGCTGGTCCATTAAATTACAATAAAAAATACTCAGACCTCTTCAAAACAGCCCTAAAGCTGGTGAAACGATCTGAGTAGTTACAACCGTCAAAATCGAGAAACTCACGATCGTGAGCTAACACAGTCAATCAAGACTTGAAGGCTTCAACCGCACTGGCTAGGTCAGGATGAAGGGAAAAAACTTTGTCAAGTTTCACAAGCTTCAAGGTCTGGGTCACTCGGGCATTCGTCACTATTTGAAGCACGCCTTCTGAAGACGTAACCTTCTTAGAGACCTGCACGATCGCACCTAAGCCGGAACTATCCATTAGGTCAATCTGTGACAAGTCCAAAATGACATTTTTAAGACTGTCATCCACGCATTTCGCAATGACCTTACGGAAGGTCGCTTCGGAAAATGCGTCAAGCAGTCCGGTGAGGCGAAAAAGTTGGTAATTATCCTTGACTTCGCGCGTGCCTCTTAAGCTAACGGTCAAGGTCAGTTGCTCAGGAATAGCGCGCCTCCTAACTCGATGTCTTACAATCTGACGAGCCAGTATACACCGTTTTATCCGGATTTGTCGCACGATTGCGCAATAAACCTCTAGAGAAAGCGAAGAATCTGACCTGCTCTACCCTACTGTAATTTGGGCAACATCGCTGCAACAAATTGCTCAAACAAATAATCCGCATCATGGGGACCCGGACTCGCCTCAGGATGGTACTGCACTGAAAAGATTGGCAAGGTCTTATGCTTCAAGCCCGCCACCGTCCGATCGTTCAAGTTCAGATGGGTAATCTCCAGCCGATCGGTGGCTAGACTGTCTGGATCGATCGCAAAGCCATGGTTCTGACTGGTGATTTCTATCTTTTGGGTTAAGCCTGCCGGATGATTTAGCCCTCGATGCCCAAATTTCAGCTTGAACGTCTCTGCTCCTAAAGACAGCCCCAACACCTGATGTCCCATACAAATCCCGAAGATCGGCTTATCCGCGTCCAAGAGCGCCTGGGCCGTGGCAATCCCTTCCGTTACCGCCGCCGGGTCCCCCGGTCCATTAGAGAGGAAAATGCCGTCAGGATTATGGCTCAAAATCTCTTCTGCGGAGGTCGTCGCAGGTACCACGATCACGCGACAACCGTAGCTGGACAGCCGTTTTAGAATATTGCGCTTGATCCCAAAATCAAGGGCGACGACGGTGTATTTGGCAGGGCTGTCAGAGGTTTGGGCCTGATCGCTAAATTCCCACTCCGCTTCCGTGGGTTGCGTCCATTCATAGGTCTGCTGGGTCGTCACGCCATTCACCAGATTTAATCCCGCCATGCTGGGAGCGGCCTGGACTTTGAGCAAGAGTTCGGCTGGATCCAAGATTTCAGTTGAGATGGCTCCATTCATTGCGCCGGACGATCGGAGTTTGCGGGTCAACGATCGGGTGTCGATGTCATAGATGCCGACCACTTTATGCTGGATTAAATAGTCCTGAAGGGATTGGGTCGATCGCCAGTTGCTGGGGCGAGCGCAAATATTGCGGGCAATGACGCCTTTCACATGGGGCCGATCGGACTCTTCGTCCTGGGCATTTACCCCGGTATTCCCCAGTTCTGGGTAGGTAAACGTCACCATTTGGCCACTATAGCTCGGGTCCGTCAGCACCTCTTGGTAGCCTGTCATACCAGTATTGAAGACGACCTCGCCGATCGTCGTACCCACAGCCCCAAACGACAATCCAGGGTAGGCCGTACCGTCGGCCAATACGAGCAACGCAGGTTGAGCGGAAGAGAGGGACGCCATTGACAGTTACCGCATGATGAAATCCGGATCATTATTACATGACGTGATTCATTGAACTAGAATTCAAACATTCACGTTTTGGGATCCCCCAGACCCATGACCCGAACGCCCCGATCGATCGCACCCCTCATCGCCCCGCTAAACGCTCCGCTAAGTCTCGTCTTAGCCTTAATTTCTGCGTCGGTTTGTGCCTCGGTTCTCACCGCTTGCTCCACACCAGAACCGACTCCGCCGAAGCCTCCGGCTTTACCCACCCTGCCGCCCCTCTCCGCTAAGCCCAACCGCCCCATCAGTCCTTTGTACCAACAGGCGATCGCCAGCGCCCAGCGCGCCACTCAACTCAGCAAGCAAGCCAAATCCACTGAAGATTGGCAAGCTGTGGCTCAGCAATGGCAGGCTTCGATCGCCCTGATGAAACAAGTTCCCGCCCAAGACCCAAACCATGCCGCCGCCGTCCAAAGTTTAGATCTGCTTAATGAAGGGATGAGTCGATCGCAGTCGGAGCTGCAACGCATTCGAGAGAATGACCAAAATCAAGAGAATAACCAAGCCGCCCAAGCAAAAGCCACCCAAGCCCTAGAAGAAGCGACGCAACGCCTACAAGCTCAGAACAAACAAACCCCTAGCGTCAAAACACGCACCTACTACGCCACGATCAAATCCTACAAAAGCGGCATTCCGCTGATCGATGTCACCTTCAATGGCAATGTGCATTTTGAAATGATGGTGGATACCGGGGCCAGCAGCACCATGATCACCGAAAGCATGTCCAAAGCCCTCAACGTCGAAACCGTCTCCTACGTCACCGCCAACACCCCCAGCGGCGAAACCAAGTTCCCCGTCGGCTATGTCAACTCGATCGCCGTGGGCCAGAGTTCTGTGCAAGAGGTTCCGGTGGCGATCGGACCCGTGGCGCTCTTGGGCCATGACTTTTTTGGCGACTGCAACATCAGTATTAAGCGCGACCAGAATGTTGTGGAATTTTCGCAGTGTAATTAGGCTCGATCCCCCTAGCCCCCTTGGAAAGGGGGAACTGGAACAAATTCAGTGCTCTCACATTAAAATCTCTACTAAAACTCAAAGTCCCCCTTACCAAGGGGGATTTAGGGGGATCGAGCCTAAGCTTCAAACCCTATTCATCGCAATACAACGTGTCTCTCGTCGCCCGAAGCGTGGTCGGATTGGTGCCTGACGCAACCTTGCAGAGTTCTTTGCGCACATCATCTCGCATGTCTACGTCGGTGAAGTCCGCGCCCACGATCGTCGTCCGATCGAACTTCGCATTGGAGGTGTAAGCGCCTTCTAGAACTGCATTGGTCAGATTCGCATCCGTAATGCGGGCACTCTCAAGCGTCGCAAAACTCAAGTTCGCCCCAGACAAATTCACAAACTCCAAATTGGCTGCAAACATATTCACCGCACGCAAATTGGTATTGCTGAGATTCGACTCTCGCAAATTGGTGTGGTTAAACTGCGAATCCGTCAGGTCTTTCCCAGACATATCGACCCGGATCAACACATCCTTCGTATAGTCATCCGCGATCGCCGCTGGAGTCCACAAGCCTGTCCAAAGGGCAAACATGCCGATCGTCATCAGAACTCCCACCACAAACAGACTCATGACCCGCCTCATCACTCGTCGTAGAAACTGCTGACCCATCGATTCCAAAACAAGCTGGCTCATCATGACCACTAAATCCACTTGAAGAATAAGTTTAACGTTCGACTGAAGTTCAATTCCAGATTATTTACGATCGTAAAGGAACATCGAAGCAATTGGAAATTTAGTTTGAGAATTTTGGATTTTAGATTTTAGATTTTGGATTTTGGATTGAAGGTTTTATGGCGAGTGGGTCCATTCTGAAGCCAATCCCACCCCACCCAAACCTCATTACACCTATGCCCGCCATCGACGAACTCGGAAAATATGGCGAAGACCTGATCGCCCAATGGGTCCCCACCAAGGGCGGCAAAGTCCTCTCTCAACGGTGGCACTGCGTCCTCGGCGAGATTGACGTCATCGCCCTCAATGCTCAAGGCGAACTCATTTTCATCGAAGTCAAAACCCGATCGCCTCGCAACATCGACCAAGACGGCGTCCTCTCCGTCACCCGATCGAAACAGATCAAACTCTGGAAAACTGCCCAGATGTTCCTGCTAAAACACCCCAAACATCGCCACCGCAACTGTCGCTTTGACATCGCCCTCGTCCAGTGTCAGCCGCTCCCAGTCGCTAACTCAGCTCCAAAAAACAAACGTCCCAGTGGGTTCACTAGGACGTTCGCAGAACATGAATTCATATTAATCAATTACTTAGTGTACGCCTTTGAGCAACCTAGGTTTTGAATCAAAATTCAAAACAGAAACTGCTCAAATCCTTAAGCCAATGTCTCCGGACAATAGCCCAAACCTTGCACAAACTGCTCTCGAAAGGCTTCAATTTCAATCCGATCGGGACGTCCATGGGACACAACCGCAATCTGATATTGCTGCATTACTTCCACCGGACTCTGACCATTTTCTAACCCCCAAAGGGCCATTTTCACTCGAATGTTTGGATCATGGGAAATTCCAAGCTCATTCAAAAAAGCTCTAAAATCTCCATCCTGCTGAGCATCCATCGGCTGAGAAAATTTCACTCGAACAACCCACCCATCCAAGCGGTGAATCACAGTCATAAAGCGCAGCGGCAGTTGAGTTCGGGCATGTAGAAATTCCACAATCCTCAAAGTCAGGCTGGCATTCGCTAGGTAGTAGAGGTAATCCATAAAACTGACCATCCTGCCAAATGCAATACTTTTATCTTTCAGCGCATTGCGCGTTTCGAGTAGAGGGAATTCCCCCAATCTGAGCGCGGGAGCTTCCCCAATCACTAAAATAAAGAGGAGGGAAACCTCTCCTAACTCAAACTGAGTAAGGATCTTAGAGAAATAAATGCATTAAAAAAATTATTCTTAACCAAAATAATTTTGGTTTTCTTAGGCGAAACCTATAGTCTTCACGAACAAGCTCTAATGGCTGAAGAAAGCTCTGTTGGTCAAGTCGTTTTGATAACGTTAAATTCTTATAACAGCAACTATACGGCATGTTCGCCGAGATCGGATCGATCGGACGTAGTATTTCTACAGAATGTTTACAGAATTCATGACATGATCCTCTGGTAAACACGGTTGCTTTATTCTTTTAGCTTTTCCCATGGACCTCGATCGCCAGCTTTCCGGTTACGATTACGTACTTCCTGACCACTGCATCGCTCAAAATCCGGCAGAACCGCGCGATCACGCAAAACTCTTCGTCGTTGCCGCTCGCACCCAGCAAGCCCATCATCGCTTCTACGAGCTGGACCAGCTTTTGCAGCCGGGAGACCTTCTGGTCATGAATAATACTAAGGTGATTCCCGCTAGACTCTTTGGCCAAAAGTCAACCGGAAGCCAGGTCGAAGTCCTGCTACTCGAAGAAAAAAGCCTTAACCGTTGGCTTGCCCTCGTCAAACCAGGCCGTAAACTCCAGCAAGGAGCCACGATTCACTTCACGCCCCACAGCACAAACGCTTTATCCGATCTCAGCGCTGTCGTCATCGATCGCGACGAATCCAGTGGCGGACGGATTTTAGAATTTACGGTGTCCGAGGGACGATCGCTCTTAGAAGTGATCGACGACTACGGCCACATGCCCTTACCGCCCTACATTACCGAATCCACCTCAGAAAACGATCGCTACCAGACGGTCTACGCCGAGACGCCGGGAGCCGCTGCGGCCCCCACGGCAGGACTGCACTTCACCCCAGAACTCCTACAGCGTCTCAGCGATCGGGGCATTGATCACGCCTTCATTACCCTCCATGTCGGCATCGGCACCTTCCGCCCCGTCGAAGTCGAAACCATCACGGACCATGAGATGCATGGTGAATGGATCGATGTCTCCGCCGAAGTGGTCGAAAAAATCAATCACACGAAAGCGCAAGGGGGACGGGTGATCGCTGTGGGTACAACTTCAGTCCGATCGCTGGAAGGAGCCTCCATCTCCGGCCATCTCCAGCCCTACTGCGGCAAAACGCACATTTTTATCTATCCCGGCTATGAGTGGAAGGTCGTCGATGGCCTGATCACCAATTTTCACCTGCCCAAATCCAGCCTGATGATGCTGGTGAGTGCGTTGATTGGTCGGTTGCGGTTGTTAAGTCTGTATGCCGAAGCGATCGATCGGGACTATCGGTTCTTCTCCTTCGGGGATGCCATGCTAATTTTGCCGGATGCAAAATATACTGGCAATGCATCAATTTAAGATGATAGAGAATAAAATTTGTTGCAAACGTTCTCAACATTCATGAAGAACTCCACTGATCCCCTCATGAAACTGATAGAGTTCTCATCATAAACCGATGCACCCCGCGAGGATTCTATGCAAAGCAAAACGACCGCTAGTCCGCTTGGTCAATCCATTGGGTTAGTCGTGCTGCTGGTGGCGACCAGTGCGCTCCTTCTCCTCGCGGCCTCACGCTTCTAATCTGGCATTTGTTACAAAAAAGATTAAAAAAAGGCCCCGATCGGGGCCTTTTTGATGAGACGGGTTTGAAAAATCTAACCTCAAAAATCTAAACTCGTTGCAGCAAGCTCTTCCCATGGGTGTCGGTCCCGCAGGTACTGAGTAACTCGTACTGAGCGCCCAGTTCCCCAATATGTAACGTCTCGTCCAGACTTGCTTTCCAGGGCTTGGGATTGCCATAGGCGTAGAACGTCTCTACGCCATCAATTCCAGCCATTACAGCCGCAGGAATGAGCTGCTCATAGGACTTCCGGTAGCGAGCTGGGTGCGCGAGGACTGCAATGCCACCACTTTGCTGAATGGCTCGGATGACGCGGTGCGCCTGTGCCCGATCGTCCTTGGGCGCACTGCCTTGCAGGTAACTTGCGATCGCAGGATGAGTGGGATCGAAGGCAAATCCTAAAATATGAACTTCAACGTCTAGAAGCTGCGAGGTAATCTCGGTCCCGACCCAAAGATGCGGACAGGGCTTGCAACTGTTCTCAGGCTGCGCTTTCCAAGCGTTCAGAAGCTGCTGTGCAACATGAAATCCAGAAACAGAGTGATGGTCTGTAATCGCAAACCCTTTCAACCCAATCTCTAACGTCTGTTCCACCAACCGATCGGGCGAAAGCTGTCCGTCGGAATGGTTCGTGTGCATGTGAAAATTGTACGTGTAGGGGCAACTCTCGACATTCAGCCTAGAGAAGACCTCACGCAGAGAATCCGAGTCCTGTGCTGAATCCTGCACCGTAGTTTTTTCACACATCAATGGTCCTGCCGAAACAACCGCCATAGTCGGGATGCCTCAATGTAGAGTGACACATTTAAAATTCGTTCTTTATCACAAGTTAATTAATTAACGATCGGTTTGTTATTAATGTTCCTTACTGTAGTTCAAGATTTTACGAAATGTGTAAATCGAGACTTCACATAAAGTAATACATCCAGGGTCATTCGTCTAATCAATCGCCATTTCAGGTGGGGATCGATGGGAGAACAACCCTGGATCTGGGGTGGGAGTTTGAGAGGTTGGAACTATAGCTGGCGGGGTGGGATCAGGCCGTGCTCTAGGGCGAAGCGGACGAGTTCCGTTCGGCTATTGGTTCCGGTTTTGGTGAAGAGGCGGCTGACGTATTTTTCGACGTTGCGGACGCTGGTTTCGAGGCGGCGGGCGATTTCTTTGTTCATTAAGCCGTCAACGACGAGTTCCAAGACGCTCTGCTCACGAGGGGTGAAGTCGATGTTGATGGGTGGGGCGGTGGGTTGGAGGACGTTTTTCTGGGTGAGGAGGGCTTTGATTTCTTTGATTTGGCGGGCGAGTTCGGCAACGTCGGGGTTTTCAACGTCACCGGATCCGGCTTGGGCGGCGCGTTGTCGCGTCAGGATGCTCTTGATGATGGCGACGAGTTCGTCGGGATCAAAGGGTTTTGAAATGTAGGCGTCGCATCCGGCGTCGTAGCCGTTGATCCGATCGCCCGTCATGCCGCGCGCAGTCAGGAAAATCACGGGGAGCGCCTGAAATCTGGCGTCGTCCCGAAGTTTTTTCAAAAATTGATAGCCGTCCACTTGGGGCATCATGACATCGCTAATCACGAGATCTGGGGTGAAGCGCTGGACCATCTCCCACCCTTCGTTGCCGTTGGTGGCCGTCTGAACGGAGAAGCCGCTTTCTTCGAGGTAGGCTTGCACGGCTGTCCGGAGGGCGGGTTCGTCATCGACGAGGAGGAGTTGGTCTGTCATGGGGGTTCTTGTATTAGGTGATGGGTGTTTGTTGTTTTTACTTTACCTCAAGGGGTTGGTAAGGGTTTGCGGTTCACCGTATTCGGGTTGGGGTTCGGTCAGGTTTGGCGTCAAGTTGGGAATATCGCGGGCGTTGCTGGGGAGTTGGGCTTGTTGTTGTCCGCGCCACCGCGATCGGAGGCACAGTAACCCGACAGGCGTAGAGAGGATTTCTAGAATATTGCGATGCAGGAGGGCGATCGGCAATTCTTTGAAGGCCCAACGGCTCAGACGATAGGCATAGTAGCTGAGGCTGGGGAGCTTCATCAGTTCGATGCCGTGGAGGTCATGGAGGAAGCGGTTCGATCGGCCATAGCGTCGCCATTGACTGAGGAGTTCTGGGAGGGTAGACCTGTGGCGATGACGGACGATCGCGGTTTCGGCGAAATACCATTGCCACTTAGAGTTGGGATGTCGCAGAATTCGCCAGCATTGATCGGCGTCGCCCCCGGTGGTCAGGTAGGGCCGAAAGAGTCCCACTTGTTCAAAACAGGCTTTCCGAATGGCGATGTTGGCGGTTTGGCCGTAGGGGCAGAAGGGGTTGGCGATCGTGTGTTTTTGGGAGAGGGTTTCGGCGCGATCGGCATAGCGTTCAAGCCAGTTTTGGCTGGGGAGGGCTTTGACTTCGCCTGCGACCCAGCCAAGGGTTTGGACATTAGGGTTCTGAGGGTCAAAACACTGCATCAAGTTGTTTAACCAGTCGGGTTCTGGGCGACAGTCGGCGTCGGTGAAGGCGAGGAGTTGGGCTTTGGCGTTGCGGATCCCAAGGTTTCTCGCGGCGTAGGAGCCTTGGATTTGGGATTCTTGAAAGATTTGTAAGGGGAAGCGATCGCGATCGGCTTGTTGTTTTGCCGCTTGTAGGAGGGACCAGGTTTCGTCGGTGCTGCCGTTGTCGATGAGGAGGTATTCGGTCCGATCGGACGGGTAGGTTTGGGCGTATAGGGTTTTGAGCAGATCGGGGAGGTCTGCGGTGCCGTTGTAGATGGGGATGATGACGGAGACGGCTATTGGGGTTTGCATGGTTGACCTGTGGGCGGCGGAACTTGGGTTCAGTATGGGCAACCGCACGGGAAGAATCACGGGTGGCGTTAAACAGGGGTTAACGCAGAGGAGAATTATTTGCGCTAGGCTTTTTTGAAGGCGATTCCCGAAATGGGAGTTGTTATGAGTGATTTGAGCTGTTTTTTACAGGAAGACGTCAAGATGGACCAACAGTCGAATATCAATAAGGACAATTTTGTTGCCCCCCACGGACAGTTTCGCGGTGAGTTTTCGCCTGAGAATTTAATGTTCGATGCGAATCTTCAGGAGTTTGCGCAGAAGATTTCGATTTTGTGCAATTTGGAGACGGCGGGGAAGATTCCGCCGGAGGAGGCGTATGAGCAGATTAAGCAGCTTTGGAAGGATTTACGAGAGTCGAAGCATAATCTTTTGGATGGCTAAGGGGACGGTTGGGACTCGGGCGAACCGCCCCCTAACCCCCAATTCTGGGGGAACCGGAACGAAAGAATGGATTCAAAGTCCCCCATCATTGGGGGATTTAGGGGGCCGAGAGGATTTAAACGCAGACCCTAAGCCAAATAGTCCTTCACAATCCCCAAAATCCGATCGGCGGCCTTTCCATCCCCGAACGGACTAATCGCTCCAGCCATGGCATCATAGGCCGATCGATCGCTGAGCAAAAGACTCGCCTCACTCAGGATCCGATCGGTTTCAGTCCCAATCAGTTTCGCGGTGCCTGCCATCATGGCTTCGGGCCGCTCGGTCGTTTCCCGCAGGACCAACACAGGCTTACCTAAACTAGGAGCTTCTTCTTGGATGCCGCCGGAGTCCGTCAGCAGGAGGTACGATCGTTTCATGGCTCCAACGAGTTCGACGTAGTCTAAGGGTTCGGTGAGGAAAACGCGGGGATGACTGCCGAGCATTGCGGTTAAGGGTTCGCGGACGGTGGGGTTTCGGTGCAACGGGAGTAGCAGAGCGGTGTCGGGAAAAGCTTCTAATACTTTTAGAAAGCCTTGGGCAATGTCATTGAGCGGTTCGCCCCAGTTTTCGCGGCGGTGGACGGTGGAGAGGATGACGCGGTGCTGGGACCAGTCGAGTCCGGGGATGTCGCAGGGGGGATTGCGATCGGCGACTTGCAGCAATGCGTCAATCACCGTGTTTCCCGTCTGGTGAATGCCGGATAGGACGCCGGATTTTTGCAGGTTTTCGGCGCTGAGGCTGGTGGGGGCGAAGTGGAGTTGGGCGATTTGGGAGACGAGGCGGCGGTTGGCTTCTTCGGGGAAGGGATTAAAGATGTTGTCGGTGCGAAGTCCGGCTTCGACGTGGCCGACGGGAATTTTTTGATAAAAAGCGGCAAGGGCGGCGGCGAAGGCGGTGGTGGTGTCGCCCTGGACAAGGACGATCGCGGGCTTGAGTTTGATAAACAGCTCTTCCAGGCCACGGAGGGCGCTGCAGGTGATATCTGTAAGCGTTTGCTTGGGTTGCATGATGGCGAGGTCGGAGTCGGCTTTCAGTTCAAAAAGCTGCATGACTTGATCGACCATTTCCCGATGCTGTCCGGTGAGGATGACTTGGGTGTTGAACAGGGGCGATCGTTTAAAGGCTTGAATGACGGGGGCCATTTTGATCGCTTCCGGGCGAGTGCCGACGGTGATGCAAACGGTAATGGGGGAGGTAGGCATGGTTGACACTCGTTGGGGCGATGATGATTGATTTCAAACTTTCACTAGGATAATGGTTTCACTCTACAACGTCGCCTTTCTGGGGCAAGAGTTTGCATTGAGTCTCCTAAACCTTGGTACTCTTAATTCATAGATCTAAAGTATAGGTTTCTCTGATGTCGTACCGAGAGTTTACTTGGTCCAGCGTTAAACAAAAATTTGATCTGAGGGCGATCGAGGGTGGACCGTTTTTGCCGGAGATTGCGCCTGTGGAGCCGAGTGCTTGGCTACAGGAAAGTCTGCGGCGGGGGATTTCTTGGGCGATGGCGGTGGGCGGGGAGAAGGCAAGGTCAGAAGCGATCATTGCGCCAGTATTGTTTGAAGTGAAGGAGATTTTGGCGTCGCAGATTAGTATCTTTTCGGGTGAGGAGTTCAATGTGGAACCCGAGTCGGGATTGAATGGTTATTGTGATTTTTTAGTCAGCCGCTCAACGGAACAAATCGCTGTCGAAGCACCTGTCTTGGTCGTCATTGAAGCGAAAAAAGCAGATATTAAATCTGGATTAGGGCAATGTGCGGCGGAAATGGTGGCATCGCAGAAGTTTAATGATGCGCGGGGACGATCGATCGAAACCATTTATGGCAGTGTTACGACGGGAACGGCATGGCGATTTCTGAAATTGGAAGGGAAGACGATTACGGTTGATTTGAATGATTATTCATTGCCGCCTACGGCTGATATTTTAGGTAAACTCTTGTGGATGTCCCAACAAAAGTGAACAGTACCTAGCCAAAAAATCGCGTCATAGCAATCCCACATACCGAACCCCCGATCGGTCTTCGATCGCAGACTCTGCGCCGACCTCCCCACCTGAAAGTAATCAGTTGCAAAAGATTACGTAGAATAATTACATCTCTTCACAAAGATATCCATGTGAAAATATTTAATCTGTCATCCTAGGTTTATCATAAAGAGCCTTAGGGTTTCTTCTGCTTAGCGATCGACAGGATTAGATTATGCCTCTACAGAATTCGTGGATTCAGACATTTTGTGCCCGTTGTAAAAGCATTCTCAAAGCCTGTAACCATGCCCTCGATCGGATTATTTTAGTCCTAGGTATTTTTGGATTTATTACGACGATTCTCTTGACGCAAATCGATCACGACAGCCTCCCCGTCAAGCTCGAACGCAGCCCAGACCAAATCCGTCAAATCGCCCAAAGTACCCTGCAAGCGATCGTAAAACCCACCGAAGCCTATCAATCCGCCTTGAGCTTTGGGCGCGGTGGACAGGTGGTGTTCTATTTAGAACAAACCATCGGCGTCAAGAAAACCAAAGACCTGATCCAAAAAGAAAAGCTCCCGATTTATTCTTGGAATTACCGCTGGTTCAAACCGAATCAGCAGGAAGAATATGACCTTGGACTCTCCACAGAGGGCAATCCCATTCGATTTAATCGCACGATCGAAGAGACCAGACCCGGTTCAAAATTAAAACAAGAAGATGCCAAAGCTATTGCAGAGAAATACCTAAAAACCGATCGGGGCTGGGATCTGACGCAATGGGAATCCATGGGTGGATCAAGTCGAGAAAATCCCGGTGGGCGGAGAGACCATAGCTTTGATTGGAAGCGGCGTGAGTTTAAAGTCGGTAAAGCTGAATTACGGTTATCTGTGACCGTTCAGGGCGATCAAATGGGTCGATATATGTATTGGGTTAAGATCCCGGAAGACTTCGGTCGGGAGTTTAGTAAAAAACAAAATATTGCTTCAACGATCAATCGAGTGAGTTATGACTTGGGGTATTACGGAGCTTTGATTGGTGCGGCGATCGCCTATACCATTGGCCTGGTCAAAGGTCAGATTCTTTGGAGAGAAGGGATTATTCCAGCGTTAGTGGTTGCTGGATTTTCGATTTTGGGTGATTTGAATTCATTGCCCCTCAGCATCATGGGCTATAGCACCACCGAGAACATGACGGTCTTTTGGTTAGATCAACTCTATTCCATTGTTTATAGTTCCCTTAACTATGCCACGCCTGTTTTCTTTCTGTGGCCGGGAGGACGCTGGTTGGCTAAAAAAGTCTGGCCTTATCAAGATAAGATTCTCACGCGATCGGCGACCCCGCTGCTCACCTTAGCCCGATCGAGTGGTCGTGGCATTTTGCTTGGGGGGATGTGGTTAAGTTACGCGCTATTGTTCTATGTCATCGCGACCAAACTCTTTGGCGCTTGGACTCCGAGTTTTGGGTTTAACTATACCAATCTATTTAGTACTCAATTCCCCTTCTTAAATGCACTTGACTCTGGCATTGGACCGGGTGTCACTGAAGAACTTGAGGCAAGGCTTGTGGGGGTCAGTCTGGCTCTACTCATCACTCGTAATCGATGGCTGGCCCTGCTGATACCAGGTGTCCTATGGTCCTTTGCCCATTTATCCTATGTGCGAGAACCCTTTTTCTTACGAGGAATTGAGCTGCTGATTCCCGCGATCGTTTATGGGTTTCTTTTTATTCGATTTGATTTGGTTACGACCATCATGTCCCATGTTACCTATAATTCATTGTTGAGTGTGGGCCTTTTAGCCGGTTCGGGACAGCCTAATTTGATTGCATCCGGCATTCTTGCGATCGTTGTTTTATTGATTCCAACATTGCCAGGATTGTGGTCCCTCTTACAGGGAAAATCTGAACGTCACCCTTTAATCAAAATCATTGAACTTACGCCCGATCGGCTCTCTGAAATCGAAGCCTTTCCGATCGCGCCTCTAGAAGTGCCTTGGCTAGCAGTCTTAGAAAACCCACAAATTATCAAACTCGGACTCTTTAATCATGACGAACTCATTGGCTTAGCCATGGCTGAAATAGATGAAAAATCAACTCGTCAAGCATCTGTGATAGCGTTACATATTCGATCGCGCTGGCGACGACAATACTATGGATCACAGCTTTTAGCGCAATTATCGACTTGTCTTCACGATCGAGGCATCACCCAACTCCAAGTCGAAACCAACTGGCGCAATCAAGCCCTACGGCACTTTTGGAATCAACAAAATTGGCCGATCGCCACCCAGACACTCCAAACCTCTACCCAGTCTTATAAAATGCCCCCATCTTGATAACCATTACAGGACTCCCTGACGATCGCCCATAAACTTGAATCGATGGAGCACGATCGATCTCATCCCTAAATGCTTGCTGGTGAGTCCGTGATGTCTTATCGTTTATCTACGAAATTCGTTACGATGAAGATGGTGAATATGTTTGGTTTTGGCAACGCCTCCCGGAACGGGAATCGGCCTTTCAGTTGAGAGTCGCTTGATTAGTCGCTTTCGCCAAACAATGCCTGTAAATTCTGACGACCGCTTACAACCCGCAAAATCGTAATCTCATCTTCCAAAACCTCATAAAAAATAATGTAGCCTTGTAAGGGAATTCCGCGTAGCCACGAATGAATCTCTAGATAACGTTTACCCATGTTGGGAAACTGAGTTAATCTCACACATTTCTCATTAAACGTTCGAAGTAGACGCTCTCCAGCTTCGATATTATGTCCCACAAAATAGTCTGAAATCTCGTTCAGATCTCGGCTTGCTTTCAGGGTAATGACACAACGCTTCAAGCTTAATGCTCCCGTGCTTGCTGAAACTTCTGCTGTAACTGTGCCATGACAGTTTCTAAGGGAAGCACTTCACCCCGATCGGCCTCAGCTTTGCCTTCATCAACCTTAACCCGGACTTCTTCGACCCAAGCTTCATACTCTTGATATTGCTCAACCAGGAGCCTCAGAGCACTTTCTAAGACTTCATCAGTAGACTTAAACCGTCCCAATGTCACCTGATGTTGGATTAGTTGTTCTTGCTCCGGCTTTAGCGTGATACTCATCGTCACTATCCTAAATGCTTTCCTACTATTTTAACGCATCGGCTAAACGATCGCATCACACGATTACATTCGATCGCACCCATCCAAAATCCGATTCCAAGCCCACCAGGGATCGCGATCGCCCCAAGCATGTTGACAAGCTTTATTGCTCAAATAGCCGACATGTCCACCTTGTGCCGTGAGCCAAAGATCGATCGCAGGATTCTCTTGAGCAATCGCTTGCAGTTCTGGCACGATCGCAGCATCAAATAACGGATCGTTTGCGGCATAGAGAATCTGAGTCGGTTTAGTCAGGTTGGGCAAAATGGCTAAAGCACTGCTGGTCGTGTAATACTCAGGAACGGTTGCAAAGCCCAAGCGACCAATCACCAATTCTTCGTCAAAAGTCCAAATGCTGCGGGCACGGGCGATCGCAGCCGGATCAAATTCACCCGGATGATAGCCTGCTAATTCATTTGCTAATTTTCGCAATTGTTTAGTAATAGCACGTTCTAAATAACGACCGATCGGCGTGGAAACTAATGCCGTCAGCGATCGCTCCGAATCCAGACTCGGACAAATGACTGCACCACCCGCAAAGTCATCGACAAACTCCGGATCGGATTGCCCTGATTTAATGCCCCAGAGTGCCAATTGTCCCCCCAATGAATAGCCCATGAACCAGTAGGGCGGCGGACAGCCGAGTGCTTTTGCCTGTTTGGCAATTTGAACAAAATCATCCCCTTCAAACAGTCCATCAGAAGTCAGAACTGGCGAAAGCTTTGCCGTTTTGCCATGGGCGCGCCAGTCAAAGAGCACGATCGCATAGTCCCGCGCGATCGCCTTCCGCCCCAAAATCTTTAAAAACCACTGATCATCCAAACTGCCCGTGATGCCATAGGTTGCGACGATCGTCCCTTTTGGCGTTGGACGATTACCACTCGGCGGCTGAGCAAATTTTCCGAAAATCGGAACCTCCTGCGCCCCTGCAAACACATGCTCGGTATAAATGGGTTCTGGCTCGTGGGTTAACCGTTCCCAGCGATCGCTCGCGCGAAGCGCTGCGTAGATCGTCATCGCGAGTCCCGATCGAAGTCCCCAAGGTGCTTGATAGGTCGGTTTGGGTTGAGTCAGAGGGCGCATGATAAGGGAATTAAGGACTGCAATGGTAGATTCAAATGCTATAGACTACTGCGCCTGTTCGTTCAAAATCAACTTAATATTTTAAGGCTGAGTCGCTACCTGTATTTATCAATAGACGCGATCGGTCGGCTTATTTTTATGATGATTAAACCGATCGGCAGCAACCATTTCCCCTACTACCTAAATTTGAGATAAAAACTTGCCAATCCGATCGACTGCGATCTGCAACACGTCCGGCGCACAGACTAACGCAAACCGGACGTATCCTTCCCCAGCTCCCCCAAAGCCCACTCCCGGCGAAGCAATCACGCCCGTCGCTTCCATGAGATCAATACAGAATTTCATCGACTGTTGTGAATATCGTTCCCCGACACAATCTGGAATCTTCGCCCAGATATACATTGCAGCATCCGGCATCGCCACAGGCCAACCGATCGCTGCCATGGCTTTAACGAAGGTCGCCGATCGGTCTCTGAAGGTTTCCACCGTGTGTCGTACGCTGTCCTGTGGACCTGTTAAGGCCAGACTCGCCGCATCCAAAATTCCACGGTATTGATTGAAATCCACCGTCGCTTTGATTTGCCGTAGGGCTTGAATTAATTCAGGATTGCCGATCGCATAGCCGATGCGAAACCCGCCCATGTTGTAGCTTTTGGACAGCGTGAATAATTCAATGGAGCAGGATTTGCTTAAATCGGCTTGCAACACGGATGGCATGGGATCGGTGCCGAAATACAAATCGACATAGGGAAAATCATGCACCAAAACCAAATTGTGATCTTGGCAAAACTGTACGGCTTCTTGGAAAAAAGATAGGGTTGCGATCGCGCTGGTTGGATTATGGGGATAGCTCAGTACCATCATTCGGGATTGCTTTAAAACATCTTGGGGAATGTCTTTGAAAACTGGAAGGAAATTGGTTTCAACAGAAATTGGCATTGGGTAAATATTTCCGCCTGCCAAATGAACGCCGCCCGCGTGGGATGGATAGCCTGGATCAAGCAGCAGTGCATAGTCCCCTGGATTCAACACCGCCAAAGGCAAATGAGCCGTCCCTTCCTGGGACCCAATCAACGGCAACACCTCCGTCTCCGGGTCGATCGCAATCCCAAACCTCCGCTCATACCGCTGCGCTGCGGCCTCTCGAAACGCTTGGGTGCCGTTGAAAAGCAAATAGCCATGGGTGCTGGGGTCTTGGAGAGACTCTGCGATCGTCTCTAAAATCACCGGACTCGTCGGCAAATCCGAGGAACCCAATGACAAATCAATGATGGGGAGACCCGATGCTTTGACGCGAGCTTTAGCCCGATCGATATCGGCAAAGACATTCTGTTGAAGTGGGGCGAGGCGATCGGCAAATTGCATAGTGACGTTGTAGATTAATTCGGCTTTTCCAACAATGACTTTGGTTTGACTTCAAACGCTGACTGAGAGCGATAGAAACAAACATCAAACTCCAAGAAAAAATTCGTCTGCCCCAGAATTAGGGGAATATTTGGTCGTTGCACCCAGGCAAACAATAATTCGACTTGGGGAAACTCACCAATTTTTCCAAGCGTGGAGAATGGCATGGCGAGTTGATTACCAAGATTACCTGACAATGGAATGATGGCCTTCCGATCGTCCCAAATTCCACCTAATGTCAAACCTATGTCATACGGTAAAACATTTACGGTTGCGCCGCTATCGACCAAACCGATCGTCTCAATCGACTGATTTCCTCGATGCAGTGTTAATGGTAATCGCGGCAGGCGATCGAATTCATTTTGAGTAGAGCTAGTGGTGGAATAGTGAAGTCTCATAACTTATGGTTGGTTGGCATCACACTTTTTAAAAGCTTCCATCAGAATTGCTCCTGCACCAAAGCAATCGTAGGGTGTTGGTAGGTCGTAGGTTTTACCGGGTTCCAAGGGCGAAATATCTTCGATCGCTTCTAGGTCCTCTGCAAGAATTCGAATGAGTTTGAGCTTTTCAGCAGTGGCGAGCTGTCGTGCGGCGGGCAAGACTTCGGCGAATGTCATAGCTACGTCTCCATCGTTCTAATCCGTCTCTTCAGTTTACTTGATTTAAGCGAGTTGACATTTGGTATTAGAATAAACCCACGCCCTACCCGTTGCCGCTATGTTGACTCAAAAATCTATGATGAATTGGATTAACCCTATCAAACCGTTGGCGATCGTCCTGCTCCTAGGTCTGACCGCCTGTGGTGCCGAGACTGAAGGCGAAGTGACGGGCGGAGCGCAGCGTAATCGCATGGGTGTTGTGCAGGCGCGGGGTGAGTTGCAGTGTGGGGTGAGTGGGGAATTGCCGGGATTTAGTTTTGTGCAGTCGAATGGGGACTATGTGGGGCTGGATGTGGATGTCTGTCGGGCGATCGCAGCGGCCATGTTCAATGATGCCAAAGCTGTGGAATTTCGCAACCTGAACGCCAAGGAACGGTTCACCGCTGTCCAAACTGGCGAAATTGATATCTTAAGTCGCAACACCACTTGGAGCATGAGCCGTGATACCTCGGTGGGACTGGAGTTTGGGCCTGTGGTGTTCTATGATAGTCAGGCGATTATGGTGCGTAAAGGTGACAAAATTACCAAACTAGAAGACCTGAAAAACAAATCCATTTGTATTCAAATCGGCACCACCACCGAGCAAAACCTCACGGACCAAATGCGAAAGCGTGAGATTCCGTTTAAACCGATCGTCTTTGAAGAAATTAACACCGTGTTTAGTGCTTACTCAGAAGGGCGTTGTGAAGGTGTCACCGCCGATCGATCGCAACTCGTCTCCCGCCGCACCAAGCTTGCTAAACCCGATGACCACACGGTTCTCGCCGAAGCCCTGTCTAAAGAACCCCTTGCCCCTGCCGTCGCGGATGGCGACTCAAGGTGGCAGGACGTTTTGAAATGGACGATTTACGCATTGGTCGAAGCCGAAGAACTCGGAATTACCTCGAAGAACATTGATCAAAAATTACAGAGTAAAGATCCGACTGTGCGGCGACTGTTGGGGGTGGAGGGAGATTTGGGGAAAGGGTTGGGATTGTCCAATGATTTTGTGGTGCGGATGATTCGGCAGGTGGGGAATTATGGAGAAATTTACGATCGGAATCTCGGCCCTAAGACGCCGCTAAATCTGCCACGCGGCCAGAATGACCTATGGAATAAGGGCGGTCTCATGTATGCGCCCCCGTTCCGCTAATCTCCGTTCACATTCTCTCGGATCAGGGCACAATGAAATATGGCCTGTTTAGCGTTGGTTTAGGGTTGAATTTATTTCTTTTGATGAATCTCAGATGTTATGGATGAAGAACTTTCTCGGTTGAGTGATGATGGCGAAGAGACCCTAATTTGTGTTGGAAAATTTGATGCCTCTGGGTTTCCGATCGTCACCTCACGCCACCTAGGAACGCTCGCGACTGCAACGTTACAAGCCCTAAGTCTGGCCTCTCTTCTGAATCAAACTATTCAAACAGAGCCGCTGCAAGGGCTGCTGCTGCGTCAGGAAGACGGGTCTGTGGTGCGGGTTGAGCCTCATGAAGAAGGGTTTATTGCCTACCTTCAGTTGCCGAAGCGAAATTAAGATGCATCTACAGACTGGCCTCGGGCTGAAACGGGGCGATGTCCTCCGTGACGGAGAGTCCGCGATGCTCTAGGAGTTGGCGAAGTCGAGGATCCGGGAGAATCCGTAGGTGGGTGCAGGTGATTTCTAGAGGGATTTGGCGACTGCCGAGGTGATAGGCGGCTTGCAGAAGGGCCAGAGGGAAAAGTGAGGAGACCGTGAGGACGGGTTCTTCCTTGGCCAGAATTTGTATCAGTTCTCCGGTGGGGGCCTTGAGCCAGTCACCTTCCTGGAGAATCGTCCCGCGAGTGAGCTGAAGCGCGATCGGAAGTCCCTGATCTGAATAGCCCCGCAGACTGGTCTGGGTCCGCTCTTTCGCAGTTAATGACAGCGTTAAGATCGGTTCTAGACGGTCTTGGTGAGAGAGGCGATCGGTAAAAACAATAGTCACAGTATCTAGCAGAAACCCTACGCTATTAACAATAGCGGGCATTCGGATATTTGGCGCAGATCGTCTTCGATTTGAGCTGCGCGGCCCCCTAGCCCCCAATTCTGGGGGGACATGAGGGTTGGAAGCCTCCAGAATTGCGGGTTGGGGGTGGTTTGTCAGCGAGTGCGCTAGTGCATAAAGTGTCGAACGCCTGTCATCACCATGACGACACCTAATTCATTAGCAGCGGCGATCGACTCTCCGTCGCGCATACTGCCTCCCGGCTGAACCAGGAGCTTAATCCCGGCTGCGGCTGCCGATCGGACACTGTCGTCAAAGGGGAAGAATCCATCGCTCGCGAGGACTGCGCCTTGAATTTTATTGGCGGCCTGTTCGATCGCAATTTTAGCGGACCCGACGCGATTCATTTGTCCGGCTCCGACGCCGAGGGTGGTGCGATCTTTGGTGATGACGATCGCATTGGATTTTACATGTTTGCAAATTTTCCAAGCAAACAGCATTTCCTGTAGTTCAGCGGGAGTGGGTTTGAGATCCGTCACCACTTGCCAATCGTCAGGATTAGCGACTAAGGTATCCGCCGCCTGCACCAGGAACCCCCCTGCAATGTCCTTAATCACCTGCTCAGAACCGCCTAACAAATCTGGCAGAACCAAAACGCGAACATTCACTTTCTTCGCTAAAATCGCTTTTGCCTCGTCGTCGCAACCCGGAGCAACAACGCATTCGAGGAAGGTTTTACTCAGTTCTGTCGCTGTAGCAGCATCGATCGGGCGATTGAGCGCGACAATTCCGCCGAAGGCTGACGTTGAATCGGCATTAAATGCTTTGGTATAGGCTTCGACAATGGTTGAACCCATGGCAGAGCCACAGGGATTCGTATGTTTGATAATCGTTGCTGTGGGATCTGCGTCAATGAATTCAGCAATGATCCGACGAGCGGCTTCGAGATCGACGAGGTTGTTATAGCTTAGTTCTTTGCCTTGTAGCTGAGTGGCTGCCGCCCATCCTGTTTTTGTTGCGCCAGTCTGGTACCAGGCGGCGCTTTGGTGAGGGTTTTCGCCGTAGCGTAGGGCTTGGAGTTGGGTGCCCGGTCGGCCAAAGCTTTGTGGCATTGCCGTGGGTTCGTCGGTGATTTGCTCGGCGAGGTAGGCGGAGATAGCGCTGTCGTAGGCTGCGGTGTGCTGGAATGCTGCCAGAGCCGTTTGCTGTCTGAACTTGAGGCTGACGTTGCCGTTTTGGGTTTTGAATTCTTCGAGGTAGCGATCGTACTGGTTAGGATTGGTCAAAATCGTCAGATGGGCATGGTTTTTGGCGCTGGCGCGGACCATGGCGGGTCCGCCGATGTCGATGTTTTCGATCGCGTCTTCTAAGGTGACGTTGGGTTTGGCGATCGTCTGCTCGAAGGGATAGAGGTTGACGACGACGAGATCAATGCCTCTGATGCCGTTGGCTTCTAGGTCGGCGAGGTGCTCAGGGAGATCTTTACGGGCGAGGATGCCGCCGTGAATTTTGGGATGGAGGGTCTTGACTCTGCCGCCGAGGATTTCGGGGGAGCCTGTGTAGTCGGAAACTTTGGTGACGGGAATGCCCGCATCCTTCAGCGTTTTGGCGGTCCCGCCGCTGCTGATAATGTCAAATCCAAACTCGCTGACCAGTCGCTGGGCAAATTCTACGATTCCGGCTTTGTCAGACACGCTGAGGAGGGCTAGCATACAGGGTTCCTAGATTGTTCCAAGGTTATTTCCAAGTTTTCTAGGGTACCGCATTGGGTGCGGCTTTGGATCTTCGGCGGCTTAGATCTTCTGTGGGGCCGTCTGAATAGTGACTATGCCTTGATCCCGATCATCAGGACATACAATATTAAATTCCCAAACATAAAAACGCTGGGAACGAGCCACCTCGCGATATGGTGTATTTTTTCGGCGCGGTTGTGTTTGTTGTTGGTTTCCCAGCGATGGGCGACGACGAGTTCTAAAATTGCGACGAGGATGGCACTAAAACACAGCATTGTGAATCCGTCCATGAACGTTAGATATCCCACTTTTGGTAGGCTGTCGTTAATCACTAGTAATAGAGCGACGATCGTGAGTAAATTTGTAAATGCAATGCCAATTTGAGTTGAAAATTCCTGGGGATTAATCCAAAATACGGACCAAGATGCGATCGTAATCAGAAACAGCGGCACCATCACTTTAAAGATATAAAATCCAGAGTTTCGTTGAATGTTGATTTCAATAGAAACTCTGGAGTAGTTTTGCTGTTCGGGTGGGAAGAAGGATCGCCCATCGCTGCCATCTAGCTGTTTGACCGTCCATTCGGAGAGGGTGACGAAGCTATCTGTCCCGATCGAAATTTTCTTGGGATCGTGGGTCAGACGAACGCTGCTTTCGGGGGATTTGAGAGATTCGATGATGACGAGGAGTTTTTGTCGATCGAAGGGGAAGCGATCGAGTTCGAGTCCGGATGAGAGGGTCTTGGAAAAGCGCTCTTGGGCGGTGACGGTGCCGTCGGGGGCGATGTCTACGGTGGTGTCGGAGGCTTCGGAGGATTTGAAGTTGACCATTTCGAGATTGGGATGCCAGATGTCGTCGAGTTTGCTGGCTTTTGTGGTTGTCCCGGCGGTTTTGGCGTTGTAGGCGAGGCGGGGATCGTTCCAGTTGTAGAGGAGGTAGCCTGCGACGGCGAAGGTTTCGGTGGCTTGGTTGATGTCGGCGAGGTTGCTGATGTGGAGTCCGACGCTGACTTCTACGGGTTGCTTTTTGGGTGGAAGTTTGAGCGTTTCTGCGCTTTCTGTTTTGTTGGGTTCTTTGGATTCAGGGGCTTTGGCTTGGGCGATCGGGCTGTCAAGCCAGAGGTGGGCGATGAGGTGGGCGATCGTGAGGCCGAGATCTAGGAATGTGAGGAACTGCGATAAGCGACGATTTCGGGTGAATTTGGAGGTGGGAAGCACAGATTTGGATCCTTAAGCCAGGGTCGGCATGGATTATAGCGGGTTGTGCGATCGTCTATCTACAGATCTGGGGTCTCGGGTGGTGTCTGGGCGCGGGAAGCGCGCCCTTACGGTCTCGGGGTCTCGGGGACTTATCGGGTTTTGGTGATGACGGTGACGGTGTTGGGGGGGATGGGGTGGCCTGTGGCGAGCTGGGCGATCGTGCTGTCAGTGGTGCTGTAGCCTGTGGGACTGACACTGTAGACCGTGACGCGATCGCTGGGGACGACGGGTTTGTCCCAACTGGTAAAGGTGATGGAGACGGTTTGATGGGTGAGCGATCGATTCACTAAAGCTAGCGAATATTGGGTTTGGTTTTTGACGGCGTAACTGGTGATGTTGTTCGGTTCGGTGGATTTGGCAGCGATGATTTGGCCCCGTAAGTGGGAGTTAAACATTTGATAGACGTAGGAGGCCGGACGACGACTCCAGGCACCCCATTGATTGTCGAGTTTGCCATACCAGCCATCGGATTCATTCCAGGCCATGGACCCTGTGGCTCCGGAATTGGTAATGGAAATCAAGGCGAGGGCATCGTAGACGGCACTGACTTGATTGGTCATGCGTTCGTCGGGTGGGGCATAGCTGATGTTGAATTCATTGTGGAAGGTTTCGATTAATCTCGTGGGATATTTGGCCAGACTTTGTTTGACTTGACCTGTGAAATTTCCCAATCCTGCGGCTGAGTTCCAAAGCTGCTTGGGGGTATCGGTCTTCGATCCTGTGGAATAGCTGTGATAAGAAATAAAATCTAAGGAGGGTGCGGCGGTGG
Source organism: Synechococcales cyanobacterium bin31.maxbin.ball.101 (assembly GCA_013298165.1). Taxonomy (GTDB): domain Bacteria; phylum Cyanobacteriota; class Cyanobacteriia; order Leptolyngbyales; family Leptolyngbyaceae; genus JAAFJU01. The sequence continues at coordinate 8,026 of JAAFJU010000027.1, read as the reverse complement.
TGAGAAAGGCATCAATCCGATCGCTGGGATAGACACTTGTAAATGCAGGTCCCCCGACTTTGATGGTTGGATCGATCTGTTTCATGGCTTGGGCGACGCGGGTGTAAATTCGGCCTACTTCCGCCATGTTATTGCCATAAACCCCATCTTTTTCATTGGTAATTTCCCAGTATTTCACGCCTTTTTGCAAATCTATATTCACGATGCGAACTAAATCTGCACAGAATTGAGCGAACTTGTCGTAGTCCTGAGGGCGAAGTTTTCCGGTGCCATCGTCCAGTACTTTGGGCCAACTGGGAATGTTCATCATCACCACAGGCCGAAAGCTGTAGGAATTCTGCAGGGCGTTGCTAATTTTGGCCTTGTCCCATTGATAGGTGGCTTGATTGGGCGAAATGACCCAGCCATAGGGATCTTGGCGTGAGTCGTTGAGCATTTGCATGTTGTGATAGCGAATAATGCCGGGACGCATAGAAGCAATATTGGTTTTGTAGGCTTCGTTGCCGGGATTCCCTGCGACATCGGGATTAAAGGCTTGAAATCCATTTAGTCCGTAGCTCAACGGCGTTGCGGTTTGTCCGGTAAGCTTGTTCCAAGGCACTCGTACCACGGGCGCGGCGATCGCACTGTTCACGGTTGAGATCATTCCAATCAATCCTAAAGCGATCGATCGGTTGAGAATCTGCTGCATAAGTCAAGTTAGGGTAGAACTGCACACTAATTCAATAATGTTCTTCAATAATGCTGCAAATCAACATTTTCTAAGCTGTCCTTAATCTTCTACGCGATATCCGAGTTCTGCGAGGCGGGTGCGGGACTGTCGCCATTTGGGTTGGACTTTGACGAAGAGTTGTAGATCAATTTTGCCTTCAATCAGTTTTTGCATTTGCATTCGAGCTTCCGTGCCAATGCTTTTTAACATCGTGCCTTTTTTGCCGATTAATATGCCTTTCTGAGAATCCCGCTCAACGTGAATGGTGGCAAAGACGCGGGTGATTTTGGCTTCTTCTTTGACTTGATCGATCGCGATTGCCACCGAATGCGGCACTTCCTCTCGCGTAGACAGCAAAATCTGCTCCCGAATCAGTTCGCCCATAATGAAGCGTTCGGGTTGGTCTGTCACCAAATCAGGTGGGTAGTAGTAGGGACCGGGTTCAAGTTGGTCAATCAGTTTTTGTTGTAAGTCCTCTAGTCCTTCTCCGGTTAACGCGGAAAACTTCGCGATCGTCCAGTTTTGGGCATGGGCGAGTTCGAGGTAGGCTCGATCGCAGATGTTGCCGTTGATCACGGGAAGGTCTTTGACTTGCAGGGCAGGATCTTGGCAGTCGGCTTTGTTAATGCCTAGGACGACGGGCACTTTGCAGTCGCGCAATAGGTCGGAGATGAACCGATCGCCGCCGCCTAAGTCGGTTGATCCATCCACGACGAAGACCAGCGCATCCACCGAGTGAATGGCATTTTGGGCATTTTTGACGAGGACTTCACCGAGGCGATGGTGGGGCTTGTGGATGCCGGGGGTATCGACGAAGATGATTTGCGCTTGGTCGGTGGTGAGGATGCCTTTGAGGCGGTTGCGGGTGGTCTGGGCGGTGGGGGAGGTGATGGCGATCTTTTGGCCGACAAGGGTGTTCATCAGCGTGGATTTGCCGACGTTGGGGCGTCCGATGATGCCGATGAAGCCCGATCGGAAGCCCTTTGGAGGGATGGGCATTCCGCCGACGCCGTAGTCGATGTCTGAGGCTCCGCCGCTGTTTTGGCCGCGCAGAAAGGCTTCGACGAGATCCTCGGCAGGTTCGATCGGGGCGTTGGTTTCGGCGTCGGGGGACAAGTCTGAATTCATTGCGGGGTCCAAGGGAGCAGCCTTAAGTTTAATTCATGAGTGTAATGCAAGTCGGTGCGTCCTAACTGGGTTATGTCCAATCCAGATATGGGTGTGAAATGGATTGAGGCGTTGAGGTTGGTTTTCTAGGGCTAGTCCGATCGTCCGACCAGCATGAAGCCTGCCCAGTCGGTGGGTTCTGGGTATTGGTTCATGGTTGTCAGCATGGCTTGGCGGAGGGCTTGGGCTTTGTCTTCGCCTTTTTTGAGATTTTCGTGGAAGGCGATCATGAGGGCGCTGGTGGGTTTGTCGGGGACTTGCCAGAGGGAGACGACGACGCTGGGGACTCCGGCGGAGAGGAACGATCGGGTTAGTCCGATGACGCCTTCTCCGGTGATTTGGCCACGTCCGGTGTTGCAGGCGCTGAGGACGACGAGGTTTGCATTCAGCCGCAGGTCGAGGATTTCGGCTGCGGTGAGGGTGCTGTTGAGTTCGTTCAGGGGATTTTTGTCGGTGTTGGGGGTGGTGTTGGCGAGGATGATGGCGCTTTCGGAGCCGGAGCGATCGTCCATGGTGCCGTGGGTGGCGAGGTGGATTAGGGAGGCGCTGGGCATTTTTTTGAGGATGTTGTCTTTAGTGGCGCTGGCTCCGAGGATGGCGTTGGTGTTGAAGAGTTTGGCGATGGCGGTGGCTTCGAGTTCACTGCCGGGGAGGGCGTCGTAGTCCGTGGGCATGGGCGATGGATTGCCGACGATGAGGGGGCTGTTGCTATTTTTTGGGCTGGGTTTGAGGAGCGTTAGGGTTTGGATGGAGGGGATGATTTGGAGGGTGTGTTTTTGGATTAGGTATTGGCCTTGAGCGTCTTGGAGGGATTGGAAGGGGACGAGAAAGAGTTCGCCTTGGGGGACGAAGATGACGCGATCGCGATCGGTTTTTGGCAGTAATGCCTCAATGGGTTCGATCAACAGTTGGTGAGCCGAACGACTGGCTTCGCTGTAGCGGGCGTAGTTTTCGGGGCGTTCGTGTTCGGCGGTGAGGCTGTTGCGGGTTTTGCTGCTGCGGGTGATCAGTTGTTTGAGGCTGGCTCCTCTCGATCGGCTGTTGGAGGTATTGCTGGTGATGGTTGAGGTGGTGAGTTCGTCGGGGGGACGTTTTAGGTCGGTGCTGCGAAAGTGGATAGTGCCGTTGGGTTGGATGACCCAGGTGTGGAGTTCGCTTTCGAGGTCGGGGCGATCCAGTTGGCGGGTGATGGCGTAGGTGACGATCGTGGCGTTTTGGGTTTTGGCGGCGGCTTTGATGCTGTCTAGGGTGATGCTGGGGAGGCTGGGGTTAGAGAGGTCTTCGTAGGTGAGGGTACGACTGTTGGGGCTGGTGATGCGGATGTTGGTGCCGTCCGATCGGTTGCTGATGGCGGTGTTGGTGTCGAGGGATTTGGAAATGTTGCGCTGTGAGAGGAGATCCACGAGGGCGCGGGCACGGGCGCGTTCTGTGGTGACGAGGGCTTGGTTGGGGTTGTTGTCTTGAATGTGGGCGGTTTGGAGGAGTTGGTAGGTTTGGGTTTGGGTTTCGGCGATCGTCAGGCGTTGGGCGTCTTTGAGTTCGGGACGGAGGGTTTCAAAGAGTTCGATGCTGCGGCTTAAGGATTGGATGGCTTCTTTGGTTTTTTGTTGTTTCAGTTGCAGTTGGCCGAGGGCGCTGTTGGCGCGGGCTTCTGCGGCTCGATCGCCGATCCGATCGGCGAGTTCACGGGCTTTTTCATAGTAGGGTTTGGCCCGATCGAGATCGTTGTTTTTTTGGTAATAGTGGCCGAAGTTGAGGAGGGTGGTGATGTTTCCGGTGAGGTTTTGGTTGCGGCTTTCGGCGATTTTTTGGGCTTGCTCAAGCTGGCCTAGGGCGATGGCGGGTCTTCCAGCATCCAGGTTGACCATGGCGGCGGCGTTGAGGGCGAGGACCAGGACGATCGCCTGCTGTGGGGTGGCGAATTGTTCGGCGAGTTGGACGCTTTGGTTGGTGGCGCGATCGGCTTCGGCGGTTTTGCCGATCGCTTGGTAGGCGCGTCCGAGTTGGGTGAGGAGGTGGATGCTGGTGAATTGGTTGCGGCGTCCGTAGGTGTTGCCAAATTTTTTGCTGTAGCTGAGGGCTTCTTCGTAATGTCCGATCGCTTCGTCAAATTGCCCCACTTCAAAGGCCGTGTCGCCCAGGATTTGCAGGGCTTCGGCTCGGACGCGGTGGGAGGCTCCGAGGCGGGAGGCGCTGGTGGCAAATCCGGCGGATTTACGGTATTGGCCGAGGCTGCGGTAGGCGTTGGCGAGGCCGACTTGTTTGACTTGTTGTTGGGGCCAGGAGTGGAAGTTGGCCTGGGTCATTAGGAGGTTATTCAGGGCTTCTTGGGGTCTGCCTGCTTCGAGTTGGAGTAAGCCTCTGAGACTTTTGCCTCGCCAGTAGGCGCTCATGGCGGGATTGAATTGATTTTCGGTGGCGCGCAGTTGCCGATCGGCTTCGGCGTAGTCGGCGTCGTGGTAGGCGACCCAGGCGAGTTCTAGTCTCGTGAGGGCGAGGCCGGGTTTGTGGTTATATTTTTCGTAGCGGCGATAGAGGTTTTGGAGTTGGCTTTTTTGGGCAAAAATGGGGGTTTCGAAGGGTTGTCTGGAGAGGGCTTCGAGTTCCCGATCGGCTGCTTGTAGGTCGCGGTTGTTGGTTGGACTGTTGGGCATTTGGGCTGCGATTCCCGTTTCGGGAGGCTGCGCCAACGATTTTGGGAGACCTGTGGTGAAAAAGCAAGCTAGAAATGCGACAGTGGCCCAGCGGGTAAACAAGTGACGATCGGACATAGGAATTATGGCGGTTTGTGATGGGAAATAAGACCATTGAATCGGTTTAGCTCAGTGTTCCCATAACTTATGCGTTGGGTTCGGCTCCGCTCACCCGACGCGAATTGAGGGGTGAGCGGAGTCGAACCCCGGCGATCTCGCGATATGCTGCGATCGTTCACCCATTCGGATGTGTGGAACGGAAACTGATTCTTTGTTCTATCGCTTGTTTTCAGAAAAGCCCAAGCTTGCATTTGAGCTACTCGGGGAAAAAGCCCCAAGGACGAGCTATACCTTCGGCATTCCCAAAACTCAGTCGCGAGGAGATTAAAGCTATGTTAGGTACTAAAGCAGAACTGAAGAAAACCCGCTTCTATCAAGAAATCCAGGAAGAAGAGAGGGAAGCTGGTAAAGAAGAAGGTAAAGAAGAACTATTGATTGCAGCCGTGCCGATGGGACTTCAGGCGGGGTTATCCGTGGCTGAAATTGCCAAACGCTTTAATGTCCCAGTCAAACGGATTCAGGCGATCGCGAAGGATTACAAGGCGAAGAATTAGACGAGTTGGGAAGGTTATAGTCTAGAGCAAAGGATCTTTTGGGTAGATTCTGGCATGAAAAATCTAACTCGAATAGCTCCGCTCACCTCAAGTCGAATTGAGGGGTGAGCGGAGCCGAACCCCGGCCCTATCGACTGACAATCCCCGACCATTGGGCTTTTTTGCGGGTTTCGCGGCGGTAGGAGAAGAAGTTCACCGGATCGGCGTAGGTGCAATGGGGCGCGATCGCTACCTGGTCCGCCGCCAACCCCAACTGTTCTAACTGCAACGCATTCACCCGCCGCACGTCCAGCCGTACTTTCCCCGGTTCTGTATCCGGCAAAATGGGCGAGTTGGGCAAGGCTTTCAGCGTTTCGATCGCCTGTTCCAAACTGACCTCTGCTAACTCAGGGGCGATCGTCACGGCGGTCTCAAACCCGACTTCGTTGTTCACTTGATAGACCTCACCCTTGATCGCCGGACCCATCGCCACCAGCAAATCTTCAAGTTTGGATCCCTGCGATAAGAGCCGATCGATCGCCACGGGCACAATCTTCTGCGCCGTGCCTCGCCAGCCCGCATGAACTGCTGCGACTCTTCCTGTGGTGCGATCGGCGATCAGCACAGGCGTACAGTCCGCCGTACAGACCCAAACCGCCTGCTGAGCCGCTTCAGAAATGACGCCATCGCCATCATGGAGATTGTCATCGTGCAGGGGTTGGTTCATTTCGGATGGAGCCAAAACCACCTTGCCATGAACCTGCTTGACCCGATATGCGGTGGCTTCGGGATAAATCTGTTCCGTGAGCTTAAACGGGGTTGTGGGCGAAAACTGCTGGGTAAACCACCCATGCTGCCAGTCATTCAGCAAACTACAGGTTAGATAGGGTAAGTCGTTCCAGGTTTGCCATTGCCATTCGTGGGACGGAGTTTGGGGCATGGGATTGTTTCGGTAAACGGTTTGGCCATGATACTCGGCGGTTGAAACCTGATGTCAAATCAAGATGTCAAATCAAATGGAGGGTCGTTAGATCCGTAAAACCACAGGACCGATCGTCACCGTTTTGATCGCAATTTGATCGCAATCATGAAGCTCAGACCGATCGGAATGCCTCCGGCTTCATCAGATTTTCTTACAGCTTGTCCGGCTGCCCCTCTAGAGTAGGGAAGAGTAAAATGTCTCGGGACGATCGAGTCTCCGTGATATTCTCTATTCTTCCGAGGGAAGCCTAATGGTTGGAACCCCCGACAGAAAATACGAATTCTCAAGAATCTGCAACGACTGTATATATTTTTATTGTGATCTATGTACTTTGACAGAGTGAAATCTCGCGCTAAACTCCTTCGCGGGGGATAAGTTTGAGAGAAGTATTTCTCCGGTTAGGTCTCCAATGCTCTATGTATCGCCAACAATAGCTGAAACCTCTATCACCCGTTGCCCTGCCGATCGGCCTTATTCATTGCCTGCATTATTTTTAATCAATTAGTTGCTCCCCCATTTCTCCATGACCCCTTCTCAATCGCCTCAGTCCCAATCCACTCAGTCTCAGCATGTCGCAGCGCAGCGCTCCCCCTGGCGGCTTTTGCGCTTCTGCCAAACTCTGTTTCATCCCCTAGGGTTGGGGTTGGCTGGATTAGGCATGGTCGCGGTGCCGATCGCCCAGGCCCAGACGACCGGATCTCAGATTAAGCTGTTGGAACCTGCGGGACTGGCGGCGGTACAGGCTCCTAGTCAGGCTGAGGCCCCTGCGGAGCCTCAAGTGGCTAAGCCTACGGTCCCTGAGCCGATCGCTTCTCCTGAGGTGGTGCAGGCGGACCCCTTGCCGCCCGTCGCCGAAAAGCCCGATCCGTTGCCCCCGGCCCCCATCGCCGTGGCTCAACCCGCCAAGGTAAAACCCGTCAAGGTAAAACCTGTGCCTGCGATCGCGCCACCCGAAGTGGTCGCGGCAGAGCCTGAAGCCTCAGAATCCGCTGCCCCAGAACCAGAAGCGGTGAATTGGGGACCTGTGACGGTCGATCGGCAAGGCGTTCAGTTCTCGGCCCCTGCGGCCCTCAAGCCTTACTTCAGTGGCAACCTGAAGCTGCCCAAGATGCCGAACCTGGCCAGTCTGGGCATGATGTTCCCGCTGTCGATTCCGTCGCCGATCACGTCATTTTTTGGTTGGCGCGTTCATCCCATTACAGGTGATCAGCGGGTTCACACTGGAACCGATATCGCTGCGCCCATGGGAACACCCGTGATCGCCGCGTTGAATGGCCGGGTTTTGCTGGCTGATTTCCTTGGGGGATATGGGATGACGGTGGCGCTGGAGCATGGTCAAGGCAGTCAACAGACCCTCTACGCTCACCTGTCTGAATTGTTTGTGAAACCGGGTCAAGTCGTCCAAAAGGGGACTGTCATTGGTCGCGTTGGCAGCACAGGCAACTCCACAGGGCCTCATCTGCACTTTGAAATGCGGCAACAGTTGCCCGATGGGTCTTGGATTGCGATCGACGCGGGACAGCAGCTCGAAGTCGCCATGACGGATCTGAGCCAAGCCTTGAAAGTGGCCCAACAGCCTCAAGCGCCTAATGCCCAGTCAGTTCAAACCCTGCCGTTCAACACCAAACCTGCTCAACTCGCGCAAGCATCTGCCGTTCAGCTCCAGTCCGCCCCCCCAATCCAATTGAAAGCCCAGCCTTCTGGCCCGTCTTCTGTAAAGGCTCAAAACACTAAATCCCAGCCCAACACCCTGAAAGTTCCAGCCCAACTGCGCATCCAAACTCCTTAAGTCAGCAAATCTGAATAAATTCGATCGGTTAACTGGACAAAGTGACATCTGTTAGATAGGATACTAAGCTGTTGCGATTTTGCGACGATC